>PKTZ01000104.1 GCA_002868925.1 Desulfuromonas sp. | reverse complement strand
TTTTGGCGTTCATGGCAGCCTCCTTTCGGCTTGTTTGTCTGTTTGACTTGTTATAAATCCAAGTCCCGTGCCAAAAACATTAATTTAAATTAATTTTTTTATAAAGGAATAAAATCAATAACTTAGATAGGTGTGCAGGGTCGTTGAGTCGTGCGCTCATTAAAAATATATATGTTGCATTCGCAACAAATGTTAGCACGTTTTAATGTTTGTTTAATTATTCGAGTTCAATATTCAAATATCGCTATAAAGTATATTTTGGCGGGCTTGCAGTAAATTAATAGACTTTAATTTAAGTAAATTAATTTTAAATGATGCATTTGGCGTTGCATAGTTTTCGATTGCAACGAATGCAACGCCTCATTGATGGGCAGATTTTGGATAGAAAACGGGGGTAGATTTATTGATGATTATGTTGCTAAGTCTTCTGCACTGAATATTACATTTAAGACTTATATGGTTGAGTGTATCTTGTATGGGCCGGTTTCAGTTCCATGGAGTGCATCCTGGTCCGGTCGATCAATTCACATACGTACAGAGTGATAATGCTACTGCATATAAGCATGATGATGGTTGGGATGATATCTTTCCATAGTTGGTCAAGGCAGCGCATCAGGAGGTTATTGACTGAGCCCCAGTTGAAAGTCTTTTTGTGGTACAAAACGAATCCGGTGGATTGAAGTGTATGATATTTCATAATACCCTCCGTCCTTAGATTACCTTGTCAGTACGATATTCTCCTGGACACTCACTGTTCTATCTTGTCGCCGCTTAACGTTTCGATCCGACGATATGTCTTTCTGCTACGGGAGGTCGACTTTATTGATCAACGCCTCGTTCTCCTTGATCAGGGAGACATCTGCGGAAACCACTTCCCTGTAGCGTTCAATACTGAACAGATCGATTCTGTGAAAATTACCAACCAGTACCACCTCACGGTCGTCATCGATCAGCCCGAGCCATATTCGCTGGGCGCGGCTCAATGGAATGCGTCCCTGTTTGTCAACCTGGATATCGGTTTTAGGGGCCAGGTAAAGACGATTAAGGGCATTGCGTTGCTTGCCGGTGGGGATTTCTTCCAGACGTTTGACGAACTCAACCCAGTCAGCAGGTGAGAAGAGGGTGAGGCCACCCTCCATGTTCTTGGTGAGTACCAGCCGGTTGCCGGTTTCATTTAATTGCTCGCGGAATTCGCGGGGGATGCTCAAGCGTCCTTTGTCGTCGAGAGCCTTGAAGTGTTCGCCACTGAAATTCATATGACCACCTGTAACCCTGTATCACCACTATTAACCACGAATTACCACAAATTATAAGAGAGGGTATGGGATCTGTCAAGTCTGGTAGTGGGGGGGGACGATTGTTTTGTGAAGTAAATCCTTAGTGAATCAATGTGCGCAAGGTGATATAAGTTTCTGAAGGTTGGTTTTCGAGTAATTGTCAGAGGAGGACTCTTGGCGTGAAAAAAATCACGTTCTGCCTTTTTTTGCTTTGTACTCTATGTTCTTGCTCGTACATGAAGCATGTTGCTGTCCAGGCAGAATATGCTCGGATTCAAAAAGCTGACCCCGGACAGGTCAACTTGAAGCATATGATCGATAGGGAAACCTATTTTGTCATTGGTCAAACTATCGATGATAAGAGAAAATACAATCATCTCCCCTTGGCAGTTGCCGCGTATTCGAGCAAATTCAAACCACACGAATGTGTTGACACAATGTATTTTGCCGGAGCGGGAACCCATTTCGGCTTAAATTTGCCTGAAGGTGAATATCAACTGCTGGTTTTTGCCGACAAGGACAATAACCAGATTTTTGATCAAACTGAAGTAGTCGGCCAAAAGGTCATCTCTTTGAACCAAACGACCTCTCCCGATAAGGTTCTAGATCGAATCGAGATTGAGCTTTCTGCTCCTCAGCAAATTGTCTGGGTTGAAGAGTTTTCGAAACCGAAGCACGCCAATCCACAAAAATCCTTGTTCTATCCAACCGGTTCCATACGCGATCTTGACGATCCTCTCTTTTCAGAAAACATGGCTACGCTGGGCATGTACGATCCGGCATCATTTCTGGAAAAATCACCGACCATGTTCTATGCCCTGGAAGAAGATCTCGGATTCAAGATTCCTGTAGTATTTGTTCACGGTGTTGGCGGTTCAATCCGTGCCTTCGAGCCAATCATTAACCAGCTCGATCGGGAGCGCTACAAACCCTGGTTTTTTTACTACCCCTCTGGAGGAGATCTGGATCAACTCTCTGAAGTTTTTCTCCGAATATTTCTATCAGGGAAAGTTGTTAAGCTAGATAAGATCCCAATGATTGTCGTTGCTCACAGCATGGGTGGTTTGATTGTAAGGGAAGCTTTGAATAAGTATGATAGCGATTCGAAGGAAAACAAGATCCCCCTTTTGATTACTATCGCCAGCCCCTTCGACGGGCATCCGGCAGCGGCATCGGGTGAAAAGCATGGATTGATAGTGTTACCTTCCTGGCGCGATGTAAATCCCGAAAGTCGCTTTATAAAAGAGCTGTTTCGCAAACCGCTGCCAGCCTCGACTGAGCATCAGCTGCTTTATGCGTATGATAATCCAGCGACTCTGAAGCTCAGTAAAAATAGCGATGGCGTTGTTCCTCTATCGAGCCAATTGCGCCTGGAAGCTCAGCAGCAAGCAACGAAACAACTCGGCTTCGAAAGCAGTCACACGGGTATTCTGAAGAACAAGGATATGATTGCCTACATCCTCGAATGTATGAGTCATGTCGAAAACTTTATTCCGGAACCCCATTTGGAGGTGATGCGTCTCGGCGGTTATGATGTGAACTTATCTGATGACTATAGCCCGCATGGTAAATACGTCATTCGATCCTTGGGGAAGTATTGGATGGCAATGTCGACAGGGATCCTCAAACCATTCTTCTCGGAACAAGAGAGATTTCTTCGCGTCATCGAAGGCGAAGAACCTCCCTGGAATGAAGTTGTTATGGACTGGCTACAATTTCTTGAAGAATATCCTGATATATATCAGAGTAAGGTAAAATGACCCTCTCATCAGGGCTGCTCGGAGCATTTTCGCCATTCTTAAATATCAG
>PKTZ01000203.1 GCA_002868925.1 Desulfuromonas sp. | reverse complement strand
TTCGCCTTCTGCTCGTTGACCTTCTCGATGGCGGCGACGCCACCCTGCTCCTGCAGCCACTCCAGCACCAGGCCGGTAACGTAGATGGCAAAGGTGTTGGCGGTGTTGGTCAGGGAGTTGTCCTTGGCGCACTGCTCGTAGTTGAGCAGGGTCGGGGTTTCTGCCGCGGCCTGGCCGAGCAGGTCTTCGCGGATAACGACGATCGCGGTCCCGGCCGGGCCGAGGTTCTTCTGCAGGCCGGCGTAGATGCAACCGAACTTGCTGTAGTCGATGACGCGGGAGAGAATCTCCGAGGTCTGATCGGCGATCAACGGCACGTTCCCGGTCTCCGGGAAACTGTTGTAGCGGGAGCCGTAGATGGTGTTGTTGCTGGTGATGTGCAGGTAGGCCGCGTCCTGGTCGACCATCTCCGGCGTGATCTCCGGAATGTGGTCATAGTTTGAGTCGGCGGTGTTGGCGATCACCTTGATGTCACCGAACGGCTTGGCATCCTTGTTCGCCAGTTTGGCGAAGTTGCCGGTCTCGGCATAGAGGCACTTCTTCGTCGCCGAACGGCCGGCGAGGTTCAGCGGCAGGGCCGAGAACTGCATGCGGGCGCCGCCGTGCACGAACAGGATCTTGTAATTCTCCGGCAGGTTGGTCAGCTGACGAAAACGCTCCTGGGCGTCGAGGAGAACCTGCTCGAACTGCTTGGCCCGATGGCTGATCTCGATAATAGAGACGCCCATCCCCTGAAAATCGATAAATTCATCGCGGATTTTTTCCATGACCGGAACCGGCAGCATCGCCGGACCGGCGCCAAAATTGTATACCTGACCTGACATTGTTCTCTCCTTTTTATTTATGAAAATGAATTCAGTGAATCAAATAACGCGGACGTTGATAACCCCTTCGATCGCTTCCAGCTCGGCGATCAGCTCGGCGGTCGGCTCCTGCTCAACATCGATGATGTTGTAGGCAACCTCGTCGCGACTCTTGTTGATCATGTCGATCACGTTGATATCCCGATCGGCTAGAACCGAGAGGACCGAATTGAGCATCTTCGGCACGTTGCGGTTGGAAAAAGCAATCCGGTAGCCGCTGGTCCGTTCGAGGGCGATATTCGGGAAATTGACCGAGTTCTTGATGTTGCCGTTCTCGATAAAATCGATCAGCTGGTCAGCGACCATGATCGCGCAGTTCTCTTCCGCTTCGGCAGTGCTCGCGCCGAGATGCGGGATCTGCATCACGTCGTCACGCTCGAGCAGCTCCGGAATCGGGAAGTCGGAAAGGTACTGGCTGACCTTGCCGCTGTCGAGGCCGTAGATGATCGCCTCGGTATCGACCAGCTTCTCACGGGAGAAGTTGAGCAGCTTGGCGCCCGGCTTGAAGCTTTCGACCAGCTCCTTGTTGATCAGGTTGCGAGTCGCCTCCAGCACCGGCAGGTGCAGGGAGACGAAGTCGGACTTAGAGAGGAGCGACTGCATGTTTTCGACCCGCTGCACATCGCTGGAGAGTCGCCAGGCCGCCTCGACCGAGAGGGCCGGGTCGTAGCCGTAGACCTCCATGCCGAGCATCAGGCCGGTTTCTGCAACCAGGGAACCGATGGCGCCGAGGCCGACCACGCCGAGTGTCTTTCCCTTCAGCTCGCTGCCGCCGTATTTTTTCTTGCCCGCCTCGACGATCTTGTGCAGTTCTTCCGGGCTCTTGCCCTGCCCTTCGCTTTTGACGAATTCGACCCCGCCGAAAATGTCGCGGGTCGACATCAGCAGGGCGGCGACCACCAGCTCCTTGACCGCGTTGGCGTTGGCGCCGGGCGCGTTGAAAACAACGATGCCGCGCTCGGTGCAGCTCTCGACCGGGATGTTGTTGACCCCGGCCCCGGCGCGGCCGATCGCCTTGACCGTTTCGCCGATATCGTCCGGCGCCAGGACATGGCTGCGCAGCATGATCGCGTCCGGGCTGCCCAGCTCGCTGGCCACTTCGTACTTGTCCCGGGAAAACTTGTCGAGACCCTTTACCGAGATCGCGTTGTAGGTCAGAACCCTATTCATGAATCTCCTCCTTGAGATTTTTTGAAATACAAATGAAAAACGTGGAACAGGCGAGAAAAAACAACTTTCTTTCTTAACACGCCGGCCCGGCCGGTTCAACATTTTTTCGTCGCGGAAACCGGTTCGGACAGGGCGAAAAAGTCCCTATTTCACAATCTTCAGGGAAGGGCCTTGTTTAGCGGGTAACGGCTTCTTTTTCGCCTCATCTTGCGGTGATGACGGGCCGGGAGCATCCGACCCGTCATCGAGTTCGAGCAAGGTTCCGTTTTGAGCCATCTTCTCGATTGAATCGGCGATAGTCAGGCACTGTTTCATACAAACCTTGCGCACGGGACAGCTGCTGCAGTCTGCCTGGCCGGCCGCTGCACGCAGGGCGTGGATGAGCAATTCGACCGATTCAACCTGGTTCAGCGGAACAAAAAACATAAGAGAACCTTTCTTGATCAGGTAAAAGGTTAAAGGCTAAAGGTGAAAGGTTTACCCTTTGTCCTCGAACCTTTTTCCTTTCACCTCACTTTTATAATTTCTTCCCCGTCACTTTCGCGAACTCGGCCAGCTTCTGCATCATCGCCGCGAACTCCTCCGGTCGCAGCGACTGCGGACCGTCGCTGGTCGCCGTCTCCGGGGTTGGGTGGATCTCGACGATCAGACCGTCACAGCCGGCCGCCACCGAGGCGTAGCACATCGACGGCACAAGGCTGGCGTGGCCGGTCGCGTGCGAGGGGTCGATGATCACCGGCAGGTGGGTCTGCTCCTTGAGCACCGGCACTGCCGAGATATCGAGGGTGTTCCGGGTTGCCGTCTCGAAGGTCCGGATCCCGCGTTCGCAGAGCATCACCCGCTGGTTCCCTTCGCTCAGGATATATTCGGCGCTCATCAAGAACTCCTGGATCGTGGTCGCCATCCCCCGCTTGAGCAGGATCGGCTTGTCGAGCTGGCCGAGCATCTTGAGCAGGGCGAAGTTCTGCACGTTGCGCGCCCCGACCTGCATGATGTCGGCGTACTTGGCGACCAGGTCGACATCACGCGGATTGACCACCTCGGTAACGATCGGCAGTCCGCTCTCCTCGCGCGCCAGGGCGAGCAGTTTCAGACCATCCTCTTCCATCCCTTGGAACGAATAGGGGCTGGTCCGCGGCTTGAAGGCACCGCCACGCAGTACCGTCGCCCCGGCCGCCTTGACCTTGTGTGCCGTCTCGACGATCTGCTCCTCACTCTCGACCGAACAGGGGCCGGCCATCACCACCAGCTTGTCGCCTCCGACCGACAGCCCGGGAGCGATCTCGATCGCACTCGGCTCCGGTCGGACTTCCTTGCTCGCCAATTTGTACGGCTTGAGGATCGGGACCACGCTCTCCACCCCCGGCATCGACTCGAGCGACTGCAACACCGACTTGCCACGCTCATCGCCGATCGCTCCGATCACGTTACGTGTGGTGCCGTGGATCACGTGCGGCTTGTAGCCGAGTTCCTTGATTCTTTTTTTGACTTCCGCCAGCGCTTCCTTGCCGGCCCCGGTCTGCATTACGATAATCATATCATTTCTCCTTTTTTTGGATCGGTTGCCAAATCGTTTTGGCGCAGCCTCCGTTTCATGACCCGCCCCCGGTTTTATCCGATCCAAAAAATGAAAAACCACGGGGAGTCCGAAGTCTGCCCGTGGTTTGATTGCTTGTCGATTTTAAGTGCTAATCCAGCAACAGCCTTCCCCGAGCAGACGGCCTAAAGAAAAAGCCGAACCCAAAAAAGAAAAACCAAAAGCTGGAAAAACGATGCTGCATTTAAATGTATCTCCTAAAAAGGTGAAAGAAACCTTAGCAGAGGGCCGGTTTTAACACAACAATTTTCTTGACAGTAATTCAGCGTTTCGTTATAAACGTGGCTTCCGACTTGCCCAGGTAGCTCAGTCGGTAGAGCAGAGGACTGAAAATCCTCGTGTCGGCAGTTCGATTCTGTCCCTGGGCACCAG
>PKTZ01000148.1 GCA_002868925.1 Desulfuromonas sp. | reverse complement strand
TGGTTGAGATTGCCACTGATAACACTTTTATGTCGATCGTTGCTGTAGAGCAAATTAAAGAAACGTCGATTGCTGTCGGTTCGCTTGCTGATTACTCGGCATTAATCCCTGGTAGTAAATATTTTTGGCGGGTTACTGCTATTGATAGCAGTGAGTTGAAGCTGGAGACGGTTTCCGAGGAGATCGGGCAATTTTATTATAACCCGGCGATGCTTTCGATCGACGCGAATATGCCGGACGCTAAAATCTATCTCGGGGGGAATGCCGCATACTCCGGACACTTTATCGGGAATACCCCGCTGCAATTGCAGGATGTTGCTGCCGGGCCATACACGGTTGTCATTGAGCGGGCCGGTTGTGAAACATTCATCTCCCAGGTTGAAATCAGCAAGGGTGGGTATGTCAGTGTGAACGCCAACCTTCTTCTCGCGGTTGCGCCGGAGCTGACAAAAGCGACAGCTCTGCGTTCGATCAAGACTCAGCTCAAGTCTGCTGCGCAGGTGGCGCCGTTTATTGTCGATTTCAACAATGACGATATGGCCGATCTGCTCGTCGGTGATGAGGCCGGAGCGGTCAGCCTATTTACTGCTCTTGCCAAGCGTGGTTCGAAGTTTCAGTACGGTGCCGCTGAATCTCTCGAGTTTGGCCGGCTCCCAGGAACGGCGCTCTTCGTTGCCGACTGGAATAATGATAACAAGAAGGATGTCCTGGTTGGCGACGCAAACGGCAACGTTTCGATTTACCAGCAAAGCGCGAGCAGCTCGGACCTTGCTCCTGAATTCGATTCGGTTCTTTTCCTGCGGAACGGGAATGGTGCCGTTATTGATGTCGGTTCGCAGGCCAACCCGGCCGTTGTCGACTTTGACCAGGACGGTGACAAGGACCTAGTGGTCGGTACCGGTAAAGGCGAACTCTATCTCTACCTGAATAATGGCAGTGATGCCACTCCGGAATTGGCTTCATATCCGAAGACTTTGACAACTTTTTCCTCTTCGGTCTCGCCCATGTTTGTCGATTGGGATGCCGATGGTCAGCGAGATCTTCTGGTCTCGGTCGAGGGAAGTCTGTATCGTTGTCTGCCGCAGAATGATGGTTCTTTCTTGGTTGAAGCCACAGCGCTGGTCGATGCTGCTGCCAACGGGATCGAATCCGGTGCACGCTACTTTGTTGTCGACAGCGATAACGGTCAGGGCAAGGATGTCTATATCGGCTTAGTTGGCGGCGAGGTTCAGCTGATGCGCTCGGCCGGCAAGGAGTTCCTGCCCGCCGTGACAGGCGCACTGCTTGACAAACTGACTCAGGTTTCCGATCTCGCGGTTGCAGCCGAGATTGATGTTGCTACTCTGATCGCTAATGCCTCCACGCAGATTTCGGAAGGTGATTTCAACGTTGCTGCGCAGTCGGCCCGTGATATTGCGGATGTCGGTTCGAGTGATGCAGAACTTTATGATGCGGCAGTTGAGCTGGTTGCATTGTTAAACCAGTAAATGAAAATTATAGAGAACTTGTTGATTTAAAAGAGTTTTCTCAGATAAACGCAAAATCGTGGTAACGCGATGACGCAAAGCATGGGGCCCGATTCGGAAAGATGGGCAGCCCGGCTCCCGAAGGGAAGGCGAAAGCTAGGGACAGGATGAAAATGATCGGAATGAAAATAAAAACATCATTACTGGCAGTGTTCTTGCTTTTTGTGGCATCTACGTCTTTTGCTGCTATCCAGAACACCAAACATGATTTGTCATTTTTTACAACAGCGTGGCCCGGTTCACCATCCTATCAGACGGATGAAACCCATGTTTGCATTTTCTGCCATACCCCGCACGGCGGCTCTCTGTCTGGCCCGCTCTGGAACAGGAGCAATCCGGCAGCCGGTGCTTTTACTATGTATAATTCGGCCTACGCATGGAAGACAGAGTTAAACAGCGTGGCCACGGTGAATGATGAGTCCTTGCTCTGTCTTTCCTGTCATGATGGCAGTATTGCAGTAAACAGTTTGCTGAATACCGGTAACATCTTGGGTGGACAGCCGAATGTTCTGGAGAATTATGGCAGTCCGACCTACATCGCCGGAACGACGGGAAGCAGCAAGCGGACCGGTGGAACTCAGGACCTGCCCAATTCAACCGGTCACCTCGAAGATGACCACCCGATTTCTCTCAATTATGTAAATGCCGTTTCTGATCAAACGGTTAATGGAACCAACGCGTTACAAACCTTGGCTTACGCAAAAGGGCAGGGGATAGAGTTTTTTGGGAACAATCAGGAATTTTTGGAGTGTTCATCATGTCACGATGTTCATGACAATTCATTTCCCCCATTTTTAATTATGTCAAATTCTGGCAGCGGCATGTGCCTTTCCTGCCATATAAAATAAAGTTCAAGGATTTAAAGACTCGATTTTTGATTTGAGTTTATTACTAGGAGCGAGCCCATGAGATCCAAAACATTCTTGGCAACATTTTTAATAACAGCGCTTTTCTTGTTGTCGGTAGGGACAGCAGAAGCTGCCGTTGTAAAGTTGCACAATTTTGATTGCGCTGAATGCCACAGACCGGCAACATCGTGGACAGAATTGGATAATATTTGTACCAGATGTCATGGGTCGTCACCGTCAATGACGAGTATTAATGAAGAGGCTTCATATGTATTCAACCCCGCTTCGGGGCGTGTTGAAAGGACAGTAACCTCCCCCGGATACAATATTGCAGCGTTAGGAAGTTTCAATATCGGTGATGCGAGTAATAAAATGGGCTCGAACTCGACACCGAGCAATGAAAACTCCCATAACTGTGGTGCTCCTATAAATAACCCCGCGGCCGGTGCCTTTGAAAATCCAACTGATACAATATATCAATCAGATAATGGTGCATCTTATGGCCGCGTTACCTGCTTCCGGTGTCACGATCCGCATGGTGCCAAGGGGAACCCCCGCGATGCCAACAATAAAATCCTTCGTCAACCGGGATATGATAATACGGTCCCGGCAACAATGATCCCGACTCCTGAAGGAGTTGAGGCGACCTGCGTGGTTTGTCACGCCGACTGGGCTGCTGTAACTCAGGCCGAACATGGTCTTGAATCTCATCCTTTGGTAGCCGATTACGCGAC
>PKTZ01000087.1 GCA_002868925.1 Desulfuromonas sp. | reverse complement strand
TTGGTCGCCAGGTTGGTGCCGCGGATCTTGGTGTTGCAGATAACATCGGAGAGCTTGTTGTAGCTGGTCTCGCGATCTTCGCCCTTGGTCAGGAGCAGGGCGATGTTCGAGTCGTAAGCGCCGGCCACGTTGTAGCGCATGAACAGGCCGGTATCGGGGTTCTTCATGCAGATCCCCTGGTCATCGCGGATCTCGCCTTCGAGCGGCTCCGACCAGTAGCGGATGACGCCGCCGGCGTTCGGCGACAGCGAATCGTCGGTAGCGTTGAGCCGCGCTTCGGCGCCGGCCCCGAAACGGGCGATCCGCTCCGGCTTCGGCAGACGCTCCTTGTGCCGCGCCAGCAACGCCATCGCCTCGACCAGCGACTCGACGATGAAGTAATCGTCCTTGTCCTTCGGATTGGTGAACTTGAGGCTGTAGCAAAGCTCCGAAACCCGGTGCTCGACCTGGATCCGGGTGTTGACCTCCATGAAGTAGTGACGGTCGCGGTCGACGATACACTCGAAGGTCGAAGCCGAGTCGAGGCCGACCGCCTGGCCGAACCGGGCCGACTCCTCTTCCATCCGCTTCAGGACCTTGAGATCGGTCTCGAGCGCCTTGGCCTGGACCTTGTTGCCGGCCGCCTTCGCCTTATCGATCTCGAGGGCCAGCCCTTCCTGGGTAACCGAAATCTCGAGCAGCTTCTGCTCGTGCATCTGCAGCGAACAGTCACGACCGCCGAGGGAGACACACCACTCACCGTTACCGATAAGCTGGATTTCGTTATGACGGGTCTGCTCAATGTTGAGCTCGACCAGGACGTTCTTGTTGTCGCCAACCCCGTTCGCCTTGACCTCGTTGAGAATCTCGAGGACCAGGCCGGGGGCGTCGGCGGCCGCTTTCTTGATATCGGCGTCGCTGGCATTTTTCTTGCCGAGCAGGCCAGCGCCGAGGATCCGCTGACCCTTACCACCGCCGCCGCCGATCGCCTTGAGACGGACGCGGCTTTGCGGGTTCTGCTTGAACATTTCGGCGCACTCGGCCTCAACCTGCTTGCCGAGCTCGTCGATGCTGTAGAGGTCGATCCCCTTGGCATAGGAAGCGAACAGGATATGATCGGCCAGAACCTCCAACTCGATCTTGTCGTCGTTCAGGATCTTGTCGTCACAGTCGAGACCTTCGGCCTTGACCACGGCGAGCAGGGCATCGCGGCCCGGGTGCTTCTTGATCAGGGTGCGGGCGGTGACGTTGTCGATACCGGGGGTAACGCTGACGTCGACCTTGAGCGCAGTCCGCTTCGCTTCGTCTTTCTTGCCGGCGCTCGCCTGGGTATGAGCGCAGGGTCCAATGAATTTCAGCCCGGCCTTCTCGATGGCAGCGACGAACTCCTCGTCCTCGGCCATAAAGCCGTAACCGGAGAAGATCGAATCGTAACCGTTGTCCTTGGCGATCTGAATGATCTGGTTGATCCGCTCGACCCGCTCCTCCTTGCTGGCGCCGCTGTAGTCGGGCACCCGGTGCACGCGGGTCGAATCCTTGAGCTGCCGCAGTTCTGGCGCCAGGGCGTTCGGATAAATAATCGAATCCTTCTCCGAGAGCAGGATGCCGTAATGGGTAATGCCCATCTCTTCGTAGACATCCATCGCCTCTTTCCGGATCGGGCCGCGGCAAACAATCAGCGGCTTGAGATCTTCACAGGAGAAGGAACGGACCCACTCGGACGACGAATTGCCGAGACGGCGATCGCGGTGGATCAGCGGGTTGTTCTTATAATAATCGATTGTCTGTGTCATTGACTCTATCTCCAGATTAATACCTTGATTTGCAATCATCTTTTCTATCCCGGCCCTAGTGGAACTCGCGCTGTACGCCCTGCCAAGCCGATGGCTCGTAGTGACGGAGCAGGAAGTTCATGTTTTCGCCGAGCACCTTGCGCAGATCGGTCGGCATGACGATCGAGGAGATCGAACCGAGGGCGAGACCCTCTTTCGGGTTCATCAGCTCTTTTTCGTAACGCAGATTCAGCAGCGCTTCTTCCTGCTTGAGCCATTCGGCTGCGTCGGACTCGGCATCCTTCTTGGCGGCCCCGGCGTCCATACCGGCCTTGACCCGCTCGTCGATACCGGCCTGTACCCGCGCCTTGATCGATCCGCGCAGCTTGCGCAGCTCGTCCTTGTAGACGAACTCCTTGCCGGCCGGGCCCATAACCGCGAGGCGGGTAGTCGGCAGGGCGAGAACAAGGTCGGCCCCGGTCGGGTAGTTGTTGTAGGAGGCATAAGCACCGCCGTAGGCGTTACGCAGGATCAGCAGAATGCGCGGGGTGCGGACGTCGACGATCGAATCGAGCATCGAACGACCGGCCTGAACGATACCGCGGGTCTCCTGCTCGCGGCCCGGCAGGAAGCCGGTGGTGTCTTCCATGAAGATCAGCGGGATATTGTAGATATTGCAGAAGCGGACGAATCGGGCGATCTTCAGTGCCGAATCGCAGTCGATCTGGCCCGAAGCGACCGCCGAGTTGTTGGCGACGAAGCCGACGACGTTGCCGCCGAGGCGACCGAAGGCGGTGACCACCTCGCGGGAGCGCTCCGGCTGGATTTCGAAGTAATCGCCGAAGTCACAAACCTGCTGGATGATGATCGAAACGTCGAACGGGGTGTTGAACCCGGTCGGCGAGTTGAAAGCTTTTTTGAGCAGGGTATTGATCTCCCAGGTCTTGCGATCAAGCGGATCGCTGGTCTGCTGGAAGGGGGACATGCTGTGGTTGTTGTCGGGGATGTAGCTCATCAGGCGCACCGCGGTGCGCAGAGCAGCAACCTCGTCGGCGACGGTCAGGTCGGCAACGCCGGAAGCGCCGTGGACATTGGGGCCACCGAGTTCTTCGGGGGTGATGTCCTCACCGAGAACCGACTTGACGACGCCCGGTCCGGTCAGGCCGAAGAAGGTGTCGTTCGGCTGGATGACGAAGCTTCCCTGGCGCGGCAGGTAGGAGCCGCCACCGGCGTTGAAGCCGAACATGCACATGATCGACGGGACAACACCGCTGATCTTGCGCAGGGCGGTGAACGCCTCGGCGTAGCCATCGAGGCCACCGACACCGGCCGGGACGAAGGCGCCGGCCGAATCATTCATGCCTATAACCGGGATCCCTTTTTCGCCGGCCATGTTGAACAGTTTGGCCAGCTTGCTGCCGTTGGTCGCGTCGATCGAACCGGCGCGCACGGTGAAGTCGTGACCGTAGAGGGCAACATCGCGTCCGTGAATATTGAGGATGCCGGTCACCAGCGATGCACCATCGAGGTTCTTGCCCCAGTTCTGGAACAGGATGTTCGGGTCATCCTGGGTCAGGACCTTGATCCGCTCCCAGACGGTCATTCTTTTCTTGAAGTGCTGCTTTTCGATCTGACCGATCTTGACCGACTTGATCGGCCGCTCGATCAGATCATGGCCTTCCTGCATGACCTCTTCATAGCCACCGGCCTCCCCGGCGATCTCACCCGGAATGGTGAAGTCGACGGTCTCCGGCGGGGCAAATGGATTGTCCAATGATGGTACGATTGCTTTTTTAGACATCTTTCATCCCTTTAAATAAACAGTGTGTTTTGGCGAACATGCCGTTACGTGATTCAGACAACAAAATTTATTGAAGATTCAGACATTTAATAGAAAATGGTTTTATTTCTGCTCAACCCCCGCAGGATATAGCGAAAAGGGTCATAAAAGTCAACTAATTTTTATTAACGATAAAACGGCTTTATTAAAAATAAAGCGCTGTTTTTGCGCGGTAAATATTGACTTTACACCCTAAATCATTTAACTTTTGCCGATATTCGACACCGTTTTATCGGGTCGCTTATACAACGTTTTTTTATTGAGGTTGAGTCAGCTTGAGCAGTACACCTTACGAATTGCCCCTCGGCATCAAACTCTGGCCGAGGGAATTGCGCCGTCACCGGAATCATCTGCGCCAGGGATACACCTTCTCCCTGCTGGAGAATACGGCCGACTCCTACCGCTTCACCATCGCCGCCTCGCCGCAAAAAGTTCCTGATATCCTGCGCGCCTTCTGCGACAGCAGCGTCGACGAGGCGTTTCTGATCCTCGAATTCTACCGTAATGAACAACCGGTACAGAAAGGCGAGCCGGGCATGCCGGACGTCTTCTACTCTCCCTATATGCCGGTCGATGAACTGTTCGCGGCGATCGAACCGTATCTGCCGCGGCTGATCCACGACGGTTTTGTCGGGTTCGGTCTGGCCAACAACCGTTCCGGGACCGAAGTCTTCTATTCGGAAGAGAAGGT
>PKTZ01000037.1 GCA_002868925.1 Desulfuromonas sp. | reverse complement strand
GGCCCGCAACCCGATCGAAGAGCTCCGGCTCGACATCTTCCGCAAGCAGCTGGTCGACACCGGGCTGTTGACTCCACCAGAAGGGAACACCCTCGAATACGCCGACGGCGTCTTTACCGGGAAGATGCGCGGTATTTCCCTGCGCGTTGTTCACCCGACCCGACTACCCGATTTCCAGGAACCGGTAGTCGTTCACTTTGACACCAGCTATTTCAAGGGTCTGTTCAAAAACGAAGTGGCAACACCGCTTTACACGATCTTGCATCAGACAGCCTCAGAAATCGCCGGAAAGAAGTGGCAGGTCTATGCGACCACTCTCTCCGCCTCGACCAGCGAGCAGGCATTTTCACTCGATGTCCGTTTTCTGACTGCGGCATTGGCAAGGATGATCGAGGATCCGGTACTGCTCGAGAAAATGCCCACAAGTTGGAAACTTCATGCCGATTCCATGTATGTCGGCAAGATGTACATGGAATCAAAATCACAGGAACTACTGGAGAAGGCATCTCTGGCCAACCAGGACAGCGCACCCCTCGTCTATGCTCTCTCCAAGCTCAGATCTATGCAGAAACGGAACGCTGAAGCACTGAACCTGCTGAGAACGGCGATCCGCCTCGACCCGGGCTACGCCACAGCATGGGAGCAGTTGGCAGCCACCCTGCTTGAAAATGGGGATCTGGAAAAGGGGCTTGAGATGATCCGTGAAGCGATTGCCGCCACCCCGGAGAACCCGATTCTGCGTATCACAGAAGTTAACATGCTGGCCGATCTCGGTCGCATCGATGAAGCGCTAGCTATTGTCGATCAACTCAAGCAGCTCCCCTGGTCGAAGAGCTTCCATAGTGGGATGCCCGACTTCCTCGAGCGACTGGCAGAGGATATCAAAAATCCGAAACCAGCACAAACGCAAGACAGTGGGAAGAGTGAATAATGCTACGTTCTCGCTTGATTATTTCTGCCCTGTTCGCCTTAAGCCTGTTGCTCATTGCCGGGTGTGATCGTTCTGACAAAGCTGAGACTCCTACCCAGAAGGCAAGTCCAGACCAGGCTGAGGAACAGGAACGGATTCCACCGACCCCGCCGCTGTTCGAAGATTTTCAGGCGAAACCTGTGCTTTCAATCTTCCCCCGGGTCGGAGATTATCAACCGGCTCCGGACGATGAGCGGCATCCCTTCTGGCTGACCTTTATCGATCACCTTAACAAGGTATCCGGGCTGCTCTCCAACCGGGAGGATGGCAACAAGGCCTGGAGTTTCCGCAGCGTCAATACCATCGACTCTGTTGCCTTCTTTGCACCGCTTAAGGTCGAGCCGGCAACAACCTATCACGTCAGCTATCGTATCCGCGCAGAGTTGCCCGAGGATGCAAAGACCGGGATAGGTGTTCTCGAATTCGATGAATTTCTCTGGGATGGCGAGCAATACACCGAGGAGACGACTAAAAAGCACCTTCTCCGATCATCAGTTGGAATTGAATTGACCGGATCGATCGAATGGGAAGAAAGATCGTTCGAGTTTCAGACCACACCCAAAACAGAGATGATTCACCTGGTTTTCTATCGGGATGGGGCGCACAGTCGAGACCCGGTTCTGATAGACGATATCCGTATCGAAAAGGTTGGGCAGGAGAATCAATCCAAAAATAATTCCCATTGATAAATTAAGCGCGGAAAAAGTAATACCAACGAGCTGTATTGCTTTTGATTTTCGCCTCGCGGCGGGGCGCCGATGAACCCGGGGACACTTCCCTGAACTTCGGGAAGTGTCCCCATCCAAAACCTACCAAACCTCTTCAACCATAACCTTCACCCCTTCAACCGTCTTCCCATCCTTAACAGTCAACGATCCATCCTCACTCCCGGCAAAGCGTCCATACAGCTCCCCGGGTGCCGGGGTGCCTCCGAGTTGATCACGGGCCGCCAGGAAATAGGTCCCGCCCTGCGGAAAAGAGAGGACAAACTTCCCGTCACTACCGGTCGGCCGCGATACGTACTCCGGCCGGTTCAGCATCGAGCTATCAGTATAGAGCAAGGCCCTCATGCCGGGTAGCGGCTTTCCGTCGACATCGACGATCGTTCCGCTGATCGTCGTTTCGCCGAACAGGGTCGATGCAAATTTCTCGACCTTTGCCGGAACCTCTATCAGTGGGATAATAATCCGTGAAACTTCTCCCACTTTCAGCGAAAGCGGGTTCAGGGGATAATACCCGAACAGATCACCGGCCCGGAGCGGACCGGCAAACTCGCCGCTCTGCCGGAGACGCACCACCAGGTAGTAGGTGCCGGCATCTAGCGGCAGCTCGAAATACCCACTCTCGTCAGTCGGTGGCGACGCACCGAAGCCGAACCCCTTGAGGTGACTCGAAAGGTCGGTATAGACCGACATGGAAGCGCCAGAGACCGGTTTTCCATTGTGGGTGACTGTGCCGACGACACCGGAATCAAAATAGACCTCGGACCGGGGGCTTTTCCCGCCGCTCTCCACCATCATCAGGTTGATTTCAGCGAGCCCCTCTTCCGGCACCGATAGCGGGTTACGTCCGTAGTAACTGAACAGATCCTTCCCGTTTGCCAGCAGGTAATATTGCCCCGGCGGAAGTTCGATGGCAAAGAGGCCGTCTTCACCCGTCATTTCAGACTGATGGGGAGCTTTACCTGCGAGGGAAAGGCTCGACACCGGAAATGCCGCCACGACGACACCGGAGACCGGACGATCACCGTACGACGCCTTACCGGACAGGGAAGTGGCATTGACCTGAACATCCATCAGGGGCAATGCGCAGATCGTGATCAATAGAAGTCTGAAAATCGAACTCATAATAGGCATATCTTACACTATCCTCTTTGCAAACGTCATCTACAGATAAACAAAGGGCCGGGGAAATTCCCCGGCCCTTCTTTACGAATATTAATTCGTGTTTTCTGTGTTAGCAGGGATGAACGTTACCGCTCCCTACAACTTTTGGCTTCATGTATTTTTTCATCGTTTCCTCCATGAATGCGGGTTAGCGTTTCATCCTTACTGCGGCAACTCGGTGTGACACTTGGAGCAGTCACCGCCGGCAACCGGGGTTGTCCAGGTGACATCGTTGCCGTTGTGGCAAGCTACGGTACAAGTCGTATCCGCGAAGTCATCTGTATTCAGGTTGCTGCTCGCAACATCGTAGGATGTATCGGCCTTGTAACCGTTGGTACGGGTCCAGTTGTTATTGATTTCCGTAACCGCGGTGATGTCATCGCGGAGCTGCGCCTTCGACTTGAAGTTGATGTTCATGAAGGCGATATCCTTGGTGCCATCGACATGGACCGACTTATCGGTAATGGTGATCGCGTTGTCACCGAGGTTGGTGTTACTGGTGTCGTGACAGCTCACGCAGCGGCTATCGTGTGCGTTGTACCAGTCGGTGGTGGTGTTGAAGTGACAGGTGCTGCAGTTGATAGTCGTAGCAATCGCTGCATCACCATGCGGATCACCCGCCTCGGCCGTCGGGAAGGTCTCGACACCGCCGTTGGCCAGGTCGTAGATGGTCTCGGCATGGATGCCGATCGCATGCACACTGTGGGCACCGGTGCCCGGAGCGTTGTCATGACAGTTGTTACAGGCATCACTGTCATCACCGACCCAGCCGGTGGTCCAGTTGGCGGTCAGGGCTGCAGCACCGGCGTTGCCGTCCTGGTGACAGCTGTTGTTGTTACAGTTGCCGGCGCTGTAGTCACCGAGAGCCACATCCGGAGTGTTGTTCATGTGGTTGATTCCGGTGTTGCCGTGGCAGTTCGCGCAGGTGAAGTCGTAAGACCCTGCGGTCGAGTTATTGGCAGCAGCGTCGGTGTAGGCGCTCGGCTGCGTGCTGTTGTGGACACCATGCTGACCGGTCGAGCTGTAGTCGCCACCGACGTAAGTACCGCTGTGGCAGCTGTTACAGGTCAGGCCTGTCGTGGTCCAGTCGTCGGTACCGAGGCTGTGACAGATGTTGGTACAGGTGTTATCCCAAGCCGCGGTCGTCTCGGTCGGCGACGTGATGTTGGTGCCGTCGAGATCGACGTTGGTTGCAACACCGGTCGAACCACCATCAACGTGCTTGGTGTTGGCACTGTCACCGAGGGTACCGGCATGCGGGTGACACTCGGTACATCCACCCGAGAGGACGGACAGACCGTTGGTCAGGTGAGCCTGGTGGGCATTCGAGGTCGGCTCATCGGAGCCGTTGAAGGCACCGCCAACAGCAGCTACAGCATCCAGGATCTTGTCGGAACCGTGACAGTCGTTACAGACCAAGGCTCCGGTCTGGGCAGCCTGGTTGCTGGTCTCGATCCAGTCATCGGTACCTGCGGTATGACAGTTATTGGTACAGGTATTATTAGTGCTATCCCAATTGCTCAGTACAGCGCTGTTGAACGAAGGACCATCGCCCACCGTACCATGACTGGTGTGACTGCCGTCATTCGCACCATGACACTCAGCACAGTCATTTACGTAGTCGGAATCCGCATCAACAACATGGAGTAGGTGCCAACCGCGGTTCGGAGCAGCATTGTCAAGCGTATCAGCTGTTTCCAATCCGTTATTATGGCAGTTGTCGCAACGGGCCGGGGCCGCAGTCGTTGCAGCATTCCAAGCCGGGGTGCCGTTGTTGTAGTGACAGTCAACCGTTGCACAGGTACCGTTCTCATCACCAGGTGCCGCGTAGTTGACACCGGCGCCACCGTCA
>PKTZ01000209.1 GCA_002868925.1 Desulfuromonas sp. | reverse complement strand
TCAACCCGGCCGGAGGGAACGAAACCTACATTATCCAGAGCGATCCGTTTTTTGCCAAGCTCAAGGCATGGGGCGACACTATATGGGACCTCTGGTTCCACAATCACGGCCTTGACGGCAGCGGCGTCGCCGTGGCCGGCATCGTGCCGGTTGCCATGACCGGCGCCACCTGGGGTTCGCCTCCATCTTCCTGCACCCCGCCGGTTCCGGTATTGGTTTCGACTACGCCGGGTAACGGTGAAGTGACCATTACCTGGAGCGACGAGCACAGTAACGACCCGCAGGTGACCGGCTACCGTATCTATTACGACCAGGCCGGAAAGTCGCAATTGGTTGCCGAAGTCGGCAAGTCGACGATCTACACCGACACCGGACTGACCAACGGCTCGGAGGTCTGCTACAAGGTCACGACTCTGTATGCCGGTTGCGAGTCCGGTTTCAGCAATATCCTCTGTGCTGTTCCGAATGCCCAGGGACAGGCTGTAATCTCGGCGACTTCACTCGAGACCGGGAGTTACGTCAAGAGCGGTAAAGGGAAGAACTCGACAACGGTATGGGTCGTTGCTACGACGTTCTCCGCTGGTGACAGTATCGTCATCCGGGTTCGAATGGTCGACCAGGCTACTGGTCTGCCGCTGTCTAACGCGGTAGCTGACTTTGCAATCAGCGGGCCTCAGAGCCTGTCTCTCACTACCGGGCCGAGTGATGCCGACGGCTATGCCGAGGCGACATGGAAGACGTCGACGCCGAACAAGCGAGGTGTCGGCGGGACACCAACCGGGAATTACAGTGCAAGTGTGTCCAATGTCGTCCTCGATGGCTACAACTGGGATGGCAACAGTCTGTCGACCGACTTTACGCTTCAGTAATTATTTTCTGAAAAATTAACGATAAAAGGGGCCGCTTCGAGCGGTCCCTTTTGTTTGTTGGAGGGTTGAGCCTGAAAAATGGGTATGTGTCTAATTTTGCGCATAAATTTATATGGATTTGCTTGCAAATGGTCGATTTTGTGAAAAAATTAAAAGAAGACAAAAAGAGATTTCAGAAGTTAACAAAATTCTTTTGACATAACGCTAGGATAGAAGTTCGTAGGATCTGAGCCCTCCGGATATTCGGGCAGAGAGGAGGCTCCATGAAACGTTTTTTCTGGATGTACCTGTACCCCGGCGGCGCGGTGTTCCTGGCAATATTTGCCCTGAGTTTCGGTGCACCTGAGACGGCGACGTTGACTCCGCTCTGGCAGGCTGTCGGCCTGTTTGTCTTTGTCGTCGGGATATACTGCGGGATTCATTACCGCCGGGCGCGCCTGGTGTTTCTGCTGCTGTTGTTCATGTCTTTTGCCGGGGCGGTGCAATTCATGCCGGCCGGTGAGCCGACCCTGTTTGTCCTGCTGGTTTCCAGCATCGCACTTCCCTTCAACTTTGCCTGGATTGCGCGGATGAAGGAGCAGCGGAGCCTGGCCAGCATCGTCGCTCCTCTCTTCATCGCTACGATGGCAGCCGAGGTAGCGGGGCTGATCTGGCTCGGGCGCACGTATATGACGGAAACAGTGTCGGTTCTGTCAAGAGAGTGGTTGGCTTTGCCGTGGGCGATTCCCGATGTGCTGACCCAGGCCGGTTGGGTGGCCATGTTGTTGTGCGGAATGGCTGTTGTCTGGCGCGCCGTTATCAAACCTTCGACCTTTGAGGGAACACTGTGTTGGTCTTACATCGCCATGGCGTTAGCGCTGGTACGGCCGGAGGAAGCCGCTTTCTGGTTCACTGGTGCTGCCCTTGCTTCGACCCTGGGAACTTTGACAGCACGCCATTTCGTCTCTTACAGCGATGAGGTGACCGGGCTGCCCGGTAAAAAAGCGCTATACGAATACCTGGGAAAACTCAGCTCGAGTTATACCCTGGTCGTTGCCGAAGTTGATAATCTGCAGGAGATCAATTCTGTTCACGGGCGCAAGGTTGGAGATCAGGTCTTGCGGATGATGGCCAACCGTTTTTACAAGTTTCATTACGGCGGCAGGCTGTTTCGCAATGAAGGCAAGACATTTACTATGGTCTTCCCCGGCAAGAGGCCTTCCCTGCTTCTCCCGGCGCTGGATATGCTGCGCTCATCGATCGCTTCGAGAACCTTTCTGCTGCGCCGACCTGGCCGTCCCCGCAAGCGGCCGGAAGAGCCGGTCCAAAACAAGCAGAAGCCGGGTGAGCTTCAAATTACGGCCAGCTTCGGTGTGGTCGAAAATCTTACCGATATAAAAGAGGCAGATCGTATTTTATCCGCGGCCAATAAGAGGCTCGAAAGAGCCAAAAAACTTGGGCGGAACCGGGTCTGTGCGTAGTTCAGCCATTCGTTTTTCCCTGATGGCTTTTATCTGTTCCTCTTTACTTTCAGTGTGCAGCCTTTGATGGGAGGCGATACGTCGGTTTGGACAACGTGTATATTGTTTTCCCAGTTTTCGTTCTGGTAGGGTGTGCTTACGCGCACTAGCACGCCAGAAAAGCCGCTTCCATTCAGATCTCTCCCTGATTTAATAGTCGATTCTCGAAATATGGACAAATATTTTAAGTGCAATGGAGACCCCCAATATGCTACATTCCTCGAGATTTTCAACATATTAGCGAGGGGTGGCAGTTACGGCACTGAAAATGGTCGATTAAGCACCAGCTTCTGAAAAAATTGATGGGTTTAGGAACAAATCTCTTAAAAGCCAGCTTGGTTTCATTCCCTTTCCGACAAATCTTGATTCCATAAAAATTTCTAGCCAGAGAAATGGTTGCCGCCCCAACTTTTTTTAAAGCACTCGACTGAGTTTGTGCGAATAAAAAAACTATGCAAAAGAAAAAAAAATTAACAGTCAATTCTGAAACGTTAAGCAAGTTCAAAAAGGCATTTTTCTGGTCTTTTAGCTTCTGTTGGAAAACTTCGCGCAAACTTTTAGTCACCATTATTTGTTGTTTTGCCATCGAATCCGTCATCCCTGTGGCCGCAACCGGAGCCATCGGAATCCTGGTCGGCAAGTTCAAGGACATGGGCCCCCAGGAACCCGGAGGTTTCGAAACGCTCCTCGGCTGGCTGGGAATTGTTATTGTTCTGCTGACTTTGGAATTTATCTTGGCAGAGGTAAGGAACTTCAATCGTTATCGTCTGGCTGATGAAACCAGCGTTGGCCTGCAAAAGGAATTGTATTCTCACGCCGCTAACATGGACGTGGTTTTCTTTGAGCAAAGCAGCGCCCTCAACAAGCTTTTCAGGGCTGGCAGCAGCGGCGGTGGAAACGGAGCATTCGGCCCGGCACAGACGGCACTTTCAAGCCTTTCGGGATGTGTCCAGATCGTCTCCCTGTTCGGGTTGATGGCGTATCTGCAACCCTTACTCGCAGTGTTGCTCTTTGTCGCGGGGATCCCGCTTCTTTTTATCCGGAGTTTAAGCGCTGTCGAAAAGTATAACCTCGAGATTAAAACGACCCAGAAAAAGCGTCTTTCCAGGTACTTCACTACGCTTCTTACCGATGCCGAAAGTACCTCGGCAGCAAAAATCCTGGGGCTGGCCGGGGAATTGATCGAACGCTTCGAAACAAACTCACGTTCGATCATCCTGGAAAAGATCCAGATCCTGAAGAAAGTATCCGTTCGACTTGTCATCGCGGCCTTGTTCTATCTATGTGTGCTGGTATCGGGTGTTGTCTGGCTGACTTATCAATTCAGCCTGGGGGCCATGGAGGCGGGCGCTATGGTCGCTTTCATGATGGCGACCTTGCGGACATTGAGAAGCATGACCAATGTCTCAAACTCATTGGCGTCCGGGGCCGATGCCGCCTTCCTGATTGTACCCCTGATTGAATTTCTCGATGAAAAGCCCCGACAGATACTGGAAGGAGGGGTTTCCCCCGGGAAGATCCGGGGTGAAATTGTCCTCGAGGATGTCTCATTTGTTTATCCGGAGACGAGCAAACAGGTTATCAGTAACCTGTCTTTAAAGATCTCCCCGGGTGAGAAAGTCGCGATCGTCGGCAACAACGGAGCCGGGAAGAGTACCTTGAGCAAGCTGATCTCCCGCCTCTACGATATCGAACAGGGAAAAATCATAATCGACGGGGTCGATTCAAGGGATCTTTCATTGCGCTGGCTGCACGATCACATCGCCATGGTGTTCCAAAAACCGATCCAGTTCGAAGCGACCGTCTACGAAAACATCGCTTTTGGCAACTGGGAGGAACTCCATGACAAACCGGAAACCGTCAAGGATCTTGCCGCCAAAGTCGGCCTGTTGAATTTTATCGAAAAACTTCCACACGGTTTTGATACCCACCTCGGCAAAATGTTCGGTGAAGTGACTTTGTCGGGGGGACAGTGGCAGCTGCTCTCCGTCGCCCGGGCCATGGCGCGCGAAGACGCTATCCTGATTCTCGACGAACCGACCTCAAACCTCGACATGAATGCCGAGGCGTCGATGTTCCGGGCGATCAGGGAATATGCCAAGGACAGAACCGTACTGTTTGTTTCACACCGCTTTTCGACGGTCAACGAAGCCGACAGAATCCTCGTGCTGGATGAAGGCCAGCTGGTTGAGGATGGCACCCATGAACAACTGATGAAGATCAATGGCTACTATGCCGCCATGGTCAAGCATCAAAAAGAATCGGTCAGGGTTTAGCCTTCATGAGCAGAGTTCCTGTCATCCATATCGGAATGCCTAAAACCGCCACGACGACACTGCAGTGGCGGTTGTTTGCCAATCACAGCGAGGTGTTTTACCTCGGCCGTTTCGACGGCCCCCACTTCGACAATAAATACCTGCGACTCGATTGCTGCCGGGACAAAGCCGTTCAAAAGTTGATGCAGCAAATCGCGTACGACAACGTGTTTTATGCCGACCTCCCCGCATGTCGTGAACAGTTGCGCCAGATCCTCGAGCCGGCCGGTGAGGAAAACCTGTTGCCGGTCTGGTCCTGGGAATCCTATTCGACCGACATCCTCTCCAAGCGACGGTTCAGGGCGAAAAATCTCAAAGAAGTGTTCGCTGAAGCAAAGATCATCATGACCATCCGTAAACCGATGGCACTTCTCGAGTCTGCTTACTTCGAACAGCTCAAACGCGACAATGTTTACCGGGCCTCTAAGTTCAGCGACAGACCTTATTATCGGAGTATCGATGACTGGCTGCGTGAAAATTACGAGGGGGAAATTTTTCCGCACCTGCAATACGCGGAAACCATCCAGGCTTATGTCGACCTGTTCGGCAAGGATAACGTGCATGTCCTGCTGTTCGAAGAACTCATTGCTGACCCTGAACGCTACTTCAAAAAAATATGCCGGATAATGAGTGTTGACGAGGAGGAAGGTCTGCGCCTTCTGCAGGGGAGCAAAGACAACAGCAGGTGGACAACGCACCAAATTGAAACGCTGAAGAAGTTCCGGTCGTCAACGGCGCAATCCCTGATATTCAAATGTGCCGGCAGGGGGATGCGAAACCGGTTGCTCGGATTGTCTGAAAAAGGGATCCCCGTTGTCGGTGAAAAAGTTGCGAAGGCGCCGATCCCCAAGGAATGGCGGGAAAAGATCCGGGCCGTTGTTCACCCCGGAGACCTGTGGCTCGAGGAGCTGTTCGAACTGCCGCTTAAGGAATACGGGTATTACAATTCAGGGGGGGGCGAATGACCCCTGAAAGCAAAGGGATACTCCTCCATCTCGGGTTGCCGAAGACGGGTACGACCACGATACAGCGTGCGTTATTTCTGCAGCATCCCCAGATCTATTATATGGGGAAGGTCATCAATAAGGAAAACAGGTCGAAACAAAAATGTCGTAACGATCTCGTTTACCAGGTCCTCGAAAACATCCTCTGGAATTACAACAAGCCCGTTGACCAGGACAAGGTCGAACGGCTCGTACGGGACCAGCTCCTCCCCGATGTTCAGCCGGGCCAGCACCTCGTCGCTTCCTGGGAAGAACTCGGTCAACTATCAACGGACAGGCATATTGAAATGCTCAAGAAGGCCGTCGCTGTTTTCGGTCGTTGCCGTATAATGATCACGTTGCGAAATCCTCTGAAAATGTTGCCATCTGAGTATTTGCAGAACCTGAAAGGGCACTATATCAAAAGCGCAAAGCCCTGGATGGGGCCCAGCACATATCTGTCCATTGACGATTGGTACAAACGGAGAAAAATGTTCGGGCCGAAAGCCGCGCCACTCCTTAATTACCCGGAATGTATTCGTGCCTCCGTCGAACTGCTGGGTGAAGAGAATGTCGGCGTTTTTCTTTTTGAGGAATTGAAGGAAAATCCTGCCGAATATTACCGTTCTATTTGCGAGTTCATGGCTGTTGAAACGAGTATCGGAATTGAGTTGACCAGTCAAAGCCACCTCCATGAAAGAATCAAGGAAGCGCAGATCGATTTTTTGAAGGGAATAAACTCCTCCTGGCTAAAGAGATATGGCACGTGGCTCTTGCCGAAAAAGTCGAGAAGGAGAAGTTTCAACAGATTCTCCGGGGGGGAGGCGGCAAAAACGATTTTGCCGGAAGGTTTGGTGGAAGAGATCAAGAGCGCCGTCGGGGAGGGACATCGATGGCTTGCCGATAACTTCGACCTCCCCCTCGAAAGATACGGATACCCGATTTAACCAAAAAAATGGATCAGATTGACTTCAGGAGTGTATATGCAATTTGAAGACAGGGAGCTATTGATTCATGTCGGTTTGCCCAAAACCGGTACGACAACACTTCAGGAATCGCTTTTCCCAGGGCATCCGGAAATTGAATTTTTCGGCAAGCATATTAAAAACAACATTACGAAGGGTTGCCTGACTCAGGAGCATTATCGTTTTTTCAAGGCATTGCTGTGGGATTTTTCAAAAGAACAGAATGTGACGGATTTGAAAAAGACGTTGCATCAGGATCTTCTCAAGGATGTCGATCCTTCCAAAAAGCTGGTCTGCTCCTGGGAGAGCCTCGGGAACGCCGGTTCAAAGCGGCACGAGAAGAGGCTAAAGAGAATCAAGGCTGTATTTGGTTCCTGCCGTTTAATTATTGCTTTACGAAATCCCTTAACTCAAATTCCTTCCGAATACCTGCAGAACATTGAAGGTAATTTTATAAAAAGAAAACGCAAGTGGATGGGGAATGCCTCATATCTTGGTTTAGAAGAGTGGTTCAGCCGTAAAGTTGATAGACAAAAAAGTGAAGAAGGTTCGCTGGAAAGTGTTTTTGCCTACGCGAAAAACATTCAAACCGCAGTTGAGCTTTTGGGGAGAGAAAATGTCGGGGTGTTTCTGTTCGAAGACCTGATAAAGGACCCCGATCTCTATTATCAACGGATCTGCGAATTTATAAGAGTTGATCCTGCTGAGGGCGTCCGGTTGACAAAATCTGTTCACAAAAACAAAAGGACATCCCAGGGGCAGTTGAAATATATGCAGAAGATCGGGAAATCCTATTGGCGCAACCTGTTCATGATGATGGGTGGGGAAAAATATCGTCGTCAGATGTACCGACGAAATATCGGAGATGGAACCCCTGCCAAGGTTTCGCTGCCTCCGTCTCTTGATAAGAATATACGTAACGCGACACGGTCAGGAAATCGCTGGATCGCCGATGAATTCAACCTCCCTCTCGAGGAGCTCGGCTACCCCGTGTAGGTCCAGATAAAGTTTATGTTGAGGTCCATACAGGAGTAAAGATGACACCGAATCAAGGAAAAGAGCGCATCCCGGTTATCCATATCGGGATGCCGAAAACCGCCACCAAGACTCTGCAGTGGCGGTTGTTCAATAATCATAGTGAGATCTATTATCTGGGGCGATTTGATGGGCATATTTTCAAAGGCTACCGGAAATACAATTTCTGCCTCAATCGTCAGGTTTGCGACCTGATGCAGCAGATCGCCTATGGAAATCTTTATAAACTCGATTTCGACGCCTGCCGGGAATCGCTGAAGGAATTCTTTTTGAAAAGTGAAAAGCGTCGGGCCGGTTTTGGAAAATCTCCGTCGCTCAAGGCGTTGGTTCGTCGTACCGTGTATGGCGATCTGAACAACCCGGACTTCCCGGCCTGCAAAGAGCTCCTGGCAAAGATCATGGAACCGGCAGAAAAGCAAAACCTGCTGCCGGTCTGGTCATGGGAATCGTACTCGACCGACACCCTTGAGAAACGAAAAGTTCGAGCGAGGAACCTTAAAGAGGTCTTTGGCGAAGCGAAAATCATCATGACCCTGCGCAAACCGATCGCCTTGCTGGAATCGGCATACTTTCAGCAATTGAAAAGAGACAATATCGGAGCGCGGGCCAAGAGAGGACGCCCCCCTTATTATCGAACGATCGATCAATGGATGGACGAAAATTTTCACGGCGAGGTTC
Organism: Desulfuromonas sp.; assembly: GCA_002868925.1. GTDB lineage: Bacteria > Desulfobacterota > Desulfuromonadia > Desulfuromonadales > UBA2294 > BM707. The sequence continues at coordinate 24,079 of PKTZ01000209.1, read as the reverse complement.
TTCCACACCTCCAGTACCCGGAGACCATCCAGATATATGCCGAGCAATTCGGAGTTGAAAATGTCCATGTCTTTCTGTTCGAAGAACTGATTGCGGACCATGATCGCTTCTTCAGAAACATCAGCGAAACGATGGAAATCGATGCCGAAGAAGGTCTTTCCCTGGTCAAGGCGAACGTGGATAACAGCCGCTGGACCACTCACCAGATTCAAACTCTCAAGGAGATCACTTCGTCAGCGGTGAGGTCTCTCCAGTTCCGGATGGCAGATAAAAAGAGCCGCCGGGAACTTATCGGACTCGGCAAGGATGGCTCGCCTGTTGTCATCGGCGACAAAGCCCACGCCCCACTTTCACAGGAATGGCAGGACAGGGTCTACGAAACAACGAGAGCCGGCAATCTTTGGCTGGAAGAGAATTGCGGGCTTGAATTGCGCAAAAACGGTTATTTCAACCCGGGGGAATAAAATGGACGTACCTTTTGTTTTTCATATCGGCTTGCCCAAGACGGGAACAGCAACGTTGCAGAAGGCGCTCTTTACCAAACACCCGGAAGTGTTCTACCTGGGAAAGGACGTCAAAAGCAGCCACCCCAAAGGGTGTGCGACAAAAGAAATTTTTGAAAATCTGAGCCCTTTGGTCTGGAAAACATCCGACCGTACGAACATTGAAGAGAAAAAAGATTTTTTCCAAGAGATTCTTTCTGCAAAAACAGGTTCGTTCAAGGTGATGCTCGGGTCCTGGGAGGGGTTGGGAAATGTCCCCATCGAAAAACATTTGCTGCGAATGAAGCTGATCTCTTCGGTATTCGAAAATTGCCGCATTATGCTGACCCTCCGTAACCCGCTGACGCAGGTCCCTTCAGAATATCTCCAGGATATCGGCGGCAACTTCGTGAAAAGGAACAGACATTGGATGGGGATGAAACCTTATATTGACGTCGATCAATGGTTCGAAAAAAGGGTGGCCCGCCACGATGGCCTGGAAAATGTTCTGACCTACAGCCGAAACATCGAAACCGCGCTGGAGCTGTTCGGCCGGGAGAATGTCGGTGTTTTTGTTTTCGAGGAACTGATAGCAAACTCGGAGCAATACTACTCCGACATCTGCCAATTTATCGGCATCGACAGTGATCTTGGGGTTACTCTGGCCAGCGACAAGCACAACAATAAACGAACCACGAAAGGGCAGCTTGATTTCTTGATGAAGTTGAACCATCAGCCCTTAGCCAGGCTTGTGGCCACTTGCAAAGGCAGAAAATACCGCAAGCAACTGTTTGAAACGAACTCGGATGATGTCCCTGCCAAGGCGACCCTGTCCCCGCATTGGAAAAAGGAAATTTCGGAGACCACAAAATCCGGAAACCGTTGGCTTGCCGAAACGTTCAACCTTGACCTCGCAAAACATGGCTATCCGCTGTAATCTGCAATTTGGGGAGTGGGGAAACAACTGATCATGGAAAACAAACGAAGACTTTTTATCGAGTGTACTCATACCTACTACAATGGTGGAAACAGCGGCATCCAGCGGGTCGTCAGGAATCTTGCCAATCACGGCCTTGATATGGGGGGTGCTGAGCTTGAGATCAAGCCGATCATCTGGACAGGTTTCGGATTTTGCAGCCTCGACTCAAAAATCAAGGTAAAGCCCTACTTTTTTGCAAGGTTAAATAGAATAGTCCGACGTCTCCTTTTTCATGCCCTCCATATCCACTTGTTAAATCCGGTACTTCTGAAAAGAAAACTTGCAGAAAAATTCGGTGCAGCAGAAACGATCTCTAATGAGACGGCCTCCGACGAGGTGAAATCTTCACTCAAGTTGGAGCTGCCCTATTTCTTGATGGGGCTGTTGCATAATCCAATAAACGTTTTGCGAGGACGGTTCGTGAATTTTCGCCGCGGGGATATCGTTGCCCTGGTCGATTCGACATGGCGATCTCACGATATGCTGGAGGCTTTGGCGGAAGCGCAAAGCGAACAGGGTATCCAGGTTGGCGCCATGTTCCATGACCTGTTCCCCTTGCTGCTCCCTGAAACGTGTGAAGAAATTACGAGAAGGGGATATGTCGACTGGTTTAAACGTATTGTCCCGATGGCGGATTTCTTTATCACAAACTCCGAAGCGACACGGGATTCCCTGGAAAAATATTTAATAGAGCACCCCGATCTCCGCGAGAAAAAGCATCAGAGCGGTTCATTCCGGCTCGGGGCCGAGCTCGACTTGGTCTCTTCATCAAATGTGAATCCCGGGTATCTTCAGCCGATCTGGAATACACCGGGAAGAGCCATGCTGACCGTCGGCACAATCGAACCGCGTAAGAACCACGCGTTCCTGCTTGATGTTTATGACATCCTGCGCCAAAGAGATGTCAATGTTTCCCTGATTATTGTCGGCCGGAGAGGGTGGAAAAACACCGATATCATTGAACGCATCGAGAGACACGAAGATTTCGGCACGCGACTGTTGCACCTTGCCAATGCCCATGACAATGACTTGGCCGAAACGATAAAAAGGGCCGATTGCATGGTGTGCCCGTCGATCGCCGAAGGTTTCGGTCTCCCCGTCGTCGAAGGTTTGATGCAGGGGCTCGAAATGTTTGCCAGTGAGATACCGTCTTTTGTCGAAATCGGCAAAGGGCATTGCCATTTTTTCGATCTCACTTCTCCGGAGTCTTTGGCCGATCAGCTTGAACAATGGGTCAGAGATAAGAACATGGGGGTGAAGGTCGAGAAAAAAGACTTTCAGTGGCCAAACTGGGAGGAAAGCACAAAAGAGTTTGTTCAGATCGTATTGTCTTTATCCGACAAGACGCAGGCGTGACATGTCATGAAGATCGCTATCGTTCATGACTGGCTGGTCACCTACGCAGGTGCGGAAAAGGTCCTGGAACAGATGCTTAACTGCTTTCCGGAGGCCGACCTGTTCAGCCTCGTCGATTTTTTGCCGGAAGGCCAAAGACATTTCATACAGAATAAGCCGGTTGCGACCACGTTCATCCAGAACCTGCCCCTGGCCCGCACTCACTTTCGTAAATACCTCCCTCTGATGCCCAGAGCCATCGAACGCCTCGACTTGTCCGGTTACGATGTTGTTCTCTCAAGCTCCCATTCCATCGCCAAAGGTGTTGTGACCCGCAAGGATCAACCCCATATCTGCTATATCCATACTCCCATGCGCTACGCCTGGTTTTTTCGAAATCAATATTTGCAGGAATACAATTACGGCAGGGGGATGAAGCGCTTTTTCCTGGATGCGGTCCTGAATCGACTTCGTACCTGGGATAAAAACAATTCGGGACGGGTTAACTCTTTCATCGCCAACTCCGATTTTGTCGCGGAACGGGTCAGGCAATGCTACGGACGTGACGCCGAAACGATCTACCCGCCTGTCGATACCGGAAGCTTTGAGCTGGTTGAGAAGAAGGAAGACTTTTACCTGGCGGCCGGAAGGATGGTTCCTTACAAGAAGACTCGCCTCATCGTCGAAACATTTGCCAATTTTCCCGACAAAAAACTCGTTGTTATCGGTGACGGCCCCGAGTATGAACTGGTCAGGAAGATCGCAACCAGAAACGTTAACGTTATGGGCTACCAGCCTTTCGAAGTTCTCCGCGATCACATGCAAAGAGCTAATGCCTTTATTTTTGCCGCGGAGGAGGATTTCGGCATCACTCCCGTCGAGGCCCAGGCATGCGGAACGCCGGTAATCGCATTCGGAAAAGGCGGGGCTCTTGAAACCATAAGTGGGGGGCAGGTCTCAAGTCCGACAGGTGTCTTCTTTGGAGAGCAAACGGAAGCGTCACTGCGACAGGCTATCGAGGATTTTGAAAGCCTTTCAATCTCTCCATATGATTGCCAGCAAAACGCGATACAATTCTCTATCCAGAATTTCAGGGAATCTTTCACCCAACACGTCAATACAATCCTCAATCAATTCAATTTCAATTAAACGATCGACAAAAAACCATTGTTTCAGAATAGCTTATTTATCGACTGAACAAGAACGGTTCGAGGTCTTCGTAGATCGCTTCTGCATAGAGCCGATGGACGCGTGCATTCGGGTGATTGTCTCCCGGGTAGATAATGTCTTTATCGGAAATCCTGCCTGCCAGTTGTTGTTCGTAGTCCACGTAGGAGACATCATCGAAACGTTGCAGCCAATCGAGGGTTGACTGTCTTTTATCGTTGTATGATACAGATGTCGGAAGTTGATCCTCTTTCTCCGGGAGAGGAAGCCTGATCAAAAAAAGATCGATTCCTGTTGCGGCGAGATTTGCATTGAAAGTTTTTATGAGATCCAGCTTGTCCACGACCTCTTTTTCACGACTCTCGATCCCCCTCTTTTTCCAGTCCTTTGCCAGGTTGTGTCTGCGCCAGTTGTTCATGTCGACGCGAAGCCAGTTGGCAATGAAGGAATAGCCGAGATATTGTTGCAGGTGATGCCATTCTACCCGCTTGGACTTGTCCCGGTAGTTTCTTGCCACAAAATCAGATTTTTCCGGGTAGAAATTCAACACAACGACATCCACTTTAAAACGGGTGATATGCGTTTCGTAGACAGCAATGATATCCGATGAATTATAACCCCCGATGGCGAAGTTGAGGATCTCCACCTGCGGGTGCTCGTCCTGTGTGAACAAATTTTGAAGCACCCGGGAGTAGATTTCCTGATCCTTTACGCCGGAACCCATCGTAATAGATGCTCCAAGCACTGCGATCCGGATAGTTCCCTCGGGCTTGACAACGTTGAATTCACGGTCTCTGAAGCCAAAACTGTTTGTCGAAAATGGTGCACCTTTGAAGTACGAATTCCTGTTCGCGACAAGTTTGGGGATGGGGTCTTTTTTGCCACCGTGTTCCTTGAGTCCGGAAAATTGAAGTCTTAAAGGGAGGTACTGCCAGGGTTTTATTACTGAAGTCGGCCCGAAGGTGGTCACCCTGAAGATTAATTCAGCGCCGACAAGCAGGAGAACCAAGGCCAAACCGACTCGGTATTCGCTGACAAAGGCTTTAAAACTGGAAGTAAATGAACGCATTGTCCACCAGTTCTCCATTTGTGACCAACAGAAGAAAAAGGATCAGGGGGATACCTAGGCGCATCGGGAATGGCGCTGTTTTGAGGACATCCAGTGTTCTTTTTTTGTACTGCCAAATTTGGAGAATGATCAATGGCAGGACGTAGAACATAACCGACTTGAAATCGAGCCAGAAGTTTACGGATGACGTGAAGTTGGTGTGAGTCCGAAGCAGAAGCTCGGTTGCTTGTTGCAGGGTATGTCCGCGAAAAAAGGCGACACTCATAATTACGAAATAGAGTGTAAAAAGAATTCCCAAGGCATGTATGGTCGGTTTAATGTCCCGATACCTTCTCGAAATAGCTGAAATTTTCGGTCTGAACAATAAATGTCCGACCATACACACGCCCCATATACCACCGAATACAACAAAATGCCAGTCTGCGCCATGCCATAATCCGATCAGTAGCATAGTGAGTATCAGGGCGGCATGTTTCGACCAGAAATGATTGTACTTCCGGCTGATTGGCCCGTAGACGTAATCTCGAAACCAGTTGCCGAGGGTGATGTGCCACCTGCGCCAGAATTCACCCGGGTTGCTGGCGAAGAAAGGGAGATGGAAATTCAGACTCAGTTTAATCCCGAGCAGCAGAGCTAGTCCCACGGCCATGTCGGAATAGCCGGAAAAGTCGCAATATATCTGTATCAAAAAAGAAAAAAGGCCGAGTATAATGTCAAGCCCGCCGAGGTCTGCATGGCGGTCGAAAACCCACCCGCAGTAGACAGCCAGGTTGTCGGCAATGTAAACCTTTTTAAAGAGGCCCCACAGGATCAGCCAGGATCCCCGACAGATGCCATCAGCGTTGACTGTTCGTGGTTTTTCCAGCTGGGGAATAAGTTTTTTGGAACGCTCAATCGGCCCGGCCATTAGTTGGGGGAAAAATGCGACATAAACAGCAAAGTCAAGGATGTTCCGTGTCGGTTGCTGGCGAGCACGAAAGATGTCGATGGTGTAGCTCATAGTCTGAAAGGTGTAGAATGATATCCCGACCGGCAGAATGATGTCGAGCCTAAATGCAGAGACCGACCAGCCGAACATTTGTGCGAATGCCGCAAAGCTTTCTGTGAAAAAATTAAAGTACTTGAAGGTTGCAAGGATTCCCAGGTTGACGAGTACACTGGTCGTCAGCCAGAGGTGAGCCGTTTTTTGTTTGTTTCCCCTGCGCGCGTTCTCTATCCCCAGCGCGGCAAAGTAATCAACCAGGGTGGATATCAGGATGAGGCTGAGGAAACGATCGTCCCAGGATCCATAAAAGTAGTAGCTCGCAACCAGCAGTAGGACATTTTGGGCGCGATGTGGTAGCAGATAATAAGCGGCGAAAACCGGAATGGCAAAGAACAGAAATTGGCCTGAATTGAAGAGCATGGGTCTTTTTTTTTGACTCCTTTATAAAGTCACCTCCTCAGGGAAATAGAACTGAGGGGATGTCAACGCTGGCAAGGCTAACATGAATATATTAGTAGCTCAATTTATCTTTCAGGTTATGGATGGATTGGGGAAGGGGATGCAAGAAAAATCCCCCAGCCAACGGGGCGGGGGCTTTGAATTTGAAAGCTGCTCAATTTGCAAGGGTTGACATGACCAAATCCTGGTTCCCGAAACTTGACGTGTTGTCGGCTGTAAACCTTCCCGGCGGGCCTTTTTCGGAAAAGCCTGCGACAAAACCTGCATGTACTGGAAGGTTGCAGGTGCCGGTTAAAAGAAGAAAAATGAACAAAAACTGTGTGCGAATCATAATCTGCTCCTCCGGAAATAATTATCTCCAATCTTGGGAGCATAGATCAGCATATTTATAAATATATTTTGTGAAATGCGCCCCCCATTTATCGAGGGAAGGTTTCATGCCTTAAAAAACAGGCGGGAAAATTTGTCCGGAAGGAAAAGCTTAAAAGAGCCCCCAGATTTTCCGGGAGCTCTTTTTATGATCGGCCGGGGAAAGAGGAGGAACCTTTACTCCCTCTTTCTCGGAATATAATACCTGTAACGAATGTTATTTAATGGTGTTGTAGTCGTCTGCCTCAACCAGATCCCCTGTCGAGTCGAGGAATGAACCTTTCTGAGAATCCTTTACGACTTCAACCTGGTTGTGGGCAACAGAACAAATAGTCCCACACACAGTGCACTCATACTGTTCTTCGTGGAATTGAAATGCATCCAGATCAGTTTCATGGCTGACCATGCATCTGCAGGTAGTGCAGACAAATTTTGTGCTGACTTTTTGGCGCTTGTCAACTTTCCCCTTGATGATCCTTATTGCATCGCCAACGAAAGTCCAAACAGCCCCACAATCACCGCACTCGCGAACATCCTGAGCGAATCCATCCGAATGTAAATCGATCTCGACATGTTCCCTGCTTTTACACAATGGACATTTCATTTGCTAATCTCCTCAAGGTAGAAATTAACTTTATATAGACCGCACAATTATAGCACGAACGACATTTGACTTTAAGTTGAGCCCCTTACTGAGTGTTTTCTGTAGAGCTTTTTTTGTTGCATTTTTTGTTATTCAGGGATTTCTTCTCCGGAACCACCAGCCGGTTCGGGCATGTCTTTGAATTTAGGTAATCCGTCTTTCATTCTATGGACCGATTCCTGGTAGTGAACATGAAATGCCGGTTCAAAGTTAAATCCTTCGATAAGCACAGCAGGGATATCAACGAGCCCGGCAGGTGGGTGGTCGATGTAAACATGCCCTCCACATTTCTTGCACCACTTGCGATTGCTGAAGCCGGTCTCGCCTTTCGTTGCGGCCGTTTTGTCATATTGATCAATATAGTTTTCACCCTTCGTGATCTTGAAACAACTTGGTTGCCATAAGGTAAAAGGATTTATTGGCCCCGCAGACCATTTCCTGCAGGAGTTGCAGTGGCAATACGCCATGAGCTCCGGTTTGCCACTCAAAGAGAATTCGACTGCTCCACAAAAGCAGCTTCCTTTGTAGTTGTCTGATTGGCTCATTGGTTTTCTCCTGTCAGCTTGATAGTTTAAGAAACAAGTGGTTAGTCGTTAAATTTTACAGGCGTTTGACGCTTATTGTTGATATGTAATGTGAAGATATCAGGTCGTGAATAATGTCCGGCGACATCCAAAGTCCGTTTTGCAGTCGCAACTGTCTCGAGATCGATGTCACAATAGAGGATGCCTTCTTCTTTTCTCAAAGGACCGGACGAAATCTCTCCGTCCGGTGCGATAACGATCGAGTCGCCCGGGTTTATCCATTCGTCAACATCCGGATACAGAGTTTCTTTTTCAGGGAAGTCGGCGGGTAAATTCCTGGCCTGTATGAGGTTGCCGCAACCGACGACCCAACATCTCCCCTCCCTTGCGATGTGTTGAAGACTGCAGAGCCAATTGTCTCCACTGTCGTATGTTGGGGCAATGTAGATTTCTACTCCCTGGGAATACAGTGCATACCGTGCCAGGGGCATATAATTCTCCCAGCACAACAACGTGCTGATGCGTCCGGCAGGAGTGTCAACGACTTTCAGCCCGGAAGCATCACCAAAGCCCCAGACCATTCTTTCCGGGTTCGTTGGCATTAATTTCCGGTGTTTATTAAGTACCGTCCCATCCGGTCCGATAACAACAGCGGTGTTGTAGAGTGTGGATCGGCTCAGTTGACTATCCCTCTCTTCAATACCGCAGACCACTATCGTATGACTTTCTCGGGCGGCGTCACAGAGGGGTTCAAGATCCTTTTCGATCGTCACCGCATTATTTAGCAAACGACGATAAAGTTCTTCAGATACATTCCAATCAACTCCTGGTCTGAGTCGCCATATCCAGGCTGGATACCCCGGGATGAAGGTTTCGGTGAAGACAATGATATCCGCTCCTTGCCGGGCCGCTTCTTGTATGTTCTCGACTGCAATGTTTATGGATTGTTCTTTATTCAGAAAGGAGGGTGCTTTTTGCACAACAGCTAACTTCGGCATGATCATGCCTTTCTTGTTCCTCGTGCAAATTAACTCATAAGTAGATGATCTGCTCTATGCATGCTTTTTATATTGTTGTGGCTACTTATTAACATTATCAGCAATTTAAGACCTTACAAGTTGCAATTCGTGCCGCACTGAATGTCCTCTCGCAGCCCCCGGGTGCGTTTCGTTGGGTAAAACAAAAGAGCGACCCTGATCAGGATCGCTCTTTTTATAATTGGTCGGGGCGAGAGGAGGAATCACCATACCTTGTTCCTGAAGTAATGGTGTCCGTTCACTAAGTTCACTTCCCGGTGACAATACGTACCAGGGGAGCGTCGCCGCAGGGTGCTATTGCAAAGTGATCTGCCCTTCAGCTCTGACTCGCTCCCCGCCTTCGAGCTCGCCGGTCAACGTGAGTGACGCATCACCTGCCGGCAGGTTGACCAATTCACTGCGAGAAATTTTAAAGATGACATGATCTCTGCCTTCACTGCTGCCGTAGATTTTGCCACACCATTTGAGAGGTTTGAGGTGGACTTCGATCGGCACATCGCCCGAATCATTGGCCGGATTTACCGCGACGTTAATATCCACGTTGCTCAATTCATGCGCCTGGTTTGCCGGAAGATCTATTTTGACCAGAATGGTTTTCCCTTTGCTACGCCGGTTGATGCTACTGGGTGAAACTGTCATTTCAGCAAGTAGAGGAGGTGTGTTTTGAACTTGAAGGGCAGAGAGGGAGATCCATTCGGTTTCCGAAAGGCGAACAAAAGTCTGGTCGAGATCGTCCGGAAGGACAGGTATGCTGTTGCCTGTTTCATCAACCCGCTGGCAATAGACGCTCATCGCTCCGGTAAGTGGTGTCCATTCATCGGTGTAGCATTGGAGTTTGTCCGGTGATACTTCACCATAGTACAACTTATCGACAAAAGCTAACCAGGAGAGTCGGGGCTCATTTTCAAACAGCGGGTTATGGCTCCAGCCAAAATACCGGACGGTGCGTCCGTCAGGAAAGTTTAGGTTTCGATAGATTCCGAATTCGAAACGGCGTACTTGTTGCCCATCTCGGAAGACTCGTTCACTCCCATCGATAATTTGAGCCCAGGTGTGATCGTTGTTGAAGTCAATCTCCAACCGATTGAACTGATCCCACTCAGGATGATTCAAGTCGATAGAAATAGCCATTTTTTCTGGGTCATATTGGATGCCACCCGTTACTAGTGCGGCATTGGAATGAGTGACGTTGGCTAGCATCCACCCCGAGAGTAGAAAAGTGAAAAGTAGATTTTTCATGAATATTCCCCTCCTTTTCCATAGGCATTAGTTGTAAATCTGAAATAAAATTAGTAAAAACTTATTAAAATCGACACACGATGTCAATGTATATATGCAGTTATCCATTTGTTTTCAAGAGTGAATTCCTGAAAGGCTGGTCAGGGAGTCCGGTTCTGCTCTGGTCACGAGGGGGGGCTAGGGGGGGGAGGGAGGTAAATTTGAGAGTAAATGAAAAGCCCCAACCGGAGGTGGCTGGGGCTTGGCATCATCTATTGATAAATTTTTGCTCTAGAAATTGCGGAATACCCGTTTGGGCACAATTCCTCGGGTGGCTCAGTGCCGTATTCATTCCGCCATTGGCGTCTCTTGCATACTGACTGCAAATTACCATCACAACAATAAGTAGAGACAAAAAGGTCAAACTCCTTTTTACTAAGTTTGAACTTTTTGCCATTATAAAAAGAGCATTGCTCGAATCTTTCACATACCATCAATTCTCTTCTTTCACAGTTTGTATGTTTACTTTGTTCAGCAAGTGGTCATTGGGGAAATTATCATCGTCCACAAGTCCCATCATTGAACGCAAAAAAGCCGAGTCGCATTTATTTGAATGCAACCCGGCTGTCTTATAAAAAGACCCGTGGCTTTCCGTCCCTGCCTCACAGCAGGTTTGGCACTTAGATGTAAACATCCTCGTATTTACAGGTTTACATCTAAGTGGCAATTAGCAATTGATATACCTAATAGTCTGTTTTCTTGCTATCTAATTTGCGGATACCTCACCATAACTTGTAACGTCCTTAAATCACAATCATTTTTCTATGTTCTGATTATCCTATGTCGATGTAATCTAAATAATGTTCAGCGGACCCTTTAAAGAATAGTAAATGATGAAGGCATATTGATGAAGGCAACTGCCGTATATTTTTGGGATTTTCAGTAATATCACGGAGAGCTTGAGGTTTTTGGCCTCACAAAAGTTCCGGACTCCTCCAAGCCTAGGGAACAAGACAACTGATTTTCCACCCGCCCCGGATGAGTCCCGGAGGGAAATCCCGGGACCGGAGTGGCCATCACTGGATGGTAATTCTTGAAAGAGTATTGATTAGGTGTTGCGTGCAAGGCATTATATTGGCTATCTCTAATGATAGTAGGAGGAGCATGCAGAAACTTAATGTTTTTGTTTTCGAAGATGAGGCTGTTTTGGCAATATTGATAGAAGAAGTATTGTTGCATGCAGGTCATGAAGTTCGTGTGTTCCCTAGACCAACAAGCTGTCCCGTATTTAAGGATCACGGAATGCAATGTTCCCAGAATTGCCGCTGTGCTGATGTTATTATTTCTGATTTCCAAATGCCCGGAATGACGGGTTTAGATTTTTTCAAACTACAGCGAAAACGAGGATGTAAATTAGTAGATAAAAACAAAGCACTGATGTCAGGTTCTCCTTTGATCAAAGAAATGAAACACGAGATAGACGATTTGGGTTGTCATCTCATAGGAAAACCATTCAAGATGGCTGACCTTTTGACTTGGGTAGATGAGTGTGGTCAAAGGTTGTGTGATAGCCAGCCCCACTGAAATATTCATATGTTCCCCTCTCGTACCCCCCACCCCGCCCCGGATGGGCCCCGGAGAGAAATACCGGGACCGGAGTGGCCATAACAACATTTCAGCAGTTTCTAAATATGTAGTTTGGGGATGTGTCCGGACCGGACATGGACCGGAGGGCAAAACAAAAGAGCGACCCTGAAAAGGATCGCTCTTTTTATGATTGGTCGGGGCGAGAGGATTTGAACCTCCGACCCCTTGCTCCCGAAGCAAGTGCGCTACCAGACTGCGCTACGCCCCGACTTGTTTCTATGTACAAACGCAAGCCGGATTTCTAACATAATCCGACCGCTTTCGCAAGTAAATTCAGGTGCTATTTTTTGCTTTCAGCTTTTTTCCGTTTCTCGTCCCGCCAGAACTCGATCAGCAGCAGTCCGACACCGATGCAGATCGCCGAATCGGCAACATTGAACGCGGGCCAGTGGTGCTGGTACCAGTGGGCATCGACGAAATCGACGACCTCGCCGAAGCGGATCCGGTCGATCAGGTTGCCGATGGCGCCGGAGAAGATCAGCGACAGCGACCAGTGCAGCAGACGCTGCTGCTCGGTGGTTTTACGGTAGTACCAGAAGATGGCACAAGACGCAACGATCGAGACGGTGATGAAGAAGGGGATCCGGATCGCGCTGTCGGCGAGGATGCCGAAGGCGGCCCCCTTGTTGCGGACGTAGGTCAGCGCCAGGAAGTTGTCGATCAGCGAAACCGACTCGTGCAGCTCGAAGGTCTTGTCGACCAGGTACTTGGTCCACTGGTCGAGAACGACCGAGATAACGGTAACGGCGAGCAGTATCCGGTAGCGGATGGCCATGTTGATGATGATACCTTTTTCTACCCGAGGGCGGCGCGACACTTGTCGCAGACGGTCGGGTGCTGGTCGTCCTCGCCGACGGTGGTGGCGTAGTTCCAGCAACGCTCGCACTTCTCGCCTTCCGCCTTGGCAACGGCGATGGTGAGACCTTCAACCTCTTCACCTTTGTAAGCGTCGGCACCGAGTTTGTCGACGACCTCGGCCTGGGAGACGATGAACAGGGTGGCGAGCTGGTCGCGGTACTGGTCGATCAAGTCCTTGATCTCGCCTGCTTCGGCGGCGAGTGAAACCCTGGCGTCGAGCGAGTGACCGATCACCTTTTGGCTGCGCGCCTGCTCCAGTGCCTTGGTGACATCAGAGCGGATGGCGATCAGCTTTTTGTAGCGATCTTCGAGCTCGGTATCGCGCAGCTTCGATTCGAAGCGCGGGAACGAGGCGAGGTGGACCGATTCTTCGCGCTCACCCGGGATCTGCCACCAGATCTCGTCGGCGGTGAAGGTGAGGACCGGGGCGATGATCCGCGTCAGCGAGTCGATGATCATGTACATCGCGGTCTGGGCGCTGCGCCGCTCCGGGCTGTCGGATTTGGCAGTGTAGAGCCGGTCCTTGAGGATGTCGAGGTAGAACGAACTCATATCAACCGAGCAGAAGTTATGCACGGCGTGATAGAGGACGTGGAACTCATAGCTGTCGTACGATTTTTCGACCCGTTCGACCAGGTCTTCGAGACGTGAAACGGCCCAGCGGTCGATCTCCTGCATCTCGCTTACGGCAACGCGGTCGGTCGCCGGATCGAAGTCGCTGAGGTTGCCGAGAATGTAGCGGGCGGTGTTGCGGATGCGGCGGTAGGCTTCAGAGACTTGTTGCAGGATATGATCGCCGACCCGGGTGTCGTTGCGGTAGTCCTGGGTGGCGACCCAGAGGCGCAGGATCTCGGCGCCGAACTTGTTGATGACCTTCTCCGGGGCGACGACGTTGCCGACCGACTTCGACATCGGCCGACCTTTTTCGTCGAGCACGAAGCCGTGCGTCAGCACCGCCTTGTAAGGAGCAGTATCGCGGGTGCCGACCGAGGCGAGGAGGCTCGAGTGGAACCAGCCGCGGTGCTGGTCACTCCCTTCGAGATACATGTCAGCCGGGGTCTGCAGGTTGTCGCGCTTCTCGACCACCGCGGCGTGCGAGACGCCGGAGTCGAACCAGACATCGAGGATGTCCATCTCCTTCTGCAGTTCGTCGTGTCCGCACTTCGGGCAGACGGTGCCGGCCGGAACCAGCTCCTTCACTTCCTTTTCGAACCAGATGTCACTGCCGCCTTCCTCGAACAGGTCAGCGACGTGGTGCATGACCTTGCCGTCGGCAAACGCCTCGCCGCACTTGTTGCAGCTAAAGGCGGTGATCGGTACGCCCCAGGTCCGCTGACGGCTGATGCACCAGTCGGGGCGGTTCTCGATCATATTGTAGATACGGTCGCGACCCCAGTGCGGGATCCACTGCACGTCGTTGATGTGCTGAAGCGATTTCTGGCGCAGATCGTTCGCCTCCATAGAGATAAACCACTGCTCGGTGGCGCGGAAGATGATCGGTTTCTTGCAGCGCCAGCAGTGCGGATAGCTGTGCGAGACCTTGTCGGAACGGAGCAGCGCACCGACCTCGTCAAGCTTGGCGTTGACCGCGTCGTTAGCGTCCTTTTGTACATTGAGGCCGGCGAAGAATTCGACATCGTCGCGGTAGCGGCCGTAGTCGTTGACCGGATTGTAGATCTCGAGGCCGTAATTGAGGCCGACGATGTAGTCGTCCTGGCCGTGGCCGGGGGCGGTATGGACGCAGCCGGTCCCCGCCTCGAGGGTGACGTGGTCGCCGAGCACCAGCAGCGAGTTGCGCTCAAAGAGCGGGTGCTTGCAGTTCTTCTTCTCGAAGATCGGCGCCTGGAAGGTTGCGAGCACCTTGAAGTCTTCGATTTCGAGATCCTTCAGAACCTGCTCGTACAGCCCTTCGGCGAGCACCAGAACATCGTCCCCGGTTTCGACCGCGACGTACGGCAGCTCCGGGTGCAGGCAGACGCCGAGATTGGCCGGGATAGTCCAGGGGGTGGTGGTCCAGATGACGAAGGAGAGGTTCTTCCCTTTCAGTTCGGACAGTTCTTCCGGTAGCTCGTCGGCAAAAGGGAACTTGACGAAGATCGAAGGGGAGGTGTGATCGTCGTACTCGACCTCGGCCTCGGCCAGGGCGGTGACGCAGCTCGGGCACCAGTGGACCGGCTTCTTCCCCTTGTACATGCCGCCGCGCTCGGCGAAACGGGCCAGTTCGCGGGCGGTTGCCGCCTCGTAGTCGGTGGTCATGGTCAGGTAGGGGTGCTCCCAGTCGCCGAAGATGCCGAGGCGCTGGAACTCCTTGCTCTGGATGTTGATCCACTTCTCGGCGTAGAGGCGGCACTCCTTGCGGATCTCCGACTTGGTCATCTCCCGCTTCTTTTTGCCGAGCTCCTGGTCGACCTTGAGCTCGATCGGCAGGCCGTGACAGTCCCAGCCCGGGACGTAGGGGGTGTAGAAACCCTGCATCCGCTTGCTCTTGATGACGATGTCTTTGAGGATCTTGTTGAGGGCGTGACCGATATGGATGTTGCCGTTGGCGTACGGCGGGCCGTCGTGCAGGGTGAAGTTGGGGCGCCCCTCGCCGGCCGCTTCGATTTTATCGTTGAGCTTGATCTGCTGCCATTTCTCGATGGTTTCCGGCTCACGGTTCGGCAGGTTGCCCCGCATCGGGAAATCGGTTTGCGGCAGGTTGAGTGTCTCCTTGTAATCCATCACGTCCTCCAACAGGGTTTTGCGCAAAAAATAGAATTATGTAAGGTAGCAAAACAGCCACATAAGTCAAGGAGAAACAGGGGTTTTCGGAGGGTTTGCGGCGATCCGAAGATCAACTGGACTTGCGCCGGGCCATCAGGACGTAGCCGATGACACCGGCCAGGATCGAAGCGGCGAAGATACCGACCTTGGCGTTGGCAATACGGGCGGCATCGACGTAGGCAAGATTGGTGATAAACATCGACATGGTGAATCCGATGCCGGCGAGGGTGCCGATGCCGATAACGTCGAGCCAACCGCCGCCGTTCGGCAGGTCGCAGAGCTTAAAACGGACCGCCAGCCATGAGAAGAGGAAGATGCCGAGCGGCTTGCCAACCAGCAGGCCGAGGCCGACACCGAGGGTGATCGGGTGGGAGATGGCGCTGCCGAGTTCGGCGGCGCTCAGGGTGATACCGGCGTTGGCGAGGGCGAAGATCGGCATGACGCCGTAAATAACCCAGGGGTTCATCTCATGCTCCATCCGTTGCAGCGGGCTCATCGCGTCATGGGTGATGTGCTCGAGCGCGAGCAATGTGCCGAGGCGTTGGCCGGTATGGAAGGGGCCGGGGATGGTGCCGGATTCCCGGTAGCGATCGAACAGCTGCTCCGACTTGGAGAGGAATTCGTCGTGTTGGTGTTTCGCCCGCACCGGGATGGTGGCGCCGATCAGGACCCCGGCGATCGAGGCGTGCACCCCCGATTTGAGCAGGAAGATCCAGAGGACGAGGCCGACCAGGGCGTAGAAGTTCGGATGCTGCAGCCCCATCCGGTTGCCGAGGCAGAGGAGGATGAAGCAGACCGCGACCATGCCGAGAGCGGGATAGGAGAGTTGGCCGGTATAGAAAATGGCAATGACGACAACAGCGCCGAGGTCATCGACGATGGCCAGGGCAGTCAGAAAGATCGCCAGCGAGCGCGGGATGCGGTTGCCGAGCAGGGCGATAATTCCGAGGGCGAAGGCGATGTCGGTCGCCATCGGGATACCCCAGCCGTGAATGTCTTTGCCACCGAGATTTATCAGGGCAAAGATCGCCGCCGGCACGATCATGCCGCCGAGGGCGGCGGCGATCGGCAGGGCTGCCTTGCGGGCGCTCGCCAGCTCGCCGGCGAGGAATTCGCGTTTGATCTCAAGCCCGACGACAAAGAAGAAGACCGCCATCAGACCATCGTTGATCCAGTGGTGAAGGCTCTTGGTCAGGCCGAAGGCTTCGGTTCCGATGGTGAACTTGATTTCCCAGAAGTAGTGATAGAAGTGGGAAAGTGGAGAGTTGGCCAAAATGAGGGCGAGGATTGTTGTTGCCAACAGGATAATGCCGCCGGACGCCTGGTTCTTGAAGAAATCCTCAAAGGGGCGCATCAGGTTGGAAAATTTAATCATTGGCATCGGCGTTACTCCTGTCGGGCATCGTAAATAAAATTAATCGAAATAAGACGGTTGGTCAATCCTTTGTCGTCGAATTACCGAACCGGCAGCAGGAGAGCAGTGGACAGTCGCTACATCGCGGTTTCGATTTGCGGCAGAACTGCTTGCCGAGCTGGACGATCAGGGCATGGTACTCGTTGAACACGTCAGTTTCGGCCGGAAGCTTGCGCATGAACAGAGAACGGGTCTGTTCGTAATTCTGCTTGCCCTGCTGGATGCCGAGCCGTTCCAGGATGCGGTGGGTGTAGGCGTCGACGACGAAACTCGGCCGGTCGGCGGCGTAGAGCAGGATCGAGTCAGCGGTCTCCGGGCCGATACCGGGAAGGGCGAGCAGGGTTGTGCGCAGTCCGTCGTTATCAAGTGCGAAGAGCCGGTCGAGGTGACCGTCATAATTTTCGATCAGGACGCGGGTAAAGTGTTTGAGCCGCACCGCTTTCTGCCGGAAGAAGCCGGAGGGGCGGATCAGCTCCTCGAGTTTTTCCTGTGGAAGTGAGGTGATCGATTCGATATCCAGGGCGTCGGCCTGCTTAAGGTTGGCGATTGCTTTTTCGACGTTGGTCCAGTTGGTGTTCTGGGTCAGGATGGCACCGACGATCACTTCGAAGGGGGAGTCGGCCGGCCACCACTGCTGCGGGCCGAAATGAACGTGGAGTTTTTCGAAGAGTTCAGTCAGCGAAGGGGGCATGCCTCAATCTTGATTGTCGGGGAACTGGATGACGAAGGTGCAGCCGCCGCCCGGAGTCTCCTCGATCCGGATGCTGCCGTCATAGAGGCGGACGATCTTGTGCACGGTCGCCAGGCCGATGCCGGTGCCGGCGATATCCTTCGAGGTGGTACCTCGGAAAAAGACATTGCAGACCTTCTCCCGCTCCTTTTCCGGGATGCCGGGGCCGTGGTCGATAACACGGATCGTGTTGGCAGATGAGGGGTCACTCTCGATCTCTATGGAGTCGCCCGGTTGGCAGCCGTAGCGCATGGCGTTATGAATCAGGTTGCCGAAGAGCTCAGAGATCAGGGACTCCGGTATCCTCAGTTTCGGCATTTCGCCGACAGTGAAACGGATGTTACGGTCGGACATTTCAAGCTGATTTTCGAGAATGAGCTGGCCGATGATTTTTTTCACATCAACCGGCTCGTCCGGCGGAGGGAGGTGTCCAACCCGCGAGAGCTGGAGCAGGTCTTCCATCAGTTTGAGCATGCGCCCGCCCTGACTCTCGATCTCCTTCAACAGGCTGATCGCCTGGTCGTCAAGCTTATCGCGGTATTCGTCCTGCAGGAATTCAGCGAAACCGATAATCGGGGTCAGCGGCGAGCGGAGGTCGTGGGAGACGGTGTAGACGAACGAGTCGAGGTGGCGGTTCAACTCCTGAAGTTTTTCCGTTGCTTCTTTGCGCTCGGTGATGTCGCGGCAGACCGCCAGTTTCTCCAACTCCCCCTGTGGTGAATAGACCGGCGTATGCAGGATTTCGTAAACCCGGTCATTGCGACCGAACCGCTGCTCGTTATGGATCGATCGGCTCTTTCTGATCTCCTCCCAGGGGCATTCGGGACAGGGGGAATCGAGATCGTAGATCGTCTGGTGGCAGCTTTTCCCCGTCGCATTGCCGACGAGCTTCTCCATCGCTTTATTGAGAAAGTCGATCCGGTAGTCGGCGGTAACGATATAGGCCGGATCACCCATGGCGTCGAGTACCGACCTGAGTCGGGTCCGTTCATCATCGAGGGCGGCGGTGCGCTGGCGAACCGTCTCTTCCAGTTCTTCACCATGCCGGCGCAGCTTTTCCTCCAGTTTTTTCTGCCGGGTGATATCGATAAACGATTCAATGCCGCCGATAACTTCTCCGTCTTCGTAGAGCAGGTCGACGTTCTTCGAGATGATGATCCTGTCACCGCTCTTGGTCGAAATGACACACTCGGCATTGATGATCGGCTTTTCCGGAGTGCCGGGATCGAACAGGCGGCACCCGGATCCGCACTCGATTCCCTCGAGGATGGAGCAGTGCTGTCCGATTACGTCGCTGGCTGAATAACCGGTAATCCGCTCCGCCTCGGGGTTCCAATAGAGGATTGTTTTCTCCCGATTGACGAGGAACAGGCCGCTCGGGATAGTGCCGAGGAGCTGGTTGCGACTCAGCGCGTTAATTATTTTGTCTGCTTTTTCGGCCATGATTATTCTGTCAGTTGAATTAATGAATCATAACATAACTGAGCTTCGAACGTATCAATTTCATTGAAGCGCAGCCCGGGCAAGAATGGCGACATGGATCGAACCGGCCCCGTTCTTCATCAGGGTTCGGGCGCATTCCCGTACCGTGGCGCCGGTGGTCATGACATCGTCGACCAGTAAAACCGCTTCACCGTTCAGTGGTGAAGCGGTTTTGAAGTGGTTGCGGACATTCCGGCTGCGCTCACGGGCCGACAGTCCCTGTTGCGGTGGCCCCGGCAGAATCCGCTGCAGGCGGTTCAGTTCGAACGGAAGTTGCAGTCTGCGGCCGAGCTGGCGGGCCAGCAGCACCGATTGGTTGTAGCCCCTTTCGTGCAGACGGCTGCGGTGCAGCGGCACCGGCAGTATGAGGTCGAAATTGGAGTTCTCGTCGCGTAAACGACTGGTCAGCAGGTGGCCCAGGGGACGGGCCAGGCTGATGTCGTTGCGGTATTTGAGACGATGGATCGCTTCGCGCAAAAGCGTATCGTGGTGTCCGACCGGGGTGACCCCGCTGAAAAGCGGTCGCTTCTCGGTGAGACAGGTCTGGCAGTAGTGGTCATCGCCGTCGGTGGCCTGAAACGGAAGAGCGCAACGGCGACAGCTCGGGCCTGAAATCGGCAGGATCTTGTCGTGGCAGCTTGGGCAGAAATTATCGGGGTCGGGCGGAGAGAGTCGTTCGAGGCAGAAGGCGCAGGCCGGCGGCAGTAAAAGGTTGCACAAACCGTCTGTCTCCCGGCGCAACCAGGCTCCGAACCGCATTTCCCCCTCCGTTATTGTGAGTACGGTCGACCGGTCAGGTCAACAGGCTTGCCCCCGTCATCTCCATCGGTTTTTCGAGGTGGAGCAGCTCAAGCAGGGTCGGTGCGATATCGGCCAGGATCCCCTGTTTCAGGCCGACACCGTCATCGGCGCCGATCAACAGCAGGGCGACCGGATTGGTCGAATGGGCCGTGTGAGGCTGGCCGCTGGCATCGACCATCTGTTCGCAGTTGCCGTGGTCGGCGGTGATCAGCAGGCAGCCGCCGGCGGCCTGGACCGCTTCGACTACTTGTCCGACCGAACGGTCGATCGTCTCCATGGCGGCGATTGCGGCATCGAGGATGCCGGTGTGGCCGACCATGTCGGGGTTGGCGAAATTGAGAACTATCAGGTCATGCTTGCCCGATTCGATCTGGCGGACCACCTCTTCGGTCACTTCGGGGGCGCTCATCGCCGGCTTCTGGTCGTAGGTGGTGACTTCCTTCGGTGAAGGGATCAGCACCCGCTCCTCGCCGGCAAACGGTTCTTCACTCCCTCCGTTGAAGAAGAAGGTAACATGGGCATACTTTTCAGTTTCGGCGATGCGCAACTGCTTGCGTCCGGCATCGGCGACGACCTGGCCGAGGATGTTGTGCAGCTCTTCCGACGGGAAGGCGATCGGCAGATCAAAGGTCTCGTCGTATTCGGTGAGGCAGACGAATTCGGACAGCTCCGGCTCTTTTTGCCGGGAGAAGCCGTCGAAATTTTTTTCGGTGAAGGCGCGGGTGATTTCCCGTGCCCGGTCGGCCCGGAAATTAAAAAAGAGGATGGCATCACCATCATCGACCGTGCCGAGCGGTTTCCCGTTATGGCAGATAACCCGCGGCTCGACAAATTCATCGGTCTGGTCGGCGCCGTAGGCTGATTCGATCGCCTCGGCGCTGGATACAACCTTGAGCCCTTCGCCCTCGGTCATGGCCCGGTAGGCGCGTTCGACCCGGTCCCAGCGGGTGTCCCGGTCCATGGCATAGAAACGCCCGGTGACGGTGCAGATTCTGCCGTTGCCAATGCGGTCCAGTTCCTGCTCGAGCTGTTGCAGGTAGCCGCCGCCGCTTTTGGGTGGAGTGTCGCGTCCGTCGAGGAAGGGGTGGATGCAGATATCGGCGATGCCGGCCCGGTTGGCCATTTCGACCAGGGCGTAAAGGTGGCTGTTATGGGAGTGGACGCCGCCGTCCGAGAGCAGCCCCATCAGGTGGAGCTTGCCGCCGGTGGTTTTCAGCTTATCGAGTGCCGTGGTGAGCACCCGGTTTTCAAACAGGGAACCGTCTTCGATCGCGAGACTGATCCGGGTCAGATCCTGGTAGACGATGCGACCGGCCCCGAGGTTGAGGTGGCCGACCTCGGAGTTGCCCATCTGGCCGTCCGGCAGGCCGACATCCTGGCCGGAAGCTCCGATCAGGGTGTTAGGGTATTTTTCGAGAAGGCTATCGAGGACCGGGGTGTTCGCCATGCAGGCGGCGTTGTTGTCGCAGTTCGGATTGTAACCCCAGCCGTCGAGGATCATCAGGACGACCGGCTTTTTCCGGGCCGCGGTCATTCCCGTTCGCCGTGGTGGATGGGGCGAGCCTCGATCGGGGCAGCGGCACTCAGGATCTGCTGGCGACCGGCGACACTGAAGCTGCCCCAGGAACCGCAGCCGGGGCAACGGCTCTGCCAGGTCTCGGCGACGGTATTGCACTTATCGCAGACGTAATTGATATTGAGGCGGCCATCGATGCCGAGTGCTTTCTTGTACTGGTCGACCGACTCGTCGATCCGGTTGCGGCGGCGGTGTGCCTCGGCCAGCAGCAGGTGGAGTTGCGGGGTTTCGACACCACTGCTCTCGACGGCGAAGAGCTGTTCCAGCGCATCATCGACCATCTCGAGGCGGAGGCAGAGCTTGCCGTAGAAAAGCTGCAGGACGAGATCGTTGTCGCGTTGATCGATGAACTCCTTGTAGACGCCGAGCAGGGCCGAGGGGTCTTCGGCGTTCAGGAAATAATCTTCCAGTCGTGAAAGGAAGACCGACTTGCCGAGGGCGAGATACCCTTCCTTCCAGACTTTGATCGCGTCGTCGGTCCGCTCCTGGGCCAGGTAGGCATCGCCGAGCGAAACCCGGGCCGGAACGAACTTGGAGTCTTCCTTGATAAGATCCTTGAATTCGCTTTTTGCCTTGTCGATCTCCTCGTCCTCCAGAGCCTGGCGTGCGACTTCGTAGCGCAGGGAGAGCAGCTTCTCCTTCTCCTCGGCGAGACGGTTGCTCCCGGGTCCGACCTTGAGGACCTGCTTCTGCAGTTCGAGAGCTTCGGCCCAGCGATTGTGGGCGATGTGAAGTTCACGCAGGCAGCGCAGCGCCTTGCGGTTGTCCTTCTCGATCAAGAGGATATCCTGGTACGCCTCGGCAGCAGCATCGAAGCGGCCGATCTCTTCGTAGGTCGTTGCCAGCTTGAACAGCACTTCGAGACTCTTCGGGTCGATGTTCTTCGCCTTGAGCAGGAGGTTGACCCCCTCTTCGCTCTTCCCTTCCTGCAGCAGCACGCTCGCCATGGCGATGTAGGTTTCGGCGCGGGCGGGATCCTTGTCGAGGGCTTTTTGCAGCAGGCTGTGTGCTTTCTTGATGTCGCCGGAAAGGAGGCGACCGACCCCTTCGCGATAGATCGATCCGATCTCCTGTACCTTCTTCTCCTTGCGGTCACGCCGCCAGTGGCTCAGGGTGTGACCGATCAGGCTGAAGATGTGTACACCGTTGCCGAGTAGCAGGCCGATCAAAATCGTGCTGATCAGGATAATCGGGATCGGAAAGGTGATGCTGTAATCATCGGCGAGGAAGACCGTCAGGTCTCCCGGGTTGATGCCCCAGAAGTAGAGGAAGCAGAAGGCAAAAATGATGAAAACAAACATGAAGAGGGCGATTGTAATCATGAGCGTTCTCCAGGTCCGCCAGTCTCGTCAACTGGCGACGGCAGGTTATTCTCCAAATTTTTCAATCTCGGTTTTGCATTCGATGCAGTACCGGGAAAAAGGTCTTACTTCCATACGCCGGGGGGCGATCTCCTCGCCGCATTCAGCGCAGACGCCGTATTCGTCTTGCTCGATCCGTTCCAACGCCGCGTCGATATCCTGCAGCTTGCGATGCTGGGCATCGTTCAGGTTGTGCAGCATCTCCCGGCTGTAGGCGTTGCTCGACATGTCGGCCAGGTCGGGCACGTTGCTCTCGCCGATCTCCCGTGAGGCGGCGTAATTTTCCTGGACTTCGGACAGGACTTCGTTACGCATTTTAAGCAGTTCTTCTTTTGCTTTTTCGATCTGTTTTTTCTTCATCAAACTTCCCTGTTCAGCGGTTGTGGTAGGGCTCGTTACGCAGAATCGTCATCGCCCGGTAAACCTGTTCGAATAGCAGCAGTCGGGCCATCTGGTGTGTCAGGGTCATCGGTGTCAGCGACAGGGTCATGTCGGCACGCTGTTTAACGTCCCGACTCAGACCGTACGGGCCGCCGATAACGAATGCGATCTCCGGTGCCCCTTCCAGCATGTGTCGTTCGATGAAATGGGCCAACTGCTCTGAGTCGAACAGCTTCCCCTTTTCGTCAAGTGCAACAGTATAGGCGCCCGGAGTGATTCTGGCAAGAAGTTGCTCCCCCTCCAGTTCAATAATTCTCCGTGAATCG
Organism: Desulfuromonas sp.; assembly: GCA_002868925.1. Taxonomy (GTDB): domain Bacteria; phylum Desulfobacterota; class Desulfuromonadia; order Desulfuromonadales; family UBA2294; genus BM707. Next base: position 473 of record PKTZ01000209.1, on the reverse strand, counting down.
GCTTTTTTTCCCTGTTTGCACTCTTTCAGCTCGGTGATGTTGCAGGGAAGATAGCGACCGATCCTCTTGTGGTAATCCTCTGCTCCGTCGCGCAGCCAGGCGGCAGACAGCTTGCCAATGCAGAAAAGTGAAAGTTTCACGATTCAGCAGCGGCCCGCTCTTCGGTCTCCAGCCCGGACAGGTCAATCTCGGGGGCGTCACACCAGAGACCTTCGAGATCGTAGAACTCTCGGACCTGCTCCTGAAAGGCGTGGACCATGACGTTTCCGTAGTCGAGAAGAACCCATCGTCCTTCGGTCATACCCTCGATCGCCATCGGCTCCTCGGCGTGCTCCTGTTTCATGCCGAGTCGTACTCCCTCGGCGATCGCTTGTACCTGGCGGTCGGAGCGGCCGGTTGCGATCAGAATAAAATCGGTCAGGGAGGAGAGCTCCTTGACCTTGAAAAGTTTGAGATTAAAAGCCTTTTTGTCG
>PKTZ01000013.1 GCA_002868925.1 Desulfuromonas sp. | reverse complement strand
GCTCATAACCCGGAGGTCGGAGGTTCAAATCCTCCCCCCGCAACCAAAAAGATAAAGGGATCTGCTGAAAGGCAGGTCCCTTTTTGTTTTGGTGTTGGCCTCAGATTTCACCCTGTGGATTGACAAATTCCAATCTATTTGATAATTAATATGAGCTGCTTCGGGGGGCGCTTAGCTAGATATTAAAGGTAAGCCGCAATTCCAGAGGCAGATTAAAAAAACAAGGTGTGTTCAAGAAGTGCCATCAAATATTTATTAACCCGAACGACTCAAGCTTTAATTCAATGATGCAGGGAACAAAAAAAACAATAATCTAAAGGAGGGTTCATTATGACAAGAGTGCTTTTAGTTTTAGTTTTAGTTTCTTTCTTAGCGACTACAACGGTATTTGCTAATAATCTTGACCGGCTAAAAGGGTATGGTCTTTCTAGCGATGATTATGCAAAAGTTGCTGATTATTACAAATCGTGCAAGTCTAGTTGTAATGAAAGCAAATCTTGCAGGGATAAATGTTTCGAAAAAGCTAAAAGCAAGGCCTCAAATATGAAAAGTGAAAAAGGACAAGGATACAAAATGGGAAGGTAAATGAAAAAATTTAATGCTCTGTGAGTTTTTGATATTTTCAAAGAATAGATTCTTGTTCACGGGGTACAATAACCTCCGGGGTGTGATGGCCATTTTTGCACCATAAACGGTACCCTGAATTTCGAAAACATGGTCAAATTGGTGTATATAGCAAAAAGTAGATATATTTAGAAAAATCAACGAATTTAGCAAGTTGTTGATTTGTATTGGAAAGGAGAAATGGGCTGACATCCGCCCATAACTCGGAGGTCGGAGGTTCAAATCCTCCCCCCCGCAACCAAAAATGTAAAGGGGTCTGCTGAAAAGCAGATCCCTTTTTTGTTTAAATTCATATGCTCAAGAATATCTGGCCAAGAGATTGCATCTAAATTGATCGATGTTCTGTTTTATTCATTTATAAGTTGTTGATTTGCAGGGAAAACTTGTTTGACTCAGGAACGGCATTCTAGTAATTATAGATAATTTAAATATGCGAAAAGGCAGAGCTGGGGTAGCACGGTGACGCAAAGCCAAAGGGCCTGCCGGGTAGTTTGGCTGTCGAAGAGAGAATGATCCAATAAAAGCTCATCTTCGATTAATTGATGAGCTTTTATTGGTGGAGAAGTTTCAATGCGCCGGATTTTTTTGTCACTTTTAATTGTAATAGCACTGTTGGTTGGTTGTGACGCAGGAGAAGGCCCCCATGTGAGTTCGCGTGCACTCGTTTCTCCAGCCAATAATTCCACCTTGAATATCTATTCTCCAATTAAAATTACTTTTAATTCCGATATGGATACATCAACGTTGCTTTTGGGGGGGAGTCTCTTCTCTGAAAGTGATGGTGGTGTCTGGTCGGCGACACGCTATGTGAATGATACCTTGACCATCAGGCCGTCCACATCATGGAGCGGCGGAAATCATACCTTAACGGTTGATGTTAAGAACTTTTATGATATGCCGATTGAGTCACTGGATCTGAGCTACACTGTCGATCCGACGCTCAACGCCGGGGCGCTTGTCATTAACGAGGTCGATTATCGTGACCGCGGGACGGATGATCTGGAGTTTGTTGAAATATTTAATGTGGGAACGACAGCGCAAGCCTTGGCCGGAATTAATCTGGTCTTGGTCGATGGTGCAACTTCGACCGTATATAATACGATCGACCTGTCGGATGGGGGAGCCATAACAAGTCTGGCTCCTGGGGGGTATCTCGTTGTGGCTGGCAATGCCGGTTCGTTGGATATAGGTGCCGGGGCACAAGTTATTAACCTGACAAAATCCGACATGATTTCAAATGCTAACGCTGGTGTTGCTCTCCATGATACGAATACCGATGAACTTCTGGATGCATTGTCCTATGGTGGCTCGATAACTTCTGTCGTGATCGGGATCACATCATTTAACCTGGTTGAGGGAACCCCTCTCGCAGTTGTTGATGATGAAGAGGACTTTGCTTTTAACAAAACGTCTGCCAATCCCTCCGGTTTCGTTGATATCTCAGCAACGGGCTTGGATTTATCAATGCCTGATGACGGTGAAGTGGATTTTACAAGCAGTGTCACAAATGGTTTAGGGGATTGGTCAATAGCAAGGGTTGGTGATAACGGCGCAATCTATAATGCAGCTACCGGAGATGTCCCGCTCGATAACGACTCTTTGCCAAGTGCAGGTTTCCCCGCTGCAGCAGTTGTCTTGATGCCCTTTTGGGATGATATGGACTGTTTTTCCGGGAATGTTTTTGCCGAGGAACTACCTGTGAAAAGTGTTAACACTTTGGTCGTTCAATGGGAAAACTGCCCACATTACTCCAGTACCGGCGGAATCGGCTCTGCGACATTCCAGGCCCAGATTTTTTCTGCCGGCCCGATCCTCGCTCGCTATGCGTACCGGGATGTTGATTTCGGGAATGCGACTTATGATAATGGCGCTAGTGCGACTATCGGCTTGCAGACCGATACCGCTTCGCCGCCGGGATCGTTTGGGCTGTACTCGTATAATTCTGCGACTGTTTTTGCCAATGACACGATCGATGTTTTGTCCGGGAAGAGTTTGTCCCGGTATCCGAATGGTCTCGATACAAATAATGCGGCCGTCGATTTCGTTGTTTCTGGAGCGACTCCTGGCAGTGCGAATTTGTAGATAAAGTTAATCTGAAATATCCAATCGCTTAAAGGATCTGCTTTTCAGCAGATCCTTTTTTGTTTGAACCGGGGTGTCTCTTCAAATTATGTATGCTCAAATGCGTTCCTGATGCCGATTCTATGATTTTACAATGGTTTGGCAATTTGGGGGATGGCGAAGATATACGTATGACTTTGTAGTGAAGACAACGTGTCCATTTCTCTTATTTGACAAAGCTGATTTGTCGGTTATGTTTTATAGGTCGTTAGTAAATCCTCATCGTTTTGGCTTGCCCATTCCGATTAATAAAATACTGGTCTTGGTTGAAATAAAAGGAGCGGAAGTATGAACAAGCTCAGACTTTCAGTGGAATGTCCGGCATGTAAAGAATCTCATCGAGTCACCGCCGAAAAAGTTCAGAATGGCAAATCGATCAGATGTTTTTGTGGCACTGAAGTCGGGTTGGTCGGAAATGTGCGTAAAGCGCAGAAGGAATACGAATTTTTCCAGAAGGCCCTGCGGGATATTGAATCGCATCATGGCGCTTCGTTCCGGTATCGATGATTTTTTCAATAATGGAGGGTTAACTCGATTCTGACTTTGCTCTTGAATTGTCTTTCCCATCCGAATTTTAGATAATCATTTCTTCCTTTTTTTTCTCAATATCATTTAAAATAACTCCTGTTAGCACGGGAGTTTTTTTATGCGTGTTCAATTGAAGATTTTTTCTGTTTTGGTTGCCCTCGTTGCCGGGTTGGTGTTTGCCGTACCGGTTGCCGCTGAGAAACTGTTCAAGTATGTCGACGAGCAAGGGAATGTAACCTTTACCGACCGGCAGTTGAGTAGCGGTGAGCAGGTGAGTGCCCGGCAGGTCGAAAAAGATGCTCCCGAACAGCGGTTTTTTATCCATCTGCGCGGTTCTAGATCCGACGGGACCTTGCAGGCGGTGAATCAGTATTTCGGGCCGGTCGAGGTCCGCTTGGAAATGAAAGAGGCGGATAATGTCATTGCAGATCGCCCGCTGCCGGTCCGTTTTGTCGTGCCCGCCCGTGATGAGTTGGCGGCGGCAAACGTCCGTCAGGACAAAAAGTTCAGCAGTTTTTCCTATCGATATTCGTACCGCGTTGTCTTCGGTGATCCGGCCGCGCGGCATGAACCGCAGCGTCCATATCGGGCACCCGTGCCGGCTGGCCAGGTTTTTCATATTTCGCAGGCTTTCAATGGCAAGAAAACTCATGACGACGATCAAAACCGTTACGCGGTTGATATCCCGATGTCGGAAGGGACGCCGGTGCATGCCGCTCGCGGTGGGGTAATCATGGATGTTGCCAACGATTTCTTTATC
>PKTZ01000152.1 GCA_002868925.1 Desulfuromonas sp. | reverse complement strand
GCATCGCCTTGCACAGCGAAGCCGCGACGTCACGGGTTGGCGACAGACCCATGCGGCATTCGTGATTGCCGGGGCAAACCCGGAACCGGGATGGGAACGTAAAGGGTTGTTCGAAAAATCCGGTTTCCCGCAACTTCCGACTTAGCGCTTCGCTCTCCTGTTCGCCCTCTGCCAGCAGAGCGATATTCTGATCGTTTGTAACCGCGAGGTAACCGCTCCCTTCTTTCCGGGCGAGCGCTGCCAGTTGGTTCAGTTGCGCTGCCTTGATCTCGCCGGCAAAAACCGGAACCTCGACGAAATGACCGGATGCAACCGGTGCGACATCGTCATCCCCGGTTAAAGACGGCTGCGGCCGGCAGGCCAACTCCTGTTGCAGCAACCGGCGGAATTCTGTTTCACCGATGGTGTTGAGCAGGGTCTTGAGCCGCTTCGGCGGCGGGGTGTTGTCGCGATAAACCTGAACCACCGATTCGACCAGGTGGAGCAGACTCTCCTCCGCCACCTCCTGTTCCAGCAGGAAGGCCGGCTGCGGTTCCTTGCCGAGACCGCCGGCACACCAGACATCGAAAAGGCAACGCCCCTCTTCATCCTTGACCAGTACCAACCCGAGATCCTGGATCAGGTGCCTTGCACCTTCGTACCCGGCATCGATACCGATCTTGAATTTTTTCGGCAGACCTTCAAAGGCCGGGTTACCGGCAAAGTGACGGTTCAGCTTCACCGCAACAGCCTGCACCGCGGCGAAGCCGGGAGCAAAGGTTGTGCTGCACGAAATCCCCCTGACGGCCCCGCCGCAGGCTCCCCGACTGGTCAGGCCGATCTCTTTCAGCGCTGCAAAAATCGGCTCGAGATTCTGTTCCTCCAGCCAATGGAATTCGATACTGCCGCGGCTGGTCAGGTGCAGCATGCCGTTGCTATGCTTGTGACTGAGTCGGCATAGCTCTTCAGCCTGTGCCGATTGCAGCAGGCCGGCGGGTATCTTGACCCGCAGCATGAAATGCCCCTCTTTGTCCTGCTGGTACACCCCGTTGAGGCGTCGTTCCTGGTCTGTTTGGTTCACTCTTTACCCCTTTCGCATGCGCTTCAGTCTAGCAGATGTGATGCCTCACACCAAATAAAGCTTTTCACGTTGGCCCCGCTAACACACCAACCTGCCGAACAATAATAATATTTATCTTGACTATATTTGTAAAGTAAATTATAAATTCAAAACGTCAATCCACATTACTTTAATAGGGATACCATTCAGACGAGGTGAGTTTTGTTCGATATCGATCTTGAAAAAACGAATCAGATGCTGGCGGAACAGGACGTCATTGAACGGGTCGCCTATGGCATCAAGACCTTCGGCTCCGATGCTGTGCTGCTTTCGAGTATGCAAAAAACCGCATCACTCCTCATGCACTGCTTTTACCGGCTCGGCGCTGAAAACGACATCCTGTTCGTCGATACCGGGTTTCACTTTCACGAAACGCTCAACCTGCGTGATGATTTCATGCGTCGTTACCGGCTGAACATCGTCACCCTCTACCCGGAGCTGACCCCTGAGCAGCAGGAAGAAAAATATACCTGCAAACTTTACAAAACCGAGCAGGGGCAACCGACCTGTTGTAAATTGCGCAAGTCCGATCCATTCATCCGCTACATGAATGATCAAAACAAAAGCCTTGCCTTTGGCGGGTTGCGCCGCGAAGAAGGGAACGCCCGGGCCAACCTCGACATCCTCTCGATCGACCCCCGCTTCGGTGGTTACCGGCTCAACCCTATTCTCGACTGGACCGAGGAGATGGTCGACAACTACCTCGAAAAACATGAGGTTCCGATCCATCCGCTCCATGCCGAATCGTATCCCAGCATCGGTTGCCAATGCTGCACAACGGCGGTCGCGCCGGGAGAAGAGGAACGTGCCGGCCGCTGGCGCCATTTGCGTGATGATGGTAAATCCGGCCCGGTCTACTGCGACATCAACTTTTCAGACGGTGGCGGCATCTAGGCATAAACGACGGCTGGTCGCACTAAGGCGAATAAGCACGCCAATCCTTAACTCCCAAAATAAAAAAAAGAGGCTTCCTGAACGGAGGCCTCTTTTTTGTCGATTTCGCTGTTATTTTCTCAAATCAGTGCGGCGTCTTGTCACCCCAGATATCACGTAGCCGCTGATCCCTGCCGCAATTCCAACGATAGATCTTGTAGCGGACGGGGCTCTTCTTGTAAAAGTCCTGGTGATAGCTCTCGTCCCCCTTGATCGGGTAGAAGGTCGAGGCATCGAGGATCGGTGTTACCACCTCCTGCTGCGCGAACATGGCGGCGATCTCATGTTTCGAGGCCTCGGCGATTTTCCGCTCTTCTTCGTTGGCGACGAAGATGGCGCTGAGGTAACTGTGGCCCTTGTCACAAAACTGGCCACGGTCGTCGAATGGATCGATATTGACCCAGTAATAATCGAGCAGTTCCTTGTAGCTCACCTTTTCCGGATCGTAGCTGATTTCGACCGCCTCGTAGTGTCCGGCATGGTTGCCGTTGTAGGTCGGGTTCTCGACGGTGCCGCCGGTGAAGCCGGAAACGACATCGGTCACGCCGTCCAGTTTTTCGAAATCGGACTCCATGCACCAGAAGCAGCCGCCGGCCAACACCGTCGTGTCGGCCAGGGCCGATCCGGCACTGAAGAGCAGAAAACTGATCAGTAAGATTATCTGCTTGCTATACATAAAAACCTCCGGGCGTTTTCGCTTCGATTATTTGAAGAGTTTCGCGTACTCGCCGTACCCCTCTTTTTCCAGATCAGCCAGGGGGATAAAGCGGAGCGCTGCCGAGTTCATGCAGTAGCGCAATCCGGTCGGGGCCGGCCCGTCGTTGAAGACGTGACCGAGATGGGCATCGGCGCTCTTGCTGCGGACCTCGGTCCGGGTCATGAAGAAGCTGCGGTCTTCTTTCTCAACGATCTGGTCCGGATCGATCGGCCGGGTAAAGCTCGGCCAGCCGGTCCCTGACTCATACTTGTCGAGCGAGCTAAACAGCGGTTCCCCGGAGATAATATCGACATAAATCCCCGGCTCGTGGTTGTCCCAGTAGGCGTTATTGAATGCCGGCTCGGTGCCGTCCTGCCGGGTGACCTTGTACTGCAGCGGGGTCAGTTTCTTTTTCAACTCCTCGTCGGAGGGGATCATCGGCTTTTCCATTTTCATCGTGTCATCCTCCATCTTCATGTCGTCTTTTTTCATCATACCATCCGACATCATCGGTTTCGACATGCCCATCTCTTCACTTTTATGCATCGTGTCAGCCATATCCTCGCTCTGCACCTGAAGGACGCCGAACAGGAACAGGGTCAGGCTGAAAAATGTAATCGTAAGAGTTTTCATAATTTTTATCCTTTCAGGTCTGTCCGGTTTTCGGAGCTTTTCCTTTATATTTGATTGTACCTTAACGAAACCGGTTAAAGCCCCATTAATAACTCTGTAAAGATCCGGTAAAGTTTACCGGGGAAGCGACCGCCTGCATCGCCGACGAGAAGAATCCCCCAAGGCAACGAGGAAAACATCCAAATACTTGGATTTGTGCATTGACATATATAACCCCACCGGTTAGATTTTTACTCGACGAGTCAAGTCAACCTTGACCGACAATCAAACATCTACTTATTTTCATGGCAAGCGAGGGGGAAATCGAATGCTACAGATGAAATGTCCTCAATGCGAGGGGACGATCAAATCACCTTTCTTGGTTGAAATCGGTAATATCACCTGCCAGCACTGCAAGGAAACCGTGACCGTCAACGACGTTTTCGTCGCCACCAAAAGCTTCACCATGCACCGGGACGCACTCCTGACCCAGATAAAGCATTACCGCAACCTGCTGAAAAACGTCGAGCAGGAGAAAAGTCAACTAATCAAGAACGACAGCTCTTCTTCCGAAGCGCAGAGCCTCGACCAGTACCATTCTTCCCTGCGCGAACTGCTTGAAGCCTCGCGGGAAAATTACCGGCTCAGGGTTTCGCAGAATCTGCCGCTCAGAGTGGCCTGGAAAGAGGTCAAATCCCCGGGGCGTGTACTCAATATCAGCACCAAGGGGGCGGCAATTTTAACGAAGGGGCTACTTGGCGCCCTGCGACAAGATGATACACTTCAAGTATTACTGGGGCTGCCCGGAGCCGATTCCCCGCTGAAAATGACGGCGCGGATCGCCTGGCAGCAAAAACGGGAGCAAGCTGCCGAAGCCAGGGCACTTATCCTGGGCGTCCAGTTTCAGGATATGGACCGGCAAACCCACGGTAAAGTCTGGGACTACATCATGACGCAGAGTGACGCGCCCGAAATCCCGGAGAACCCAAAACACAGATTTGCTGCGGCATCCTGACATGTTTCAACAACCGAAGCTTGCATTGCCGCTTGAAGAACGGGGCGAGATGAAAGAGAAGAAGCTGGGTGAAATCCTGTTGGAGTGTGAACTGATCAATACCGAGCAACTCGAGCAAGCACTCGATCTGCAGCAGGGGTCTGACAAACCTTTGGGCCGTATTCTGGTCGAGCAGGAGTTCCTGAGCGAAAGAGACCTCAACGTCACCCTCGACTATTACAACAAGCGGGAGAAACTGGGTCAGATCCTGATCCGGAATAAGGTTATCAATAAAGGGCAACTCGAGCATGCCCTCGAAATCAGTCAGCAGAGAAGAATTTCACTCGGAGATACCCTCGTCCAGCTCAATATGATCTCAGAGGACCAGCTGGCAACGGCCCTGTCGAACCAGTACAACATGCCGTACCTGCAGCTCAAGGAGTACGACCTCACCCCCGGGCTCGGTCGATTCATCAACAAGAACTACGCCGTAAAAAACCGCGCCGTCGTCGTTGAGCAGAAAAACGACTCGGTGATCCTGGCGATGGCAATCCCGCTACACCCCTACGAGCTGGCCGAACTCGAGGCCGCAATCCGCCATAAAATCATCGGGGCAATCGCCCGGGACAGCGACATCAAGTTTGCCCACGAACAGATCTACGGAACCTCCCGTTATTTCAAGAACATCGATCTCTCTCTTGAAGATTACAGCGATGAAGAGATCAGCTCGCAGTATGTACTCGAGCACAACATCGAGTACCTTTTAAAAAAAATCCTGACCGTGGCGGTCAATGCCGGAGCGAGCGATATCCACCTCGAAAACACCGAGGACGGGATGTTCCCACGATTCCGCATCGACGGGATCCTGCAGAAACTCGATCTCGACTCGTCTTCCGAGGAGATCCGCACCCACGGCCCCTCCCTGACCTCCAAGGTCAAGGTCCAAAGCGATCTCGATATCGCCGAGCGGCGGCGCCCCCAGGATGGGAGTTTCCGGGTGCAGATCGTCAGTAACGGCAAGAAGCGGAAGGTCGACTTCCGGGTTTCGATCATTCCGACCCGGTTCGGCGAAAACGTGGTCATCCGGATCCTCGACAAGATCCGCCCGACCGCCCTCGACGCCCTCGGCTTCCCGCCGACCGAACTCAACGAGCTCGAACGGTTGCTCGACAAACCGACCGGCATCTACCTGGTCACCGGGCCGACCGGCTCGGGCAAAACCTCGACCCTCTACGCCATCCTCAATAAGGTCAACACCCCCGGCGTCAAGATCCTGACCGCCGAAGATCCGATCGAGTACTCGCTAGGTGACATCTCGCAGTGCGAGGTCAACGAGAAGATCGGGAATTCGTTCGCCGAACTGCTCCGCTCCTTTCTGCGCCAGGACCCCGACTACATCATGGTCGGCGAGATGCGCGACCTGGAGACCAGCACTATCGCCATCCGCGCCGCCCTCACCGGCCATACCGTCTTTTCGACCCTGCACACCAACGACGCAACCAGCGCCATCACCCGCCTGGTCGACATGGGGGTCGACCCGTCGCTGATCGCGTCCACTGTCCGCGGCGTCATCGCCCAGCGCCTGGTTCGGGTCAACTGTCTGCACTGCCGCGAGGCGCACCAGACCGACGGCAAACTGCTGCAGGGGCTACCGCTCATCCTGACCAGACGGATCAAGCAGCTACACGGGGCCGGTTGCGCCCTTTGCAACTACACCGGATTTTCAGGCCGGCGGCTGTTGAGTGAAATGTGGATCCCGACCCGCGAAGAGTCGGTCGCTATCGGCCGCACCACCGACAATGCGGAACTCAGGGATTTAATGTTCCACCAGGCCGGGCGCAAGACCATGCTGCAGAACGGGCTGGAACTGGTCCGAAACGGCGAGACCACCCTCGAGGAACTGCTGCGCAGTGTTCCGGCCGAGCAGATTGAAGAGATCCGGAAGCGGACCGAAGAGATCGGCGACAGCGTTATCAATATCGGCTAGTCCGCTGAACCGGGGATTCAGACCGACCAATTCAGCTCTCCACTCACCATGAAAAATCGCCTCACGCCCGTTCGCTGGCGTTCACTCAAGACGCAAAGCCGCCAAGAAAAGCAAAACAGGGGCTGTCCCCTCGCTTCATCGGGGACTGTCCCGGGCAGTTGCGGGCCAGGAACCGTGCCGCTTCACACCGCAAGACCTATAATTAAACATCCGAATAACAGTTAGCCACCAAATCACCAAGAGCACCAAGAGAGTCAAAAACTGTTTCACGCAAAGCTGCAAAGAAAATCTACACCTTGAAAAGAAAAACCTTTTTTTGGGTTAAAACAAAAACCTTATTAATTTCTTTTGAGATTTTGATCTTCAACCTTAGTTTGTTCTTGCTTTTCTTCGCGACTTCGCGGCTTTGCGTGAAAACAGCTTTTAATTTTCTTGGTGTACTTAGCTCGCAGGGACAGTCCCCGAACGGGGGCTGTCTCTTTTTTAAGGACATCTGATAACTGGGACAGCCCCCGATAAAACCGGGGACAGTCCCGGGGTTATGGGCGGGTAGCGGTGAAGATGGCGCGCGTCGGAGCCGGGTGGCCTTCGATCGTTCTGGTCGGATCGTACGGATCGAGGTAGTCGGCTAACGACTCGTCGGTCATCCACTCGGTCCGTCGCTGTTCTTCGGTGCTGGTCCGGTTGATATCGACGCAGGCGATGTCGACGAAACCGCAGCGTTGCAGCCAGAGCTTCATCACAGCGACCGAGGGGAGGAACCAGACGTTGCGCATCTTGGCGTAACGGTCCTCCGGCATGAAAACGGTCGTTTCGTCCCCCTCGACGATCAGTGTCTCCAGCACCAGCTCGCCGCCGGGCTGCAGGCAGCCCCTGAGCGCCAACAGGTGATCGAGCGGCGAACGGCGATGGTAGAGCACCCCCATTGAAAAAACAGTATCGAATCCGTTCAGGTTAGGCGGGACATCTTCGAGCCGCAGCGGCAACAGCTGATGGCGTTCGCTGGCCAGGTAGTGCTGAATCACCCGGTGCTGCATCACGAACACCAGGGTCGGGTCGATGCCGAGCACGAAGTCGGCCCCCTCCCCGAGCATGCGCCAGCCGTGGTAACCGTTGCCACAACCGACATCGAGCACCGTGCGCCCGGCGAGTGGCCGGATGTGCGGCAGCAGACGGTCCCACTTCCAGTCGGAACGCCACTCGGTGTCGATCTCGACCCCGAACAGAGATATCGGCCCCTTGCGCCAGGGGTGGAAGGTCTTAAGGAGGGAGATGAACCCGTCCCGGTCGACATCGCCAAGATCCCCTGCCCGCCCGATCTCGAGCCGCTGTTTGAGCTCGACGGACGACGGGTGGACCTGCGGCAGCTCCTGCAGCGCCTCCTGCCAGCGGATCAGGTCACGGTTACGCGCCGGATTGAGCAGTCCCGGCAGGGAGCTTTGCAGCTGCTCCGACCAGCGGGTCAGCCCCATCGTTTCGAGTTGTCGGTAAAGGGGGTCGTAAAGGCTCATTTGACGGCAACGAGGGAGGCGAAGTTGAAGCACTGGAACCAGGTATCGACAAACGGGAACCCCGCCTCCATCAGACGCTGGCGATGCGTAGCCAGGCTCTCCGGGATCATCACCTTCTCCAGGGCGGTCCGCTTCTGGCTGATCTCGAGTTCACTGTAGCCGTTGGCCCGCTTGAAGTCCTGTTGCAGCGCATCGTGAAACTGCTGCCTCTCCGGCTCGTCGAAGGCGATCTTTTCCGAGAGGACGAGGATCCCGCCCGGCCGCAGGCCGTCGTAAATCCGCTGCAGAAGCAGCAGCCGTTCAGCCGGCGGAATGAACTGCAGAGTCAGGTTGAGAACGACGATTGATGCGTTCTCGATGACAACATCGCGGATATCGGCGCAGGCCAGCGAGACCGGTACGTTTGCTGAAGTGTCACGCGCCAGCAACTCCTGCGCCCGCTCGATCATCGCCGGTGAATTGTCGACCGCGATAACATCGCAACCCGGCTGGGCGATCCGTTGCCGCAGCACAAGACTGACCGCCCCGAGCGAACAACCGAGGTCGTAGCAGTGGCTATCGGCCTGGGCGTACTTTGCCGCCAGCACTCCGATGGTCGAGATCAGCATGCTGTAGCCGGGGACCGAGCGCTGGATCATGTCGGCAAAAACATCGGCGACCCGCTCATCGAACCTGAAATCGACGATTTCGCTGAGCGGCCCGGCGTAGATGGCGTCTTTTTTTCTGCTCAAAACCTGCCTCGACCGATTAAAGTGACTCTCGCTTCGCTGTCCGGGTTAGGCGCAGCACTTCTTGTACTTCTTGCCGCTGCCGCAGGGGCAGGGATCGTTGCGGCCGACCTTGGTCACGCTGATAGGCGCCGACTTGACCATTTTCCCCTCGGTGAAGAACCACTTCTTTTTCTTCCGTTCAAACTGGCCCTTTTCGTGGTGGCTGCGGATCCCTTCCTTGTCACGGAAGCGGGCGATGAACTCGACCTCACCACTCTCGTCGTCCGGTCCGCCGCCGGTGGTGGAGAGGACTTCGAGGCCATGCCATTCGGACTCCTCGGCCCACTTCTTCGCCCCGTCGTGGTCGTAGTCCTTGCGGTGATCGGGATGGATGGTGTCGTGGATAAAATCGGCATCGACCTTGACGTGGGCGCTGTAGCGGGCGCGCATCAGCTGCTCGGCGGTCTCGGCCGTTTTTTTGCCGGTGATAATCGGCTCACAGCAGGCGGCGTACTCGGCGCCGCTGCCGCAGGGGCAGTCGTTCATGGTGTTCTCCTTCGCTGCAAATGATGGACGAAGTCTATTCATCTGCCGCGCCCCTGTCAAGGAAATGGAAAAGGCCCGGAAGCATTTCACTGCCGGGCCTTTTTTAAACTGAAAAGATGGGATGGTTTAACGGAGGTGACAACCCTTGCAGTTGACCGGTCCGCCCTTCTTCTGGTGACACTCCTTGCAGACCTTGTGTGCCGCTACTTTGAAGTGAGGTGCCTGCTTGCCGTCATGACAGCGGTGACAGGTGCCGGAGAGGACGCCATTGTGATGGCACGACTGGCATTTCGCCCCGAACCGGGTATGCGCGGCGTGCGTATAGGTGACATCCCCGGGAGTGGCCTCGAACCGTACCTCGACCGGGCCGCTGTTGGCCAACACGGTGCTACCAAATGAAAAACCTACCAATAAAACAACAGCCAGGACAAGCGATCTCATCTAAAACTCCTCTATCATTAAAATAGAAGAAGTATACAAAGCGCGATGATCGCTTCCCAGTCAAATCCCCTTCACATTTCAACAACTGTTTACAAAACAGAATTCAAGTAGCAGAACAGGGTTCACGCTAACATTGTAGAGGCTTGCCCCGTCGGTCACGTCGTGCTATATCATGCTGCACGCAAACCGAAAGGAGAACAAACCATGAGCACAACCAACCCCAGCGTCTGCCTTAGCACCAGCATGGGTGATATCACCATCGAACTCGACGCCGAGAACGCGCCGATCTCGACCGAAAACTTCCTCGCCTACGTCAACGACGGTTTCTACGACGGCACCATCTTCCACCGGGTGATCGCCGACTTCATGATCCAGGGCGGCGGCATGAACCCCGACATGAGCCAGAAGGATACCAAGTCGCCGATCAAAAACGAGGCGACCAACGGGCTCTCCAACAAGCGCGGCACCGTCGCCATGGCCCGCACCCAGGTGGTTGACAGCGCTACCGCGCAGTTCTTCATCAACACCGTCGACAACGACTTCCTCGACCACCAGAACACCTCGGTGATGGGATACGGTTATGCCGTTTTCGGCAAGGTGACCGACGGCATGGAGACGGTCGACAAGATCCGCCAGGTGGCGACCGGCAACCACGGCATGCACCAGGACGTCCCGAAAGATTCGGTCGTCATCGAAAAGGCGACGGTCGTCGAATAACGAAAACCGCTAGATAAGAACATGAAAAGGGGCCGGAATTGAATTCCGGCCCCTTTTTTCGTGCAAATTTTGTCGTTCACGGGACTGTCCCCGGCTTCATTGGGGGCTGCCCACCTTTGTCGTAGACGTGCCGGCGGAGCGTCTATTTCCCGAACAGATGCTTCTGCAGTGCCTCCGCCTCGGCGAGCAGGGTTTCGTTCCGGATCAGTCCCGGCTGGCGGATGCGATCGACGATGCGGGCCAGACCGGTGACACGCGGCACTTCGGCCGCGCTGCCGGGGGCATGCCAACCGATCTGCGCTGAGCTCTCCTCGAACAGTGAGCCGTACCAGGTGACATCGACCCCGAGCTTGCGCTTGAGGGCGGTCCTGATATTGGGCACGAACTCGAGATCGGAGAGCTGCCGCACCTTGTTGACCACCAGTCCGAAACGGAGCGCGCTCAACTGCTGGCGGATTCGTCCGGTCCTCTCCGGGTTGATCCGCTCCAGTTCGGCAACGATCTCCGGAATCGATTTCACATCAGCGTCGATCGACTGCTTGCTTACCTGCTCGATCACCTCGGTCATGAAGGTGTTGTCGCCGATCCCCTTGACGATCACCCTGAGCACCACGTTCTTGACGAAGTTCATCATGTTGATGATCGCCGGGTACTCCGGCGTTGTCACCACGACCCCCGTCCCCCAGACCCGGAAAAAGTCGAGGGTGTTGTAGGAAGTGCCAGCACCGAGATCGAGCAGGACGTAGTCGGCATCGATCCGGGTCAGGTCACGCAGGATACGCATCTTGTGGGCATGCATCAGGTTGGCCAGGAACGGCCGCAGGCCGTCACCGGGGACAAAGTGCAGGCCGGTATCGGCGACCGGGACCAAAAACTCCGACAGGCCGACCCCCTTCTGGCTGAGATAGTCGCCGACTCCGGGGTTGACGTTGTCATAACCGAGAAAGGTGTGCAGGTTGGAACCGCCGAGGTCAAGATCGATGGCGACGCAGCGCTCCCCCTTTGCCGCAAAGGCGCGAGCCAGGTTGGCCGTCAGCAGGCTTTTGCCGACACCACCCTTGCCGCCTGCGACCGGGATAATCCGTGCCTGTTTAGTCCGGGGAGTTTCCATAACGGACATACTTTAGCGGAATTATTGTTTTCAGACAAGTGAAGAGACCGGAGCGGGACGGGAGCACCGTTGCAAGAAAAGGGATCAGACCTTGAAACTGGCCCGCAGCGAGGTACCGCGCCCCTTTTCCGAGTGGATGGAGAGAGAGCCGTCGATGGCGGCGGCACGCTCGCGCATGCTGACCAGACCGAGGGCGTCGGCGTCGACATCGGCGCGGGGGTCGAAACCGCAACCATCGTCGACGATCGAAACGGCAACTTTGTCCGGGCTGTATTCGAGGTAAACCCGGACCAGTTCGGCTCCGGAGTGCTGGAGCGCGTTCTTGACCGCCTCCTGGGTGATGCGATAAATCGAGATCGCCATCTGCCGCGAGATCGGGCGCGCATCACCCTGTTCGACGAATTCGAGCGCCACGGCGCCGAAGGCCTCACCCATCTGTTTAACGTACTGCGCCAAGGCCGGACCGATGCCGTTATCCGCGAGCTGTGGCGGGTGCAGGAAGGAGGAGACGGCGCGGACGTCGTGGTTGAGCCGTCCGAGCAGCTCGCCGATCTCCTGACAGAGCACCGCCGCTTCTTCGTCGCGGTCGATGACCTTCGATTGCACCAGCTCGACTGTCTTGTGCAGGGCGACCAGGGTCTGGTCGCAATGATCGTGCAGGTCGAGGGCAATTCGGCGACGTTCTTCTTCGCTCACCTCGGTCAAACGGTTATTGAGCTGCCTGATCTTTTCCTCGGAAACCTGCCGTGTCTTCCAGAAGGGGCGATACAGAGCGACATAAAGGGGGACCATTATCGCGACCAGGAGGGTTGCATCGACCAGCGCCATCAGCAGAGGCGATAGCGGCGGCAGTCGATCGATCACGATCATGATGGCGATCTCGGCAATGAAAATAAACAACGTTAGCAACAGCGCCATCTGGCCGGGAGAGATGTCCCAGAGCATCCGCTGAGGCCTTGAATCGATATTTGACTTTAGCTGGGCGTCTTGCATTCGGTCTGATTTCCATTGCCTTTTGATCAAATTAAAAACTAGCTCAGACTAGCGAAATCGCAACTGAATGTCGAATTAAATATTTAGAATTAAATGGGATTACTAAATCGACTTGACAGCGCAAAGATACTTGAGATAGCGCCCTTCGGGGAAGGTGACAGGGAAGGGAAAATCGGCCGACTGACCGGCCTGCGCCACCACCTGCAAACCAGCTTTGGCGGCGAGAGCGCCGCGGCGGAACTCCTTGATGTATTCGGCGATATCGGTCTTTTGGTGATTCGACGAACCGATCAGCAGACCGCCCGGCTTGAGCAGCGGCAGGGTTCTGGCGACCAGCTCCGAGGTGCCCCGACGGGTACTGAAGGTGCTCTTGGTTGTAGTCGAAAAGCTGGGCGGATCGAACAGGATAATATCGAAACTCCGCTGCTGGCGAACGAACTGGTCGAGGGCGGCAAAGCAATCGTCGACGATGAACTCGTGCCGTTTCGGATTGAGCCGGTTGATCGCGAAGTTCTCCTTCGCCCAGTCGAGATAGGTTGCCGAGGCATCGACATTGGTCACCTTCTTTGCGCCGGCGTAGGCGGCCGCCACTGAGAACGCCCCGGTATAGGAAAAGAGGTTGAGAAAGCTTTTGCCGCCGACCCGGGCCATCAGGTCGCGGCGATTCTCGCGCTGGTCGAAGAACAGCCCGGTATTCAGGCCGCGCTCCAGCTCGACCAGGAAATCGAGGCCGTTTTCACGCACCTGCTGCCGTCCGGGCCAGGGCTTCCCGGCAAGAAGATGGCTGTATTTCTTGCTGCCGTCGTCCGCCTCGAGTTGCCGGGTCTTCTGCGGCCGCCGCTTTTCGTAAATCCCGTCCGGATTCAGCTGCTGTTGGAGCACCTCGACCAGCAGCGCCAGGTTCGGCCGCCAGCACTCGGAATAGAGCTGGACCATCAGGTGTTCACCGTAGCGGTCGACGGTCAGGCCGGGCAAGCCATCCCCCTCACCATTGATCAGGCGGTAGGCGGTGGTCTCGGTCAGATCGATCAGTTCACGCAAATGAAGCGCCGCTTCGACCCGCTCCGTCAGCCAGGCCTTGTTAAGACGGATCCGCTCACGATCGAGCACCCGAGCGACCACCTTTTCACCCGGCGCCAACAAAGCCGTCGCCAGATGCTTGCCCTGCTCGGAGACAAGAGATACCAGGTCACCGCTCTTCCCCTTCGGCCATTTGCGGGTGAAGCGGTCAGCGATCACCCAGGGATGGCCCAGGTCGAGCATGCGGGCGGTTTCGGGTCCAACGATGTATTTTGGTTCTGCCAACGGTTCTCTCCTCGTCCGGTTCGGCCCTACTCTATGCCGAAACCATTTCGATGTCTCCCCTTTTTAACAAAGCGATTCCATTTGGACAACAGAATGGTTATGCTATCCACCGTTTTTAGAAATGGAGAATACACATGGAAATGTCGAAACAGACCAAGGGCGAACAGCATATCGAGCAGTTGATGCAGAACCTCGACCCCGGTTCCGAACGCTACCGGGTGCTCGACTCGGCCCGCCAGTTCAAGGCGTCGTGGGTCGAACTCGGGGAACAGCTGGTCACCGTCAGCCGCGACAACCTCTTCAGCGAGTGGGGCTACTCGACCTTCGAGGAGTACTGCAGCCGGGAGATCCGGATCCGCAAGCAGACGGCGGCAAAACTGACCCTCGCCTTCGGCTACCTGCAGCGCAAGGAGCCGGCAGTGCTCGATCGCGATGAGCTACGCCCGGCCCCCGACTACCGCTCGATCGACCTGCTGCGGAGGGCCGAAGAGGAAGAGGAGTTTAGCGAGAAGGAATGTCATGACCTGCGCCAGGCGGTGATCGAGGAGGGGCGGAGCCTGCCGACCATCCAGAAGCGTTTCCGCGAATCGGTGCAGTCACGCCAGAGCCTGCAGGAGGGAGAAAAGCAGGCGCTCAAGGCGGCCCTGAGCAGCGCCAAGCGGCTAGAATCTCTGCTCGCCGCACTGCCGGAGACCGGTCAGGAGATCAGGCCGCTGCTCGCCGACCTGATCCGCGAGTTAGGCACGGCGGTCGAACTGCACAGCCAGGTCGAAGCGGGGCCGGAAGAGTAAGAAGATCTGCCAACCTGATACTTACCGAAAAACGTAGAGCCGTTGCATGCAACGGCTCTTTTTCATTCAGTTTAAATTTAGGCAATAAATAGAAAGGGGCAATCCACCGGTCAAAACGGCGGGAAGATGGTGAATACCAGGGCGAGCCCCAGGGTGCCGACGATGCAGAGCGACAGGTAGAGCATCAGCACCCGCTTGCGGAACATCGAGATGAAGATCGCCATCACCGGCAGGGCGGTCACCGGTCCGCCGACCAGCATGGCGATCCCCGGCCCCTTGGCCAATGGGATCATCTGCCCCGGATCGGGGAGATAGAAACCGAACAGCATCGACGCCGCCGTCACCTGCGGAAGATGCAGCGGCACGGTAGCGAACATCAGCAGCACCGCGTCGGCCATCCCCCCTTCGGTCAGCAGTTTGGTCAGCCAGTCGGTCGGAATAAAGAACGATGCCACCACTTCGATCACCAAGCCGATCAGGGCGAACTTCCCGATCTTGAGCGATCCTTCCCAGAAGCGGGCGAGAAATACCAGGAACTTGTTGTGGGTACAGCGGTTTACCCGGTGTGAAAGCTGTTTACCGCATTCGCAGCGCAGTTCCTCGACCGGGTAATCGGGATCATGAAAATCTCCCTGCGGCAAGTTCTGGCGAAAGATGGTCTCCTCACTGAAACCGTAACGGCGCAGGAAATGGGTGAGCCAGCCGCCGAACAGGCCGAGCAGGATGGCGCAGGCAACGACCAGGTTGGCCCAGCTTAAGCCGAGCATGCCGGAGAGCATCGAGTAGGAAGCGGGGCTCATCAGCGGCGAAGTAATCAGCAGCGCCATTGCCGGGGCCAGCGGCAGTCCGGCCAGCAGCAGTGAGATAACGAGCGGCAGGGTTGCGCAAGCGCACAGCGGACTCGCCACTCCGAGAATAGTTGCCATGACGATCGAAAAACCGCCGAACCGGGTCAGGGCGTGCCGGATCTTTACATGCCACTTGAAGGTCCGGATGATCGCCTCCATCAGCACACCGACCGCCAGGTAAGGGAGGATGTAAAGCAGCTCCTCCCACATTTCGTGCAGTATTTCCACCAGTACAGAACCGAAATTTTCCATTTTTGTCAGGCAATCCTGTTGCGTTAGCTTTTTGTCTACAACGTAAAAAGTTCGACGGTTTACCGACCATTTTCAGGCGAAACCGTCGGTAAAACGGGCCGTAAGAAACCAGGCTGATATATAGAGCAAGAGCCGTTCCAAAGTAAAGAGAGCAAACTCTACTCCCGGTAGTATTTTCTGTGCAAGCTTTTTCCAGACGTGGTGGTATAATTCGCTTATTGGAGAAGCTCATGACCAAGACCAGTAAAGACCGCGTCATTGAACACTTCGGCAAGACCGCCGATGGCTACATCCATGACCGGGGATTCGCTTCCGGCCCCGACCTCGAGGAGTCGGTGCGCCTGCTCAAACCGACGCAGGAGGATGTTGTCCTCGACGTCGCCACCGGCGGCGGGCATACCGCCCTCTTCTTTGCGCCGCTGGTCCGCAATGTCGTCGCCTCCGACCTGACCATGCAGATGCTGAAGAAAGCGCAGGAACATATCAGCGAAGAGGGGCGGGTCGAAAACGTCACCTTCCGTGAAGCAGACGCCGAAGACCTCCCCTTCCCCTCCGGATCGTTCACCATCCTCACCTGCCGGATCGCGCCGCACCACTTCCCCGACGTCCCCCGGGCGCTCACCGAATTCCACCGGGTGCTGCGGCGTCGGGTCGGCCGCATGGTGATCATCGACACCATGCTTCCGGATGATCAGGAGATCGCAGATTTCTACCAATCGATGGAGAAGATGCGCGACCCGACCCACAACCAGGCCTTTACCCGCGACCAGTGGCAGCAGATGATCGAAGCGGCCGACTTCACCGTCGAAAAAATGGCTGTCTTCGAAAAGTGTCACGACTTCAAGACCTGGGCCGAACGGGCCGGCCTCGACCATAAGCAGGTCGGCGAACTGAACCAGTACTTCATCGACTCCCCCGACAAGGTTCACGATTACTTCCAGATCGAAACCTTCGCCGGCGATGTCGAAAGCTACACCGACAAGAAACTCCTGATCTACGCCACCCGCATCGACACCAAGCGGGAGTAAGAAAAAATCGTACGTTGACGAGGGACTGTCCCCGGCTTCACCGGGGGACTGCCCGGGGCTTACGAGCCATGAAACGGTGGTGGATCGCACCGCAAAAACCTAGGGACAGTCCCCGTTCGGGGACAGCCCCGTTTTTACAGGGATTTGCCCTTAAATAAGCAACGTTATTTTCTGTCCCCTTTCTTGCTACCTTTTACCTTCATTCTGAAACACTTGCATGCTAGAATGCGCCCTTTAAAAGACGTCCGCATCACAGCGAAACGCATTACCAGCTACAGGAGAATCCGTTGGCTATCAAATTTTCCCGGAATAAAGGTTCGGAAGAAGGCAAACCGTTGCGCGCCGCCGTCATCGGTACCGGCTATCTCGGCCGCTTCCACGCCCAGAAATATGCCGCGATCAAGGGGGTCGAACTAGTCGCCATCGTCGACATCGATTCGAAACAGGCGAACAGCGTCGCCAACGAGGTCGGCTGCCGGGCGGTGACCGATTACCGCGAAATACTCGACGAGATCGATCTCGCTTCGATCGTGGTCCCGACCGACCTCCATTTCGATATTGCCAAAGAGTGCCTGCAGAACAATTGTCACCTGCTGGTTGAAAAACCGATCACCCAGACCATCGACGAGGCGGAGGAGCTGATCAGTATCGCCAGGGAGAACGACCTGGTGCTGCAGGTCGGCCACCTCGAGCGCTTCAACCCGGCGATCATGGCCCTCGACGGTGTGTTGAAGAACCCGACCTTCATCGAGTGCCAGCGCATGGCGCCGTTCAAGACCCGCGGCACCGAGGTCAACGTCGTTCTCGACCTGATGATCCATGATATCGACATCATCCTCAGCCTGATCGGAGCCGATGTCAGCCAGATCAACTCGGTCGGCGGGTCAGTCCTCTCCGACGAGGTCGACATCGCCAACGCGCGGCTGCAGTTCGAGACCGGCTGCGTCGCCAATGTCACCGCCAGCCGGGCCAGCCGCGACACCGTCCGCAAAATCAGGATCTTTCAGCCCGACGCCTACATTTCGGTCGACTACCAGGACCGGAAGATCGCGATCTACCGGCTAAAGGGGGGCGGCATGCCGGTCCCCGGCCTGCCGAACGTGACCATGGAACACAAGAAATTCAAGCAGGGCGACCCGCTGATGACCGAGATCGAATCGTTCGTCAAGACGGTCCGCGAGGGGGGACAACCGGTTGTCTCCGGTGAGGATGGCAAGCGGGCCCTCGAGGTCGCAATGCAGATCAACGAAAAACTTTAGAGAAATTATTACAACGAGGCAAAACGATGCAGATACCGATGGTCGACCTGAAGATCCAACTTGAAACACTCCGCGCCGAGATCGATGCCGAACTGGCAAAAACGCTTGATGAGACGCGCTTTATCCTCGGCCCGAACGTGCAGGCGCTCGAAGAAGAATTCGCCGCCTATTGCGGAACCCGCTTTGCGGTCGGCGTCGCCTCTGGCACCGACGCTTTGCACCTGGCGCTGCTCGGAGCCGGTATCGGCCCCGGCGACGAGGTCATCACCTCGCCGTTCACCTTCATCGCCACCGCCGAAGCGATCGCCTATGTCGGCGCTACCCCGGTCTTCGTCGACGTCGACCCGCGCACCTTCAATATCGATGTTGACAAAGTCGAAGCGGCAATCACCGGGAAAACAAAAGCGCTGTTGCCGGTCCACCTGTTCGGCCAGCCGGCCGAACTCGAGCCGCTGCAGGCGCTCTGCGACAAACACGACCTGCTGCTGTTCGAAGACTGCGCCCAGTCGTGCGGTGCCAACTACCAAGGGAAAAAGACCGGCAGCTTCGGCCTGGCCGGCTGCTTCTCCTTTTTCCCGAGCAAGAACCTCGGCTGCTACGGCGACGGCGGCATGATCACCACCGACGACGAACAGCTCGCCAATGAGATCAAGGTGCTGCGCAACCACGGCAGCCGCCAGCAGTACCACCACAACCGGATCGGCTTCAACAGCCGGCTCGATGAAATGCAGGCAGCGATCCTGCGGGTCAAGCTCAAGCACCTCGACGATTACAACCGCAACCGCCTGCGCGTCGCCAAGCAGTACAACAGCCTTCTGGCCGACCTGCCGCTGACCACCCCGCTGATCGCGGAGGGACGGAACCATGTCTTCCACCAGTACACCCTGATGGCCGACAACCGCGACCAGCTCAAGCAGCACCTCGGTGATCAGCAGATCGCCTCGGCGGTCTACTACCCGATCCCGCTACACCGCCAGGACGTCTTCGCCGACGCCTGCCGCGACCTCTCGCTGCCGGTCGCCGAAGAACAGGCGGAAAAGGTCCTGTCGCTGCCGATCTACCCCGAGTTAACGTCGCAGCAGGTCGAGTCGATCTGCGACAGCATCCGCGCCTTCTACCGGGAGGGTTGAGAGTGGGCACCCCGCGCAGGGCGATGATCGTTACCGGCGAAGCGTCCGGCGATCTGCACGGTGGCAATCTGATCAGCGCCGCCCGATCGGTCGACCCCGACCTCTCCTTTTTCGGAGTCGGCGGGCCGAAGATGGAAGCGGCCGGCTGCGAAATCCTGATCCATGGCGAAGAGATTGCGACCATGGGACTGGTCGAGGTCATCGGCCACCTGCCGGTGATCAAGCGCGCTTTCAACAAACTCAAAGCGATCTTCTACGGCGATAAGCGGCCGGACATCCTGATCCTGATCGACTTTCCCGAGTTCAACCTCCGCCTGGCGCGCCACGCCAAGGAGGCCGGCATCCCGGTCCTCTACTACGTCAGCCCGCAGGTCTGGGCCTGGCGCCAGGGACGGGTCAAGAAGATCGCCCGGGTGGTCGACCACCTCGCCGCCATCTTCCCGTTCGAACCCGAATTTTACAGCAAGGAAGATATTAAGGTCGATTACGTCGGCAACCCGCTGCTCGACGAGTTCGCCGTCACCATCGACCGCGAATCGTTCCTCAAGAGCTACGGCCTCGATCCGGAGAAAAAAACGGTCGGCCTCTTCCCGGGGAGCCGCAAAAACGAGCTTAACTACATCTCGCCGACCATCTTTGAAACCGCCGCTTTGCTCAAGCAGCAGGATCCCGAGCTCCAATTCCTGCTGCCGGTCGCGTCAACCCTCGATGACGAGATTGTCATGGAAAAGCTGGCCGGCCTGCCGATCGAACCGATCCTCGTCCACGACAGCATCTACGATGTCGCCAACGCCTGCGACGCCGTGATCACCGTATCCGGCACCGCCACCCTGCAGACCGGTCTGGTCGGAACGCCAATGGTCATCCTCTACCGGATGAACCCGATCAGCTTCGCCATCGGCAAGCGGCTGGTCAAGGTCCCGTTCATCGGCCTGGCCAACATCGTCTCAGGCCAACAGGTCGCCAGGGAGTTTATCCAGGACGGAGCGATCCCGGCCGACATCGCGGTTGAGGTCTCCAGGATCCTGAACGACGCCACCTACGGACAAGAGCTCAGAACGAAGCTGGCGACGGTCCGGACCAAAATGGGAGAGCCCGGCTGCTCCGAGCGGGTCGCCCGCATCGCCTCGGCGATGAGCCGCGGCGATACGTAAACTTGGAAAACCTGTTTAACGCAAAGACGCGATACCGCCAAGAAAACCGAGAGACACAAAGAGCCCAAACCCTCCTTTTCGATTTTGCCCATCACATCAAAAATTGTTTTTCTTATCTTTGCGTCTTAGCGCCTTTGCGTTAAAAGCAGATTTAGTCTTTTATTCCCGACACAAAAAAAGCGGGGTGCCGAAACCGGCACCCCGCTTGATGTAGCATATCGACTGACGGCTTAGATGCCGGCAGCTTCTTCCAGCATAGCCGTGGTAACCGACTTCGGACGCTCGATAGCGTAACCGAGGGCGCGGTCCCAGGTGATGTTGGCGAGGCAGCCGAGAGCACGACCGATACCGAACAGGACGGTGTAGAACTCGTACTGGGTAACGCCGTAGTACCACTGGATGACGCCGGACTGTGCGTCGACGTTCGGCCAGGGGTTCTTCGCCTTGCCGTGCTCGGTCAGAACGCCCGGAGCAACTTCGAAGATCATCTTGACCAATTGGAACAGCGGGTACTCAGCGAGACCCGGGGTCTTCAGGCAGAACTCACGCTGCGAGGTGTAACGCGGGTCGGTCTTGCGGAGAACGGCGTGGCCGTAACCCGGGATAACCTGACCGCTGTTGAGGGTGTCCCACAGAGCTTCTTTGAGCTGCTCTTCGGTCGGAACCTCGCCACCGAGCTTCTCCATGAAGTTCTGGGTCCAGCGGAGGACTTCTTCGTTTGCCAGGCCGTGCAGCGGGCCGGCGAGGCCGTTGATACCGGCGCTGTATGCATAGTAAGCGTCGGACAGGGCCGAAGCGACCAGGTGAGTGGTGTGAGCCGAAACGTTGCCGGACTCGTGGTCGGAGTGCAGGATGAAGTACATACGTGCAACGTCCTTGTACTCATCGCTCTGACCGATCATGTGAGCGAAGTTGCCGCCCATGTCGAGGTTCGGATCGGCAGCGACCTGATCGTTGTTGCGATACTTCTTATTGTAGATGAAAGCACCAAGAGGTCCGAGTTTGGCCATCAGGGTGTTGGCATCTTCGTACATGTCTTCCCAGCAGGTCATCTTGTTGAACTTGCCGGCGGCATAGTTCGATGCGAAGACCGACTCGCGCTGCATGGCAACGATACCGGCGGAGAACATGGCCATCGGATGGCTGTCTTCCGGCAGGGCGTTGAGAACGTCAATAACGTACTGAGGAATTTCGGAACGCTTCTTCCAGTCCTCGACAACTTCCAGGGTCTGCTCCATGGTCGGAACGTCGCCGGTCAGCAGCAGGTACCAGAAACCTTCGACGTACGGATAGTCGCTGCCCGGAACCTTCGGCAGAGCTTCAAACGTCTCAGGGATGGTCATGCCGCGGAAACGGATACCTTCCATCGGATCGAGGTAGGAGATATCGGTAACCAGGCACTTGATACCACGGGCGCCGCCGATGGCCTGAGCGATAGTTACATCTCCGAGTTTCACATCGCCGCACTCTTTTACCAGTTTGGTGGTACGCGGACGATGCTCATCAATCTTCTTGCGCAGAGTTTCCTTCAATGTCGACATACAATCTCTCCTTTAGCATAATGTGGCGGAAGAAATCACCGCCCATGTGAGAAAAACAGTTCGGGGACAGAGGAAAATAAAAAGCCGTCCCCGACAGATGGAACCAGAAAAACAACCGAAAAGCTTTATTTTAGAACATGTTAGGAAGGCTTGCGATTCCCTTAACCAACCCTAATTAACCTTGTATGGTCGCAATTTCCAAATATTGTTCTAACAAGACAACCCACGATTGTCAAGCGCATTTTGTATACTGTATGCCGCCGCAAAAAGCGCACAAAAACGGTGATAATTTCAGGCCATATCTTTTATGCTTTGCAAAGAAAAATCGCCGTGCTAACATGCACAAAATTTGTGCAGAATTGACTTATGCTGATTGGCTCACTCCGTATTGAAAACCGGGTAATTCTTGCCCCGATGGCCGGCATCACCGACCTCCCCTACCGGCTGCTTATGAAACAGTTCGGAGCCGGTCTGGTGTTTACCGAAATGGTCAGCGCCAAGGGGCTGATCTATGCCGGAAAACGCACCCGCGAGCTGCTGCACAGCCGTCCGGAGGAACGCCCGCTCGGTATCCAGCTCTTCGGCAACGAGGCGGAATCGCTGGCCGAGGCGACCCGCCTGGTGGCAGACGACGGCGAGCTGATCGACCTGAACCTCGGCTGCCCGGTCAACAAGGTGGTCCGGGACGGCTCCGGCAGCGCCCTGATGAAGGAACCGCAGCTGGTTGCAGCTATCCTCAGGGCGGTCAGGAAAGCGACCGAGCTGCCGCTGACGGTCAAGATCCGTTCCGGCTGGGATAACAACAGCACCAACTTTCTCGAGATCGGCCGTATTGCCGAAGCGGAAGGGTGCGATGCCGTCACCCTGCACCCTCGTACCCGCAAACAGGGGTTCGGCGGCAACGCGGACTGGCAACAGATCGAACAACTGAAAGAACATCTGTCGATCCCGGTGATCGGCAGCGGCGATATTTTTGAACCGGAGCAGGCGGCGGCGATGATCGCACAGACCGGCTGCGATGCGATCATGATCGGTCGAGGCGGCTACGGCAACCCGTGGCTGATCCGGGATACGATAAGGGTATTGGAGGGGGGATCTCTCCTACCACCGCCTTCGGCAGAAGAGCGCGGTCAGACAGCCCTGCAGCACCAGCAATTGCAGATCGAAGTTTTCGGCGAGCACAAGGCGCTCTACGAGATGCGCAAGCACCTCTGCTGGTACGCACGGGGACTGACCGGAGCAGCGTCGTTCCGGGCAGCGGTCAACAAGGCCGAAACCCTCGATGAGCAGACCGCTTTGATCAGGACATTTTTCACCGAGGCCGATGGCGTCCCGGGACAGGACAGACCGGATGCAACCTGAACAGCAAATCTACGCACGGGTCATCGACAACCTCGACCGGGCGGTCATTGCGACCGACCAGGAGGGGCATATCGTCCTGTTCAACCCGACGGCACAGGCCTATACCGGGCTGTCGGAGAAGCAGTGCCTCGGTCGTCACTACGAGCAGCTCTTCGCCGGCCAGGCAGAAATCCTGGCCCTGATCCAGCAGACCCTGAGCGCCGGGCGATCGATCTCGGACGACGAGGACGTCTTTCTCCACCCCTCGGCGGGGCCGCCGATCCCGATCAGCATTACCGTCTCGCCGATCTTCGGCAGTGGCAGCGACCAGGAAGGGGTGGTCATGATCATCCGCGACCTGAGCCGGACCAAGGAGCTCGAAGAGGCGCTCCGCCACGCCGACCGCCTCTCCATGCTCGGCACCCTCGCCGCCGGCCTCGCGCATGAGGTCAAAAACCCGCTCGGTGGTATCCGCGGCGCGGCCCAGCTTCTCGAAATGGAACTCGGCGACAACTCGCCGCTGCAGGAATACACCTCGGTCATGATCAAGGAGGTCGAGCGGGTCGACGGCATCATCGAGGAGCTGATGGACCTCTCGCGGCCGCGGCCGTTATCGAAGAACGAAGTCGACCTCAACCAGATGCTCGGCGACCTGCTGCTGTTGCAGCAGGAGGCGCACCGCGAGCGCAACATCTGCTTCGTCCTCGACCTCGACCCGAGCATTCCGCCGATCAGCGGCGATGAGGCGCTGCTCACCCGCCTCTTCCTCAACCTGATCAAGAACGCCGCCGAAGCGGTCAAGCAGAATG
The DNA here is from genome assembly GCA_002868925.1 of Desulfuromonas sp. Lineage (GTDB taxonomy): Bacteria > Desulfobacterota > Desulfuromonadia > Desulfuromonadales > UBA2294 > BM707. The sequence continues at coordinate 33,216 of PKTZ01000152.1, read as the reverse complement.
GTGTCATCTCGATCAGTTGCAAGATCGTTTCCGACTACCACCTACACAACCCGGGCAAAAGACCGGTCCCCTGGATCGTGGTCGAAATTACCGACGACGGCCCCGGCATTTCGAAGGAAGAGAAGGAACGGATCTTCACCCCCTTCTACACAACCAAGGTCGGCGGCAGCGGCCTCGGACTGGCGACCTGCCAGAAGATCATCGGCAGCCACAACGGCTTTATCCGGGTCAAGAGCAAACCGAATGAGGGCACAACCTTTCGCGTATCACTCCCGTTCATCCGGGAGTCGGCATAATCAACACTGTTAAAGGATACAATGATGTCAATCCACAGAATTTTGGTTGCAGATGATGAAGAGAGCATCCGCTGGGTCCTCTCCAAGGCGTTGAGCAAAAAAGGTCTACAGGTCGACCTGGCCGATTCGGGCAGCGCCGCCCAGGAGCTGCTACGCAGCAACGCCTACGATCTGGCGATCCTCGATATCAAGATGCCCGGCATAACGGGGCTCGAACTGCTGCGGAACATCCGTGAAACGTCACCGCAGACCCTGGTTGTCATCATGACTGCCGAGTCATCGATGGAGAACGCCGTCGAAGCGATGAAATCGGGAGCCTACGACTACGTGACCAAGCCGTTCGACCTCAACGCTATCGACGCGGTCATCCTCAAGGCACAAAAAGCGTCCGAGGTGAGCGACGAGGTGCACCGCCTCAAATCGGAACTGCAGGGGCAGTACCAGCTCGACCGCAGCATCATCGGCCACAGCCAGGAGATGCAGCACGTCTACAAGATCGTCGGCAAGACGGCACCGTCCGACATCACCGTTCTTATCACCGGCGAATCGGGAACCGGCAAGGAGCTGGTCGCCCGCGCAATACATTACAACAGCCCGCGCCTCGGCAAGCCTTTTATCGCCCTGAACTGCGCCGCTATTCCGCGCGAACTGCTCGAGAGTGAGCTCTTCGGCCATGAAAAGGGCGCCTTCACCGACGCCAAGGAGCGCCGCGCCGGCAAATTCGAACAGGCGGAAGGCGGCACCCTCTTCCTCGACGAGATCGGCGACATGCCGCTCGAACTGCAGGCCAAGCTGTTGCGGGTACTGCAGGAGAAGGAGATCACCCGGACCGGTGGCAGCAACACCATTCCGGTCGATGTCCGGATCATCGCCGCCACCAATCAGGACCTCGAAGAGAAAGTCCACTCCAAGTCATTCCGTGAAGATCTCTACTACCGGCTCAACGTGGTCCCGGTGCCGTTGCCGCCGCTGCGCAAGCGCCAGGCCGACATTCCGCTGCTGGTCGATTTCTTCATCAGCCGCGCCAACGAGGAGCTCGACATGGAGGTTGAAGGGTGCACCGAAAGGGCGATGCAGTTGCTCACCAGCTACGACTGGCCCGGCAACGTGCGCCAACTGGAAAATGCCATTCGGCGGGCAGTCCTGCTTTCGGCCGACAAGGCGTTAACCCCGGAAGACTTCCCCGACCTGACCGGCGATACCGGCAGTCGTGAAAGTGACACCTCGTTGGAGAACCTGATCGCCGGCAAGCTTCACAGTTCGTTCGCGCAGATGGACATCAACGACCTCGACGATCTCTACAACATGGTGCTGCACCAGATGGAACGGCCGCTGATCAGCATCATCCTGGAAAAGACCCGGGGCAACCAGGTGCGGACCGCCGAAATCCTCGGCATCAACCGCAACACCCTGCGTAAGAAAATCCAGACTCTTGAGATCGATATCAAGAAAAACTAAAATATGTCGGACGAAACATGAGAGACATAAACGAAAAACAGTTCAAAGATTCAATCCAGCATAAGTTGAAGGAATTACGTTTATGCGGTGAGGAAATGCGCCGCTCTATATCCGTTATTGATCTGAACAACCATCTTGAAGAATCGCTCCATGAACTGCTTAGCTTGGTCGATGACGTATCTAACCAGTTGAGCGATACCGGACCGGGTTACGATAAGCTGCTCCCCTTCTCACTTCCACGACTCTGCCATAATCTGGTCGCCGATTTTGCACGGGCGGCCAGAGATAAAGGGATCGAGCTTTCCTGTCACATCGACGATTCCGCAGAGATGGTCTTTTCCGGCGACCCCGACCGGGTCAAAGCGATACTGACCGAACTCCTCACCAATGCGCTCAACCATACCGAGCAGGGAGAAATCATCCTCACTGCAAACTTTTCTGGCCCGCGCTCAGACGGATCTCTTTGGTTGGCAGTCAACGACACCGGTTGCGGCATTTCCGAGAAACAACAAAAAACCATCCTCGAAGCCGGAACTAGCCCTCAAAGTAAAACCCCACCGAGTGGGCTGGCACACATTCAACAGCTGATTCGTGAGACGGGTGGTCAGTTCGGCCTGCAAAGCAAACCGGGCAAAGGCTCGACTTTCTGGTTGGCATTGAACATGTCGCTCGCCAAACAGGGGGAGGCAGGGTCGCCGTCTCTGGAAGCTGCCTACCAACACAAGCGGATTCTCATGGTTGAAGACAACCCGGCCACCCAGAGGTTACTCTCCCTTTTCCTCTCACGCTGCGGTTGCCATCTCGACATCCTCGACAATGGCTCAGAGGCATTAGAAGCGTTGAAGAAGAGTGAATACGATCTTATTTTTATGGATTTTGAAATGCCTGGTCTCAATGGGGCTGAAACGACCAAAATGATCCGTGAAAAAGGCCTGGATACGGCAATTATTGCCCTGACCGCAAATGCAGGTAAAGAGGCAGAGAACCTTTGTCTCGAAGCCGGGATGAATGACTTTCTAAACAAACCGTTCCGGCGTAATCAGATATTCGAGGTCATGGAAAAGTGGCTGGGGGATAAGCCCCGGGAATCAGTCGATGCCAGTCCGCTGCAAAATTAATTAAGCCTCTGCCAACCGGCCAACAACCCGACCTTCCCCACACGAACAAAAACCAACTGCAGAAAAAACAGGTAATGTCCAACAAAGACATTGCCTGTTTTTAAAATAAATGAGATGCGGAAGCTAAAATATTATGCCGAATAAAGCTCGGCCGGCGAGTTCTGGCCGGAATGTTGATGCGGTTCACTCTTGGCACTCGGCTCAGACTGGCAGCGATCCTCCTGCCAATACATCAATGGAGATTCCGACTCAAATAGTTCCTGCATCGCCGCCCGCCGCTCGGGGAAACAGAGCATGGCCCGGCTTTTGCGGATCGGGTCGCGACCGGGGATCGCCCAACCGGAACTCCGCTTGAACCCGGCGACGAGATCCAGTTCAAGAAGCCGGTCAAGCACCGCAGCCGGAACCTCACCCAGAAGACCACAATTGAGTTCGACAAGAATGGTCATACGCTCCCTCCTATGGCTTATCGCAATATATGAAATCCTACCACGTTCTTACCCCTTGACAAGGAGCCGCCGGTTGAATAAAGCTCATGTCATGAATCCGACAGTAAACAGGCCACCGCAACTGCACATCATCGTCGCGATGACCGCCGATCATCTCATCGGGGCCGACGGAGATATCCCTTGGCAGTTGCCGGATGATTTGCAGCTGTTTAAACAGCTCACCATGGGACAAGCCCTTATCATGGGGAGAACGACCTTCGAAAGTCTCGGCCGGCCGCTTCCCGACCGGGATAACATCGTTATCAGTTCGACCCTGCAGGCGACTGACGGGATCGACATCTACCCGACCTTTGGCAAAGGGTTGGCGGCGGCACGGAAGCTCGGCAAGGATATCTTCTTTGTCGGTGGCGCCGAAATCTACCGGGCGGCCCTGCTGCTGGTCGACCGGCTGCACATCTCGTGGGTCGAAGGCGACTTTTTCGGAGATACCTTCTTCCCGGAAATCGATTTCACCGAATGGGAAGAGATAGAACGAACTCCCCACCAGGGGTTCACCTACACCGCCTACCTCAGGAAAAAATAAAAGGCCCCGCAATCGATGCGGGGCCTTTTGATATCTCTATTGAGTAAAGGTCAATAGCCTTCCTGGCGTTTGGCCTGGTTCTCGAACCGGGTATATTCGCCGCGGAAGGTCAGGTGAACGGTTCCGATCGGACCATTTCTCTGTTTGCCGACAATGATCTCGGCATCCTTTTCGTGGCTCTTTTCACAGGTCTTCTCACGGCTCTTGCACGACTCGCAGTAAACCGCCTCCCTGTAGACGAACATAATGACGTCAGCATCCTGCTCGATGGCTCCAGACTCACGCAAATCGGCCATGATCGGCCGTTTGTCGGTACGGCTCTCGAGGGAGCGGTTGAGCTGCGACAGGGCGATAACCGGAACTTCAAGCTCCTTGGCCAGCGCCTTGAGGGATCGGGAGATCTCGGAGATTTCCTGTTGGCGGCTCTCCGGGTTGGTTCCCTGCATCAGCTGCAGATAGTCGATCACGATCAGGCCGATATCCTGCTCCGCCTTCAACCGGCGCGCCTTGGCCCGCAACTCGAGGATCGAGATCGCCGGTGTATCATCGATATAGACCGGTGCTTCCGAAAGCAGTCCGGCACCGGTGGTCAGCTTGGGCCAGTCCGACTCGCCGAGGTGCCCGGTCCGCAAACGGCTGGCGTCGACCTTGGAGATCGAGCAGAGCATCCGCTGCACCAGCTGTTCCTTGCTCATCTCGAGGGAAAAGACCAGGGAGGGAACCTTCTTCTCCAAATGCACCGAGGCCTGCTCGACGACGTTGAGACAGAAAGCGGTCTTGCCCATCGACGGACGCCCGGCGATGATGATCAGGTCGCCCGACTGCAGCCCGGCCGTCATTTCGTCGAGATCAACGAAGCCGGACGGTACGCCGGTCACCTTCTCCTTCCGGTCGTAGAGCGCTTCGATCTGCTTGAAGGTATCCTTCAGGATCTGCTTGGTCGAGAAGTAGGAGGGCTTGATGCGCAGGCCGGCGATTTCGAAGATCGATTTCTCGGCCCAGTCGAGCTTGGTTTCGACATCCCCCCCCTCGTATCCCTTGGAGGCAATATCGGTCGCGACCTCGATCAGGCGGCGGGCGACCGCCTTCTCCTTGACCATCTTCGCGTAGTAGCTGATGTTGGCCGCGGTCGGGACATAATCGACCAGGGTCGCTAGGTACGGGGAGCCGCCGACCGCATCGAGGTCGCCACTCTCCTTGAGGGTAGCGGTCAGGGTGACCAGGTCGGCCGGTTCGCCCTTTTCGGACAGATCGACCAGGGCGTTGAATATCTTGCGGTGGCTTTCGCGGTAGAAATCGTCCGGGCGCAGAATTTCGAGCGCCTTGTTCAAGGCGTTATTCTCGAGCAGGATGCCGCCGAGGACAGACATCTCGCCCTCGAGATTTTGCGGTGGCAACCGATGGGAAGGGGTCTCGACCATTCAGCTCTCCCGAACGCTCAGGCAGGTAGAAGGAGAACTCCTTCTAGTTCCGGTTCACAGCATAATACCGAGAACCGACATGGTGATCCCGCCGCAGCACAAATAAAAATCGGTCCGCACGGAAAGGATACCGTGCGGCTAGCGACGCAGGCGGTTTCAGTACCCTGCAGGGAGAAGGAAGATTCCGACTCCCTGCAGGGAAATATTACTCTTCTTCGCTCGCTTCAACAACCACTTTCAGGGTGGCGGTGACACCGGCGTCGAGCTTGATGGTAACATCGTGCTCACCCAGGCTCTTGATCGGCTCGGCCAGAACGATATGTTTCCGGTCGATTTCGACCCCGGCCTCGGCCAGTTTTTCGGCGAGTTCGATATTGGTGACGCTGCCGAAAAGCTTGCCTTCTTCACCGGCCCGGTGCGAGACCACGCAGGAGACCTTTTCGATCTTGTTCTTGACGATCTCGGCTTCCTGGGTAATCTTCTCCAGCTTCCGCTCGGCCTGACGCTTCTGATGTTCGAACTCTTTCACGTTCTTCTCATCGGCGACAATGGCAATCTTGCGCGGCAGCAGGAAGTTACGCGCATAACCCGGCTTGACATTGACCAGATCGCCAATATTGCCGAGCCCTTCTACGTTTTCGTTCAGAATAACCTTCATGATTATATCCTCCGCAAATAGACTCAAGTCTCTTTTATACGTGGTTTTCTAAAATCGACCCAGAGGTCGAACACCCCGATGCCGGCAACGATCAGCGGCAGCGGGTTAAACAGCGTCAGCAACACGTACCCGAGGCCTCTTAGCAACGGCGGTGTACGGCGCTTGTTGAAAAAATAGGTAATGATCGCCAACCCCTGCAAAAAGTAGATCGGCAACATCACGATCAGCAGGTTGGCGCCGATCTGCCGCCAGGCATCTTCACCCATGGCGAACATGAAACCGGCACCGATCAACGGCCAGACCAACAGCTCCGGCGATTTCCAACGGGCAAAGACAGGCCCCGGGATTTCATACCGGCCCTTCGAAATTACCTGCAGTATCCCGAGCATCAGCAGGGCCAAAAGGCCGACAACCGAAACCGCCAGGCCGGGATAGGTGTAGACGATGAAGCCGGCCATCTCATCGACCGACTCGCGCAGCGTTTCAAGCTGCTCCGGCGTCAGGTCGGACGCCTTGTAAATCTCCATCGCCTGGTCCGCCTCGGAGGCGGCATAGCCGCTGACCACCTCGGTCACCGAGCTGCCGGCACTATTGGCGTAGCTGGCCAGCAGTCCCAGTCCACACAGGGAAACAACGGCGATCGTCAAAACCGCCGACCGTCCCCAGCTCAAGCCGCGCCGCATCAAAAGCGGCAGCAGGATCGACATGATACCGAACTGCAGCAGGTATCCGGCGACTCCTCCCGGACCGGCCAGCAGGTATTCACCAGCCAGTACCAGCCCGACCGCTGAAACAGCCGCCACGGTGCTGAACCGCATGTGAACATAGGCGGCCGGTACCGCGACAAAGAGATTCAGCAAAACCCCGGGGACGCCGAGCTGGGCGATCGCCGCCAGAAGCAGCAGGGTGGTGACCGCAGCCCCGACTCCCCACAGCAGGTCAAGTGTCAGGTTCTGTTGCTCCGCGCCGGGAGACATACCCCTTACTTGTCGAGCGAGTGGCTAGCCGTGAAAGGGAGCAAAGCGATATTCCGGGCGCGCTTGATCGCCTCGGTCACCTTGCGCTGGTGTTCGGCGCAGTTGCCCGAAATGCGGCGCGGTACAATCTTGCCCCGCTCGGAGACAAAGTAACGCAGACTCCGGGTATCCTTGTAATCGATCTTGGTCTTGTCAATACAGAACCGGCAGCCCTTGCGCCGGGTAAAACGACGACGTGGTTGATAAGCCATTTTTATCCTCCAGATTTAATTGATTTGTCGAATCGCTCAGGCGGTCTCTTCTTCGGTCTTAGCGGAATCAGAAGCCTCTTCGGCTGCCTCTTCCTTGGCAGCTTCCTTCTTGGCTTCAGGCGCTTTTTCCGAAGACTCTTCCTTTGCCGGAGAAGCGGTTTCGCTCTCCTCGACCTTGCGGACAAAACCTGAAGGCTCGTATCCACCTTCGAGTTGAACCGTCATGAACTTGATGACGTTGTCATCGATACGCAGGCGACGCTCGAGTTCGCGGATGCTGTCCGGATTGCCTTCGTAGGCAAACAGGACGTAAGTACCCCGCTCCTGCTTCTTGACGATGTACGCCATCTTACGGGTGCCCCACTCTTCGACGGCAATCGTACTGGCACCCAGTTCGTCGAGGATACCCTTGTACTTGTCGACGACACCGGTGTAGGCATCGCCCGCCGTTTCGGGATGGATGATGATGATAGTTTCGTAGGTACGCATATGACCTCCTTTTGGCTTAGTAGCCCCGGCATTATACCGGAGCAAGGAGCTGACAGACCGCAGGAACGCCCTGTCGGCGAAAGTTTGTTTTAATAACACACCCGGGGTGCTAATGCAAGATTTTACCGCATCCGGGGTTAAACGTTGAACCGGAAATGGATGACATCACCATCGGCGACGACGTACTCCTTCCCTTCGGAGCGGAGCAGCCCTTTCTCGCGGGCTCCGGCTTCGCCTTTCGAGGCGACGAAATCGTCATAGGCGACCACTTCGGCCCGGATGAAGCCGCGCTCGAAATCGGAGTGGATCACCCCGGCCGCTTCCGGAGCCCGGGCGCCTTTGCGGACGGTCCAGGCCCGAACCTCCTTGACCCCGGCGGTGAAATAAGTCTGCAGACCGAGCAGGGCATACCCGGCGTGGATCATCCGGTCGAGACCCGACTCGTTGAGCCCGAGTTCAGAAAGGAACTCGACCTTCTCGTCGGCATCGAGCTCGGCGATCTCCGACTCGATCTTGCCGCAGATCAGGACGACCTCCGAGTTTTCGGTGGCCGCGTGCTGTTCAACCTTCTCGACCTGCGGGTTACCGTCGATCAGGTCATCCTCGGAAACGTTGGCGACGTACAGCACCGGCTTGGCGGTGATCAGGTGCAGATCTCGCAGGCTTGCCCACTCCTCGTTGGAGAGATCGGCACTGCGGACCGGCTTACCGTCGTTGAGCACGGTCTCGATTTTCTGCAGGATCGCCAACTCCTGCTGCATCGCCTTGTCGCCACTCTTGGCCTGCTTGGCGATCCGGGTCAGCCGTTTCTCCACGGTCTCGAGATCGGCCAGATTGAGCTCGGTCTGGATGACCTCGATATCGCGGAGCGGATCGACCGAACCGTCGACATGAACCACGTTGTCATCTTCAAAGCAACGGACGATGTGAGCAATGGCGTCGACCTGGCGGATATGGCCGAGGAACTGGTTGCCGAGCCCTTCCCCCTGGCTCGCCCCCTTGACCAGGCCGGCGATATCGACGAACTCCATGGTCGTCGGCAACACGTTCTGTGGCTTGACGATTTCGGCCAGAGCATCGAGACGTGTATCCGGTACGGTTACGATACCGACGTTCGGCTCGATGGTACAGAACGGATAGTTCGCCGACTCGGCTCCGGCCGAGGTGATGGCGTTAAAGATGGTCGACTTGCCGACGTTCGGCAGACCGACGATTCCGCATTTGAATCCCATACGCGTTTCTTTCGTGGTTTACAAAGCGATAGCCGGAACCCAACAAGGTTCCGGCTATCGGTAGCGTCAGTATGACGGTTTTTTACAGCAACGGTGCGATGACCAGCGAAACAACACTCATCAGCTTGATCAGGATGTTCATGGCCGGACCGGAGGTATCTTTGAAGGGGTCGCCGACGGTATCGCCGATAACGGCGGCAGCATGAGCGTCGCCGCCCTTCGCCTCACCGGCAACCTTACCCTGCTCGATGTACTTCTTGGCGTTATCCCAGGCGCCACCGCCGTTCGACATCATCAGGGCGAGCAGAACACCGGCGACGGTTGCACCGGCGAGCATGCCGCCGAGCGCCTCGGCGCCGAGAACGAAACCGACGGCGACCGGAGCAATGACGGCAACAACACCTGGAAGAACCATCTCGCGCAGCGCAGCGGCGGCCGAGATATCAACGCACTTCTCAGGCTCGGGACGAACGCCCTCTTTGCCTTCGAGCAGGCCGGGGATCTCGCGGAACTGGCGACGGATCTCGTCGACCATCTTGCCGGCAGCGCGACCGACCGAAGTCATGGTCAAAGCGCCGATAAAGAACGGCAGGGCGCCGCCGATCAGCAGACCGATAACGGTAGAGGGGTTAATCAGGTTGATCGCTTTGAGCCCGACGGTGGTGGCATAAGCGGAAAACAGGGCCAAGGCGGTGAGAGCGGCGGAACCGATGGCAAAACCTTTACCGATTGCCGCGGTGGTGTTACCGATAGCGTCGAGGCCGTCGGTGATCTCACGAACCTCTTTGCCGAGACCGGCCATCTCCGAAATACCGCCGGCATTGTCGGCAATCGGGCCGTAGGCGTCAACGGTCATGGTGACACCGACGGTAGCGAGCATACCGACCGCGGCGATACCGATACCGTAGAGACCGGCAAACGAGTTAGCGACAAAAATAGCGATACAGATAATCAGGATCGGCAGCGCACACGACTCGAGGCCGACCGCCAGTCCGTGAATGATATTGGTCGCCGGACCGGTTTTGCTCGCCTCAGCGATTCGCATAACCGGCGAGGATGCAGTATAGTACTCGGTGATCTGGCCGATGGCGATGCCGGCCAGGGTGCCGGCGAGAATTGCCCAGAAGACGCCAGTGGCAAGCCCCAATCCCTTGATCATGAAGAAGGCAGCGATCAGGAAGCCGCCGGCGGCGACGAAAGTCGTGTAGTGCAGCGCCTTGGCCGGATCGAGCCCCTTAAGAATCTTCATTGAGAAGATACCGATAAAGGAGAAGATCAGACCGATCATCGCCAGGGCGAGCGGCAGGATCATCGCCGAAGACTGGGCTGTCGGAAGATTGGCCACACCGGCGGAGAGCTTGGTCAACAGGACCGGGCTGGCGGCAGCGGCGATGGCAATGGTCGCGATGACCGAACCGACGTACGATTCGAAGATATCGGCGCCCATTCCGGCGGTGTCACCGACACAGTCACCAACGTTATCGGCGATGACGCCGGGGTTGCGCGGATCGTCTTCCGGGATACCGGCTTCGACCTTACCGACCAGGTCGGCACCGACGTCGGCCGCCTTGGTGTAGATACCGCCGCCGACACGTGCGAAAAGAGCGATCGAGGAAGCACCCATGGCAAAACCATTGATATATTTGGCGGTCTCCGGATCACTGCCGAAAAAGATATAGGCGATACCGACACCGACCAGACCGAGCGAAGCGACCGACAGCCCCATGACGGCGCCGCCGTTGAAGGANGGTCATCGAACAGATTGCACCCCCCAGGAAAGCGAAGGCAGTCTGAAAGTTCATGCCCATGGCGATCAGACCGAAAACCAGGACGATGAAAATCGCCAGGACCCGGTATTCGCGGCCGAGAAAAGCCATCGCGCCGGCGTGAATATCCTCGGAGATTTCTTTCATTCTCTCGTTGCCGACGGGCTGTGCCTTGACGATGTTGTACAGCACAATGGCGATAGCGAACCCGACGACCCCCAGTACGGGAGCATAATTCTGCAGTTCCATTTTCTCTTCCTCTCTTCTTACGTTTTATTCGGTTAAATCTTTATTGTTGAAGGCGTTCATCGCTTCGGGAACGCCACTTTCAATGATTTTCTCGACCGCCTCAGCCACACCGAAAAGACAGCCCTCGAGGGATTTCCTCTCCGTGGCGCTGAACCGGCTCAGAACATGGTCAGAAACATCGTCGCTCGCGTGCGGCCGGCCGACCCCGACCTTGACCCGGGTAAAATCGCCGGTCGCCAGCACCTCCTTGATATGACGGATACCGTTATGACCACCATGTCCACCGCCCGGTCTTATTTTCAAACGTCCAAACGGCAGATCGATATCGTCATGAACAACAATCAAATCCCCCGGTTCAATGCCGAGGGATTTGCAGGCGGAGCCGACACTGGCGCCGCTGAGGTTCATGTATGTCTGCGGCAACAGGAGGGTCACTTCCTCGCCGGCAATTCTACCGACGCCGTAAACCCCCTGGTGTCCACTTTTTTTAAGCGAGATGCCGGCCCTCTCGGCAAGCATCCCGACAACCTGGAACCCGATATTGTGCCGGGTATCCGCGTAACGGTCGCCAGGATTTCCGAGGCCGACAACAAGCTTCATCGGTAATCAGTTCAGCTTTACTCAGCCGCCTCTTCAGTCGGAGCTTCTTCTTCGGCAGCCTCTTCAGCAACCTCTTCGCCCTCGACCTCTTCACCTTCGACCTCTTCGACTTCTTCAGCCATGCGGCCGACAACGGTCAGGATGGTGAAATTGACGTCATGCGGGATCTCGACCCCTTCGGCGACTTCCAGGTCGTCGACATGGACAACGTCGGCAACGTCCAGCTCCGTGACATCGACGTCGATCGATTTCGGAATGTCGGTCGGCAGGCAGATAACTTCGAGCTCATGCCGGACAATCGATAGAGTACCGCCCTCTTTGACCCCTTTCGGAGTTCCGAGCGCCTGTACCGGAACCATGACGTGGATTTTCTTCTTGAGGTCGATGGTATTGAAATCGGCGTGCAGGATGTCGCGGCGGATCGCGTCGACCTGCATATCCTTGAGCAGGACTACCTTGCCGTCAAACGGGCCATCGCCCTTGAGGGTGATCAGGGTGTTCCACCCCGCCTCGGTGCCGATTGCGGTTTTCAGTGCTTTGGGGTCTACGGCGATGCTGCAGGGGTCCATTCCCTTACCGTACACCACGGCAGGGACCAATCCCTCACGGCGCAGGGAACGGGCAACCCCTTTGCCTGCTTCTTTACGTGGCATCACTTGCAGTTCTGATTTAGCCATGGAATGTTTCCTCCATACAGTGTTCTTTGATTATTTCCGAGTCAGCGCCCGGTGTTATTTTAAACAAACAGCGAACTGACAGATTCGTCGCTGTAAATCCTCTTGATTGCTTCGCCGAGAAGACTGGCGACCGATAACTGCTTCAGCTTCGGACATTCTTCAAGCTTGCCGTCAACGGGGATCGTGTTGGTGATGATCACCTGCTCGAGACAGCTATCCATAATCCGATCAATCGCCGGCCCGGAAAGAACCGGGTGCGAGGCACAGGCGTAAACCGCGCTGGCGCCGTGCTCTTTCAGAGCATTCGCCGCCTGGCAGAGGGTTCCCGCCGTATCGATCATATCGTCAACAATGACACAGGTCTGATCCTTGACATCACCGATGATATGCATCACCTCGGAGACGTTCGGTCCGCTGCGTCGCTTATCGATAATCGCCAGACCGGCGTCAAGCCGCTTGGCAAAAGCCCGGGCCCGCTCGGTACCGCCGGCATCGGGAGAGACGATGACCAGTCTCTGGTCGAACTGTTTGCGTACCTGCTCCAGAAGGACCGGGGCGGCAAACAGGTTGTCGACCGGTATATCGAAGAAGCCCTGAATCTGGCCGGCATGGAGATCCATGGTCAGGACCCGGTCGGCGCCGGCGGTGGTCAGAAGGTCGGCGACCAGCTTACTGGTAATCGGCGTTCTCGGTGCAACCTTGCGATCCTGCCGGGCATAGCCGAAGTACGGGATGACCGCGGTGATGGTTTCGGCCGAAGCCCGTTTCATGGCGTCGACCATGATCAGCAACTCCATCAGGTTCTTGTGAGCCGGCGAACAGGTCGACTGGATAATATGGACATCGCGCCCGCGCACGTTTTCGCCGATCTCGACCATGGTCTCACCGTCGGAGAAACCCTTGACTACGGCCTGGCTGAGCGGGACGTTCAGATAATCACAGATCTCTAACGCCAACGGTTGGTTAGCGTTACCCGAAAACACCTTCAATTTCTTCACAACGACTCCTGATCAAACCGATGAACGAGAGCAGGCCATGAGCCCGAACGCCATGACCTGTTACGACCATTTATTTATATACGAACCGAAAACGGTCTATTTAATAAGTGGCTGGGGCGGCAGGGTTCGAACCTGCGAATGCCGGAATCAAAATCCGGTGCCTTACCACTTGGCGACGCCCCAGCAAATCAGTCTTTTCAATCCAGAGGGGAAACCGTAAGGACCCGCCAATCGGTCTCGGCTTCCAACCGACGGTAAGCGTTGCGGGCAGCCTCTTCCGAGGTAAAAACGCCGAAGACCGTCGGGCCGCTGCCCGACATCAACGAGCCGATCGCACCGCACTCTATCAACCTCTGCTTTATCTCCCCGACAACAGGGTAACGGGACATCGTCACCGGCTCCAGATCGTTATGGAGAAGACGCACGAATTCCTCTGTCGTCTCGGGAAACCTGCGCAGTTTATCCACATCACCAGATGATGTCAACCTTAAATTTCCGTAGACCCAGGCGGTCGAAACGGCGACTCCCGGATTGACCAAAACGTACCAGAGATCGGGCATCGAAGCGACCTTTTCCAACCGGTCGCCGATGCCGGTTGCCCAGGCCGGGCCACCGAAAATAAAGAAGGGGACATCGGCGCCGAGCGACGCCCCGATCCGCATCAACTCCCGACGGTCAACATCCAACCGCAACAGCTCATTCAGGCCGATAAGGACGGTCGCCGCATCGGACGAACCACCCCCAAGGCCGGCGGCCACCGGGATGTTCTTCTCGATCCGGATCCGGACAGCGTATTCGACACCGGCGAACCGGAGCAGTTCAGCGGCGGCGCGGGCAGCAATATTATCGGCCCCTTCCGGCATCTCGACCCCGGGGCAGATCACTTCGATGCCGCTCCCTTCGTCACAGGCGATCTCGACCTCGTCGTAGAGGGAGATCGGCTGCATCAGCATCGCCAGCTCATGGTACCCGTCCGGCCGCTTGCCGAGCACATGCAGGCAGGTGTTGATCTTGGCCGGCGCTCTGTATGTTTTCTCTCTTTTCATTTCTTGCCCCCGGGTCGTTCTATATAAAGATAAAAACGAATCGCACCGCCCCGCTGTGCGGAACATCATTTATTGATCCCCCACCGATGTCAAGCCTTCTCTTCCCGCAGGATGAAACCAAACCTTGTTCTGACATCTGTACACACATCAATACGGCCGATAATCGCCGCAACCGGCCGACCTTGGCGATTTTCAGCCACTGCAGTCGTGTAAATTCCGGAGTCATCATGTAGCGCAGCCTTTGCCAAACTCCCTGCCATATCGGGCGCTTGCAGCCGAACGGAAACAGTTTTTTACAAATGGCATCATCCTTGCCATTTACGTTCGGCCTGAGAGGTCGCCGTCCCTGGCGGCCGAAAACAAGGATTGTTGCTGTCAACGTCGACAGCATGCAAGACCACACTTTTTATTGAGGAGGAGTATTGGAATGAAAAAGAAGCTTCTGTTTGTCAGTCTACTGGCTGCGGCGACCATGATGGTCAGCGCAACCGTCTCGATGGCATCCCCGGTCGTCATCAAGTTCTCGCATGTCGTTGCCGAGAACACCCCGAAGGGCCAGATGGCCGTCAAGTTCAAGGAACTGATCGATGAACGCCTCGCCGGTAAGGTCGAAGTCGAGGTCTTCCCGAATTCACAGCTGTTCGGCGACAACAAGGTCATCGAGGCAATGCTGCTCGGCGACGTTCAACTTGCCGCGCCGTCCCTGTCCAAGTTCAACAAGTACACCGATTCACTGCAGATCTTCGACCTGCCGTTCCTGTTCAAGGACATGGACGCCGTCGAAAAATTCCAAAAGGGCGCAAAGGGCCAGGAACTGTTGATGTCGATGAAGAACAAGGGTCTGATCGGACTCGGTTATCTGCATAACGGTCTCAAGCAGCTCTCGGCCAGCGACAAGCTGGTCGTCCCCGCCGACGCCGCCAAGAAGAAGTTCCGTATCATGAGCTCCGATGTTCTGGAAGCCCAGTTCCACGCGATCGACGCGATGCCGCTGAAGAAACCGTTCTCCGAAGTCTTCACCCTGCTGCAGACCAAGGCGATCGACGGTCAGGAGAACACCTGGTCGAACATCTACTCGAAAAAGTTCTACGAAGTGCAGCCGTACATCACCGAGTCGAACCACGGCGTTCTCGATTATCTTGTAATTACATCGACCGAGTTCTGGATGGGCCTGCCGTCCGACCTGCGCGGCGAGATCAAGCAAGCCCTCGATGAAGCGATCGCTTTCGGCAACAAGGTTGCTGATGAGAAATCGGTTTCCGACCGCCAGCAGATCATCGACTCCAAGAGATCTGAAATCGTCACCCTTACAGACGCCCAGCGGGAGCTGTGGGTAGAGTCGATGAAACCAGTCTGGAAGAAGTTCGAAAAAGAGATTGGCAAAGAGTACATTGACGCTGCAATTGCATCGAACAAGTAAACTATAAATCCTTGCACAACCTTCTCGCGGGTCCCGGACAGCGGGGCCCGCGGGATTTTTTCAAATCCCCTTTTCACGAGGTTCATTTATGTTTTATCGGATAATAAACAGCCTTGAAGAAACGATCATCTCGCTTCTTCTTGCCGCCATGACACTGCTGGTCTTTGTCGAGGTTGTACTCCGTTTCGGTTTCGGCACCGGAGTGATGTGGGCCCAGGAAGCGACCCTGCACCTCTCCGCCTGGATGGTCTTGTTCGGCGCCTCCTACGGCATCAAGGTCGGCTCCCACATCGGCGTGGACGCCCTTGTGAAAATCATGCCCTCCAGGGCGCGCCGGATCATCAGCGGCATTGCCGTACTCGCCTGCATCGCCTACTGCGGCCTGTTTGCCAAGGGGGCGTGGGTTTACCTTGCCAAGATGCACATGATCGCGATCGAACTCGAGGACATGCCGATTCCGAAGTGGATCGCCCACAGCATCCTGCTGATCGGGATGATCCTAATGGCGATCCGTCTGTTGACCCTGTTCTGGCAGATCGTCACCGGCAAGACCGACGGTTTTGCCTTGGCCGACGAAGCCAAAGAGAGCATGCACCTGGCCGAAGAGACCCAGGCCGCGCTTGGGGGAGGTGAATCGAAATGACCACCGCAGCCCTGTTTATCATCCTGTTCCTCTGCCTGTTGACCGGGATGCCGATCGCCTTCGCGCTCGGTCTGTCGAGTATCGGCACCATCCTGCTCTTCTCCAACGACTCGCTGGCGTCGATCGCCCTGAAGCTGTTTGAAGCGCAGTCCGAACATTACACCCTGCTGGCGATCCCGTTTTTCATCCTGTCGTCGACCTTCCTGTCGACCGGCGGGGTTGCGGCCCGAATCATCAATTTCGCCATCGATTGTGTCGGCTGGATCCGCGGCGGCCTCGCCATGGCCTCGGTCCTCGCCTGCATGATCTTTGCTGCCGTCTCCGGCTCATCGCCGGCGACCGTTGCCGCCATCGGTTCGATCGTTATCGCCGGCATGGTGAAGCAGGGCTATCCGAAGGAGATCGCCGCCGGGGTCATCACCAATGCCGGCACCCTCGGCATCCTGATCCCGCCGTCGATCGTCATGCTGGTCTACGCCGCGGCGACCGAGGAATCGGCGGCCCGCCTGTTCATGGCCGGCTTTATGCCCGGCATCATGATGGGGACCATGTTGATGGTCGTCATCTACGTCGTCGCCCGGGTCAAGGGGCTGCCGGCGCAGCCCTGGGTCGGCTTCGGCAACCTGCTCAAATCGAGCGGCAGCGCCATCTGGGGCCTGATGCTGATCATCATCGTTCTCGGCTCGATCTACGGCGGCATCTGCAGCCCGACCGAAGCGGCTGCAATCTCTGCAGTCTATGCTTTCTTTATCGCCATTTTCGTTTACCGCGACATGGGGCCGCTCAAGGGAGTTGCCTGGCGTCGTGAGGGAGACGCCATCCCGACGATCATCGTCCGCAACCTGCTGTTGACCCTCAAGGCGTTGCCGGCCTCGATCTTCCACAAGGACACGCGCAGGGTCATGATGGACTCATCCAAGGTCTCGATCATGCTGCTCTTCATCATCGGCAACGCGATGTTGTTTGCTCATGTATTGACCACCGAGCGGATCCCGCACCACATCGCCGAGATGATCGTCGGCTGGGGGCTGCCGGCATGGGGCTTCTTGATCGTGGTCAACATCCTGCTGCTGGCCGCCGGCAACTTCATGGAGCCTTCGGCGATCTTACTGATCATGGCGCCGATCCTGTTCCCGATCGCCGTGCAGCTCGGCATCGACCCGATCCACCTCGGCGTCATCATGGTTGTCAACATGGAGATCGGCATGATCACCCCGCCGGTCGGACTCAACCTGTTCGTCACCGCGGGGATAACGGGAGAAAGTATCACCTGGGTTCTGCGGGCCGCGCTACCGTGGCTGATGATCCTGCTGGTCTTCCTCGCATTGATCACCTACATTCCGCAGATCTCGCTCTGGCTGCCGGAGTACATCGATCACCTGAAAGGATTCTAGGTATCTGACAAACTGCCGAGGGGTGCCAGGCGTCCCTCGGCAGGACCAATTCTCAAGGAGAAAGCCATGTTGCCATCCATAAAATCAATCCTGATCGCCACCGACCTGAGCCACAACGCCAGTGAAGCGTTCAAGCACGCTGTCGTCCTGTCGCGATCGGAACAAGCCAACATTCACCTGCTCCATGTCATCCCGGAGGTCGATGCCGGGGTCAGGACCTACGTCGCCGCGGTCATGGGCGAAGGGAACCTCGACAAGTTCGAAGCGGCGCACGAAGTCAACGCCCGTGACAAAATTCGGCAGGCGATCGACGAGTTCACCCGGCAGGAACTGGCGGACCATCCGGAGGACCTGGAACGGATCGTCAGCATCGAGGTCGAGCATGGCCGCCCCGGCCTGCGGATCATCGAAACCGCCGACCGTCTCAACGTCGACCTGATCGTCATGGCGACCCATGGCAAGGGCGCGGTCGAACATACCCTGCTCGGCAGCGTCACCGAGAAGGTCCTGCGCATGTCGAAGCGGCCGGTCTACGTTATCCCGCTGCCGGATTGATCAATTCTCTGTTTTTCACCATAAAAAAAGCTCCTGATTGCAGGAGCTTTTTTTAATTCACCCCAATCACAGAAAAACTATTATTGTTTACGGTACACGAACGACGGCATAGCCCTGCATCTGGTATCCGATAACCGAGACAAAGCCATTTCCGACATGATCAATCTCTGGGATAATGGTCTTTTTATCGACCCCCATCACTTCGGCGGCGTAGAGACAGACTTCCATGGTAACGCCATCCTTCTTCATTTCCTTAAGCATTTTCTGGAATTTTTCAACCTCGGCCCACTCGGCCCCATTAAAATGACTCTTGTCGCTCGAGATCAGCTTGACCGCCGGACCGTGAAAGACGATGGCTATTTTGGGGTCACCTTTTAACGCCTTCACTTCATCGACCTGATATGCATTGCGTATCGCCCAGAAAACGATGTTGGCAACCTTGGGGTTACCCTGGCTTACTTCAAAAATTGCGTCGTACCCTTTCACCCCTTTTAATGCGTTGTCGTATTCAGCGGTCACCCCCGGGGAGACAGTCAGTACGACGAATATTGCGGCCAGGACCAACCAACCAATGTGGCGGCTGACCTTTTTTTGATATTCGGCCATTAGCTTCTCCTTTCCGCAAAGCCTCTATCCTGTTTGGAAATAACGATACAGACCGTTTTCCGAACACGACACCTGCCTTGCAACACGGTTGAGGGACAATACGGACCTATTTCCGTTCTTGCCCATGAAATCACCACCCCGGAGCAGCCATGAACAAAAAAGCCGGGCTCTCCGAAAGTCTGTATCCTTCGGCAGCCCGGCTGTCTTAAAAATGAGTTGTATAAAGACCCGTTTGCTTTCCGCCCCCGCCTTACGACCGGTTCGGCTTTATCGTTGATACCACTATAAAAATACCACCAATCCTTGACCGTTCAAGTCAGAAATGAATTTTTATTTTTCCAGCGCAACCACTTCGTAAATAGCCGCGGTGAGTGTCTTTATATCCGCATCGTTCATACAGTATGGCGGCATGATATAAACCAGCTTGCCGAAAGGACGAACCCAGACTCCGCGATCAACGAAACGCTGCTGAATCGTCGCCATTGCGACCGGTTTTTTCATCTGGACCACCCCGATCGCTCCGAGGACCCTGACCTCCTCCACCGTTGTCAGATCGCAACAGGGCTCAAGGCCACGGGAAATCTCCTGTTCCAGGTGACCGATCGTGTTACGCCAGTCCGACTTAAGCAGCAGGGAGACCGAGGCGACGGCGACGCTGCAGGCGAGCGGATTCCCCATGAAGGTCGGCCCGTGCATGAACACACCAGGCTCCGACGAGGAGATCGTCTCAGCAATTTCAGTCGTGGCCAGGACGGCGGCCAGGGTCATATATCCACCTGTCAGCGCTTTGCCGAGGCAGAGAATATCGGGGACGACTGCGGCGTGGTCGCAGGCGAACAGTTCGCCGCTACGGCCGAAGCCGGTCGCGATCTCGTCGGCGATCAGCAGAACGTCGTAGCGGTCGCATAACTCCCGCACCCGGGCCAGGTAGTTGGGATGATAAAATCGCATTCCCCCCGCCCCCTGTACGATCGGCTCCAGAATCACCGCGCAAAGCTGGTGATGATGCTGTTCGATCAGGTGGGCGAAGGAGTCGATATCGCGTTCGTCCCAGGTATCATGAAAACGGCAGGCCGGGGCATCGGCAAAGAAGTATTCCGGCAGAACTCCGCGATAGATCTGGTGCATGCCGGTTTCCGGATCGCAGACCGACATGGCATGGAAGGTATCACCATGATAGCCGGAACGGATGGTGAGGAACCTGTTCTTCCCCTCTTTTGCCCGGGCATACTGGTACTGCATCGCCATCTTCATCGCGACCTCGACCGCCACCGAGCCGGAGTCACACAAAAACACCTTGTCCAGCCCCGCCGGGCTGTTATCGACCAGGATCTGGGCCAGCTGCACCGCCGGTTCATGGGTCAATCCGCCGAACATGACATGCGAAAAATCCCGGGCCTGTTGCTGCAGGGCTTCGGTCAGGATCGGGTTGTTATAACCGTGAATAACCGACCACCATGACGCCATGCCATCGATCAGTTCCCGGCCGTCGGCCAGCCGGATGCGGACTCCGTCGGCCGCGACCACCGGGTAGACCGGGAGAGGGTTGGTCATCGAGGTATAAGGATGCCAGAGGTGTTGTCGATCATACTCCAGCATCTGTTCAATCTTGTCTGAATACGCGGTCATGCATTAAAGCCCCTTGCTTTATTTGACGCGACCAATCCACTGCAGCGGGATGACGGCGACTGGAACGGGCAGGCGGTTTTACTTAGCGGATTTCCTGTCCTTGCTGATTTTGACAGCCCAGATAACGATGAGGTAGAGAAGCGCCAGCGGCATCCCGCGGAACATGAACATGACCCAGAGACGCAGGTCCATTCCGAGACCGACGAGGGAAAAAACAAACATCGGTACGACCGAGATGATCGGCACAATCGAAAGTTCCCGCCAGCGGCCGCGCAAAAACTTCAGCGAGTGGACCTGGAGGAAGAGGTAAATCGGAATGGTGAAAGCCGAAAGGAAAAAGAAGAAATCGTAAACACTCTCTTCTTTCTGCGGGTTCGGATCGAAGACGAATTCCTGCTTATGGCGATCCTTGCGCATAAGTTCAGCAACCCATGGCGCCGGCTCCCGCATTTCGGGCGTCGATGGCGAATGCCAGGCGATCTCCATGTTGATCCCGAGTTGATCGATCTTGTTCCAATCCGAATCGAGCACATCGACCCGGACTTCGTCGATCCGGGTTGCGGTGGAGAAACTGAGCCAGGCCAGGGTCTCGCCATCTCCGGAGAGGTGAAGGGTCGCCGGACTCGGCATGGAACCGAACTCGATCTCATTTCCGTCTCTTAAACCGGCGAGTCGAAATCGTAAAGGGATCTCGGTTTCGTAATCGATCTCGAGGTAAAGCTTGTCGTAGAAACCGAGAGTTTCACCCGGAGCCGGATCGAACGCGGCAATGCGGGTCGAGACCCCGGCCACCGAACCGACCGCAAGCTCCGGATTCGGCAGAAACGACAAGAGAATGAGAAGAAAACTGAGAATATACTTGGGCATAATTTTCCACCGAAAGAAATAAATGCATCATATCACATCAAAACCAGATCAGTCATCTTTATCAACAAAAGAGTTTCACTCCGTCGATAAGTACCTGTTCCATCGGCATTGTTCACCGCTCGACGCAAACATAGACGGATTCTGATATACAAGCCGGTACTGCCCCGACCGGTCAAGCCGGCTACATTTCGTCAGGAACCGTCATTGTCATGCCCCAATCACCCAGTATAATTGAATACATAGATCATATTGCGTCAATTATCCCGGGAGGAGACATGGCTCGAAATATTATCCTCAAAATCGAAAATGATATCGCAACGATCACCCTGAAGGCTCCCGAAGCCAAAGTGAACATCCTCGACGCAAGTTTCCTTGCCGACCTCGAAGAGACCGCGAAGAGTCTGGTTATCCATAAGAACCTCAAAGGGGCGATCGTCAAAAGCGATCAGCCTTCCGGCTTCATCGCCGGCGCTGACATCAACGCCATCGCCGATGTCCGGGACACCGAACAGGGGGCCGAACTGGCCCGCCAGGGGCAGAGGACATTCTCTCTCTGGAACATGCTCCCCTTTCCGGTCGTTGCCGCCATTCACGGCCACTGTATCGGCGGTGGAACCGAGTTTGCTCTCTCCTGCCATTATCGGATTGCCAGCGAAGATGCCGTGATCGCCCTGCCGGAAGTCAAACTTGGCATCCTTCCCGGATTCGGCGGGACCCAGAGGCTGCCGAGACTGATATCGATTGCCAGCGCGCTCGACATCATCCTCGGCGGTCGAGCATTGCGTGGGCCAACCGCCTACAAGGCCGGTTTGGTCGACATACTTACGACAAGTGACAAACTTAAACAGGAAGCGCTTAACCTGCTACACGAAGTGATGAAGAATGACACCCGTATCCGGAATCGACGAAAGGCGAAACGGGGAGGATGGCGCAATATTCTGCTTGAGAAAAACCCGATCGGCCGTAGTATTCTATTCAAGCAGGCCCATGCTCAAATTCTCAAAAAAACCGGCTCACACTACCCGGCACCGTTCAAGGCGCTGGAAACAATTCAAAAAGGACTGGACTTACCATTAAAGGAAGGGCTTGAAATTGAAGCAATCGCCCTTGGTGAACTCATCGTCACCGATGTCTGCAAGAACCTGGTCCATCTCTTTCATCTTTCACAACGACCAAAGAAGACAGTTGAGGCAATGTCGAAGCCACCCGTTATCGCCAAAGCTGCAGTACTCGGAGCTGGGGTCATGGGAGGTGGGATTGCCCATCTGCTCGCCAGCAACGGGATTCCGGTCCTGATGAAGGATATCAACCAACAGGCGCTCGATACCGGCATGAGCCACGCGGCAAAGCTGTTCCAGAAAGAGTGGAAACGCAAGCAACTCTCCGATGAGGAAAAGCAAAAGCTGAAGGGCATGATCGTTCCGACCCTCGACTACGAGGGATTTGAGTCGGTCGACCTGGTCATCGAAGCCGTCGTCGAGAAAATCCAGATCAAACAGGAGGTGCTCCGCGATACAGAACCGCACCTGCCGGAAAACGCGCTGTTTGCCAGCAACACCTCTGCATTATCGATCAGTGAACTGCAGACCGCATCGACAAGACCGCAACAGATCGGAGGCATGCATTTTTTCAACCCGGTCCACAAGATGCCGCTCGTTGAAATAGTGCGGGGTGAAAAATCGGACCAGGGAACGGTCGATGCCTTCTTCTCCCTCGCCGTCCAACTCGGCAAGACACCGATCATGACCGCTGACCGGACCGGCTTCCTGGTTAACCGCCTGCTCGTCACCTACCTGCTCGAAGCTGCACTGACTGCGTGCGAAGGCGTTAACTGGAAATCGATCGACGAACTGATCGTCGATTTCGGTTTTCCGATGGGACCGTTCCGATTGGTCGACGAGGTCGGGATTGATATCGCTGCCGAAGTCGGCGACACCCTGTGTCAATCCTTCCCCTATCTCGAATCGACAGACCTGCTGCACCGGGTACTGAGCAGTGGTTATCTCGGGAAAAAAGGAGGGAAAGGATTTTATCTTTACGAAAACGGTCAGCACGAAGGAGCCAACCTCGAAATCGAAGACGTGATTCCGAAGGGGCAAAGGACAGCCGGGAGGACCGAACTGAAGCGGCTGCTCTACCTGATGGTCAACGAGGCCGGACGTTGCCTCGAAGAAGAAATCGTATCGACCCCGGAGGATATCGATACCGGTATGGTCTTCGGTACCGGCTTCCCGCCGTTCCATGGCGGGTTGTGCCGCTGGGCCAACAGTGAAGGTCTGCCGGAGATCGTCAAGACCCTGAAGGCGTTCGCCAGCCAGCATGGAGAACGATTCGCGCCCTGCGACTATCTCTCTTCCCGGGAAAAGTTCTATGTAGGATAAGAACTACCCACAACCCGAACAGAAAAGGCCACCTGCCGATGGCAGGTGGCCTTTTAATAATTAAGTAATATATTCGATCAGCCGAGAATCAGGTTATGATTGCGGGCCCGGTTTGCAAGTATGGTCGGATCAACAACCTCGCCGCAGGAGCAACACTTCCAGGCATCAAAAGCCCTGACAAAATCGTAATATTTCTCTGCATACATCCTTCCGCGACATTTCGGACATTTCATTGCATTTCTCCCTTTCATGTATAGGTTTGATCCTTTTCGATATGACGGGTAACCTATATTACATAAGGCGTGCCAGAACTGTAAAACACCCTAATGAACGTCTTTGAAAAGTTTATCTTTTCGACAATTAATAACTATTTTTCAATTATTTACGCTGTCTCTCCGGGGGCGAAAAAAATTTCTGCCACGACGCTAATCGCTTGTTTCCGACACCTGAAACCCGGATCAGATTTGAAAAATCATCAAAATCGCCATTAATTTGACGGTTTTTTTCGATTCTGCGGGCGAATTTTCCCCGATCCCGGGAAGTACCAGCCAATCTGTTTCAGTCATCCGGTCCGGATGCAGGGAAATGCCGAGCGCCAGGCGTTTTCCTGCCGTCATCCACGAAAGAGAAAATCCTTCTACGACAGCATCTTGCACGATTAAATCGATGCGCCGACCAGCCTCGACCGCATTATGGAGCTGATTTGAACTAAGTAAATTCTTATCCAAATCGAAATTCGTCATTTTAATGACGGCCAACCAGTCGGTACCGTCAATAAATTGATGGACCTTTCCCCGACCGAATCCGTTACCCAACTCGACCATAATTCGACCATCGTTTCCAGATATAAGAAAAGGGCCATCTTCGCTGTCGAAGATGGCCCTTGAATCGTGTACAACAAGAACAATCAGAATGAATCCGATCAGCGACAGGTAGCCGCTGTGGCGATTCACGTCTCTTCCCCCTCCTGATCCTGCAGCAGCTTGAACTGGAAGGCATCGACCAGCGCCTGGTACGACGCATCGATGATATTGTCGCTCACACCGACCGTGCCCCAGCGTCCGGTCTTGTCCCCGGACTCGATCAGAACCCGGGTCACCGAAGCAGTCCCTTTACCGGCAGGTAGGACGCGCACCTTGTAATCGAACAGCTTCATCTCCTTGAGCGACGGGTAAAAGCTTTCCAGCGCCTTGCGCAGGGCATGGTCGAGGGCATTGACCGGACCGTCCCCTTCGGCCGCTGTGTGCTCAATCCGACCGCCGACCTTGATCTGAACGGTCGCCTCCGATTGCGGCTTCTCGTCCTCGCTGTGCTTGGCGTCGATCACCCGGAAGCCGATGACCGAGAAGAAGTGGCGGATGGTGCCGAGGGCGCGGCGCATCATCAGCTCGAACGACGCCTCCGCTCCTTCGAACTGGAACCCCTTGTTCTCCAGCTCCTTGATCTCTTCCAGCAGTTCCATGGTCAGCGGATCCTTGCTATCGAGATTGATATTGAACTCCTCGGCCTTGGCCAGGATATTCGATCGCCCGGAGAGATCGGAGACCAGCACCCGGGTCATATTGCCGACCCGCTCGGGACGGATATGCTCGTAGGTTTCGGGGTGGCGCTGGATCGCCGAAACGTGGACACCGCCCTTGTGCGCGAATGCCGAATTGCCGACATAGGCCTGATGCTTGTTCGGCACCAGGTTGGCGAGTTCATAAATATACCGTGAGACGATGCGGAGGTTCTTGAGCTGCTCGTCGGTGACGCACTCTTTCTCCATCTTCAGCTTCAGGGCCGGAATGATGGAGCAGAGGTTGGCGTTGCCGCAACGCTCGCCAAAACCGTTGATTGTTCCCTGAACATGGACGATCCCATGTTCGACCGCGACCAGCGAGTTGGCGACTGCGCATTCGCTGTCGTTATGGGTATGGATTCCGAGAGGGATCTTGATCGTCTTCTTCACCTCGTCGATGATCCGGCCCACTTCGTACGGCATGGTACCGCCGTTGGTGTCACACAGAACAATACAGTCGACCTCGGCATCCTGGGCCGCCTGCAAAGTCTTGATCGCATACTCCGGGTTCGCCTTGTAGCCGTCGAAGAAATGTTCGGCGTCGTAGACGACCTCGGGAACATTCTTTTTCAGGTACTCGAGCGAGTCGAAGATCAACTCGAGATTCTCCTCGAGGGAGATGCGCAGCGCTTCCTTGACGTGAAAATCCCAGGTCTTGCCGAAGATAGTCACCGTATCCGGCTCGGCCTGAATCAGGGTGCGGATATTGTTATCTTTGTCCGGGGTCGTCTTGGCGCGGCGGGTCGAGCCGAAAGCGGCGATCTTCGCCTGCTTCAACGTCTCCTTCTTGATCTCCTTGAAAAAGGCGATGTCCTTGGGGTTGGAACCGGGCCATCCGCCCTCGATATAGTGGATACCGAGTTCGTCCAGCTTCTGGGCAATACGGATCTTGTCGGCGACCTGGAAAGAGATATCCTCCGACTGTGTCCCGTCACGCAGGGTTGTATCGTACAACTTGACCATTGCATCCTTCCCCATTTCACATCTCCTTGCATCTTCAATTCAGGCGCCATTGCCAAAGGCGCAAAGGAAAACAAGTCCGGCTCAACCGTCGCCGGCTTTTACTCTTCGTCTTTTACGCTCTCGTCATCGAGGCCGAAAGCCTTGTGCAGAACCCGCACCGCAAGTTCGGTGTACTTATCATCGATGACACATGAGACCTTGATCTCACTGGTCGAAATCATCTCGATATTAACCCCCTCCACCGAAAGGGTCTCGAACATCTTGCTGGCGATACCGGAGTGGGAACGCATCCCGACACCGACGATCGACACTTTGGCGATACTCTCGTCGCTCTGCACCTTCTCGGCGCCGATCTTGGCAGCGCTCTCCTCGACGATCGGCAGCGCCTTTTTAAAATCGGTCCGCGGCACGGTAAAGGTCAGGTCGGTGAACCCGTCGTGCGAGACATTCTGGATAATCATGTCGACGGTAATATTGGCCTCCGACAGCGGTCCGAACAGGGCGGCGGCAATGCCGGGTTTGTCCGGAACGCGGATGACAGAAATTTTAGCTTCGTTCTTGTTGTATGAGATTCCCGAAACGAGGACAGTCTCCATATCGGCATCCTCCTCCTTTACCAGTGTACCGAGGTTATCGTTAAAGCTTGAACGGACATGGATGACCACTCCGTATTTCTTGGCGAACTCGACCGAGCGGATCTGCAGGACCTTGGCCCCGAGCGATGCCAGCTCCAGCATTTCGTCGTAGGATATCTTCTCGATCTTCGAGGCGGCGCTGACGATCCGCGGGTCAGTGGTATAAACACCGTCGACGTCGGTATAGATTTCACAGACATCGGCCTTCATCGCCGCGGCTACGGCGACCGCCGAGGTGTCGGAACCGCCGCGCCCGAGGGTGGCGATATTGCCGTCGGCATCGATCCCCTGGAAGCCGGCGACGATACAGATCGTCCCTTTTTCCAGGTCGGCGCGAATGTTTTCGTCCCGGATCTCCTTGATCCTGGCCTTGGCGTGGGCATCATCGGTATAGATCGGGATCTGCCAGCCGAGATAGCTCTTCGCTTGATATCCCATCGACTTGAGAGCCATCGACAGAAGCGCGATTGAGACCTGCTCGCCGCTGGCGACCAGGACATCGTATTCCCGATCGTCCGGGATATCGCAAACCTCGTTGGCCAGACCGACCAGCTTGTCGGTCTCCCCGGCCATGGCGGAGACGACAACGACCACCTGGTTCCCCTCGTCGTAACTCCGGGCGACCCGGCGGGCAACATTTTTAATTTTTTCGACAGAACCGACCGAGGTTCCGCCATACTTCTGAACAACCAGAGCCATCTAGTCATTCCCTCCTGTTGTTTATGCCACATAAGATATCGTGGCGAAATTATTTTCTTTTGCGGCCCGCCTTGTGGACGGCATGACCGTTGACATCCTCGGCCGCTTCCAGAACGATCTCCGGAAGGGTCGGGTGGGCATGAATAACTTCACCGAGCTGGGCCGCCGTCATCTGCTGACTCATCGCAACAGAAATCTCCGAAATAAGGGCCGAAGCTTCCTCGCCGACAATGGCGGCACCAAGGATGCGACCACCTTCCTTTTCAGCGACAACCTTGATCGACCCCTGGGCCTCGCCGTCGCAAAGCGCCTTGCCGGAAGCCTGGTAGGCAAAACGCCCGACATCGACCGCGACCCCCTGTTCCTTGCACTTGGCTTCGGTCAGACCAACCTGACCGATCTCCGGCAGGGTAAAGATGGCGCTCGGCACCACCCGGTAATCGGCCTCTTCGTCTCCCCCCAGGGCATTGGCAACAGCAATGCCGGCCTGATAGGAAGCGACATGGGCCAGCTGGATAATTCCGGTCACATCGCCGATGGCAAAAATATTCGGTACCGAGGTCTTTAATCGACTGTCGACCTTGATCGTACCGTTTTCGACAGCAACTCCGACCTCTTCGAGGTTCAGGCCGGAGGTGTTGGCCACCCGGCCGACCGCTACCAGAACCTTGTCGAATGTTTTCTCATGGTCACCGAAGCGGGCCTTCACCCCGGAGTCGGTGACTTCAAGTGATTCGACCGCGGTGTCGATATGAATCTCGACCTGCCGCTGCTTGAATGACTTCTCGACCTCACGGACAATCTGCTTGTCGCTCTGCGCCAAGATCCGCGGCAGCGCTTCGACCACCGTCACCTTGCTGCCGAGTGCGGCAAAAATACCTGCAAACTCACAGCCGATGTAGCCTCCGCCGATGACCAGCAGGCTCTCAGGAAGCTCCTTAATAGCAAGAATTTCATTACTGGTCAAAATATTTTTCCCGTCGATCGGCAACGCCTTCGGACGGGCCGGAATCGAGCCGGTCGCGAGGATAATCTTCTTCGCCCGGATGCGTCCGGCGACACCGGGCTGACGGATACAGATACGGTCATTCGTTTCGAGCGAAGCCTTCCCCTTATAGACGTCAATCCCCTGGCTTTTCAGCAGCTGTTCGATCCCGCCGACGAGTTGCTCAACAACACCGTCCTTCCGTTCCACCGCCCTGGCATAATCGAAGCCGACATCCCCCAGGTTGAAACCATGATCGCCGGCCTTTGCCAACCGCTCCTTGAGCAGGGCGGTGCTGTAAAGCGCTTTGGTCGGGATGCAGCCGCGATTCAGGCAGGTCCCGCCGACACGGTCGGCTTCGATCAGGCAGACGCAGGCACCCTGCTGAGCCGCCCTGATCGCAGCGACGTAACCGCCAGGCCCACCACCGATAATGGCAATATCGTATTCTTTTTTCGCCTTATCATCCATGCTTATCAATCCGTTTTTGCCAGCTGTGCCAGCACGGTCTCCCCCGAGTGATCAAGGGCCGAAAAAAGAAGGGACCGTTCATTTTCGGCCTCTCCGTAATCAAGGTTCACCTTGATACCGTGCACACCTTCGCTCTCTACCATCCCGGCCCATTCGACGATCGTCACCCCAGCACCGTGGAGGTAGGAATCGAAATCGAGATCGATCAATTCATCCGGGCTACCGAGTCGATAAAGGTCAAAATGGTAAATCTCGCAACGGCCGTGGTAGTGGTTCATCAGGGTATAGGTCGGGCTGTTGACCGGGGTCTCTTCCGGCACGTCGAGCCCTTTGGCTATCCCCTGTACAAAACTGGTTTTACCACTGCCGAGGTCACCTTCCAGCAGGACTACAAAAGAGGCGGGACAGAGGGCCCCGAGCTGCTCCCCGAGTCGTGATGTCTGCTCGGCAGACCGGCTGATGAAACTCCAGTTGGTCACTTCTCCATCGCCCGGATCATGTCGAGCCGGGCGACGACACCGAGAACCTTGCTGTCCTCATCGGTCACCGGCACCAGGTGCGCCTGTTTGTCGCTCATCAGGGCAGCAATGTCGCCAACCGGCGTCTGCGGACCGCAGGTTGCGCGCGGCTCCTTCATGATTTCGCCAACGGTCATGGCCGCCATCCGCTTTACATCCTTCTCAAAGCTCTTTTCGCTCGCGAGGTAAAGGACCCAGTCGAAAATCGAGATTACGGTCGGGATATGAAGCGGCTTATCCCGCTCGATCAGGTCATTTTGTGAAACGACCCCTTCAAGCTTCCCTTCATCATCGATGACCGGCAACGAATCGAAGCGGGTCTGTTCGAACACCTTGGCCAAATCTTCGAGGCTGGTGTCACGGGTGACCGAACGAACATCGGTCGTCATAATCTGTTCAGCTGTCAGCATACCTCTTCCTCCAGCAAAAGTTCTCTTCGGGTTGCGGGGATTTCCCGCAACAGGTCGGTCGCAAGGATACCGGCCCTTCCCTGCGTTTCAAACAGACGGTCGGCAGCACGGCCGTGCAGGTAGACTCCGAGCAGGACCGCGGCAACCGGGCTGATCTGCTGGCCGAGCAGGCCGGCGATGACACCGGTCAGGACATCCCCGGTGCCGCCACAGGCGAGTGACGGATTGCCGCTGCCATTGACAAAGACCGATCCGCCCGGCTCGGCAACAACGGTCCGGGCCCCTTTAAGTACCAGGATAACATTATAGCGCGTCGCAAAGTCGCGGGCGACCGTCAACCGGTCCGCTTCGACCTCGGCGATGCTGAGTCCCGTCATCCGCGCCATCTCGCCCGGGTGCGGGGTCAAAATCGTCAGCGCCTGCCGTTCTTTCAACTGGTCGAGATGATCGACCAGGGCGGTCAGGCCATCGGCATCGATCACCATCGGCAACGGGCACTCCCGCACCAGGTGGCTGACCAGGGAAGAAATCTCACGGCCGGTGCCGAGACCGGGGCCTATCGCCAGGGTCGACTTGTCCGCGCAGAGCTGTTCGATATCTGGAATCGCCTGCATGCTGATCATACCATCGACTTCAGGCAACGGAGCGGTCATCACCTCGGTCAGCTTGGTTTCGAATATCGGATTCAGATGCTCGGGACAGGCGAGGGTCGCCAGTCCGGCGCCGGCGCGCAAGCCCCCTTCCGCCGCCAATGCAGCCGCCCCCGATTTACCGGTGGAGCCGGCGAGCAGCAGCAGGTGACCGAACGTCCCTTTGTGCCCCCGGGCCGGCCGGGCCGGCAACAAAATCTGCGCCGCTTCGGCGTTGATGAAAAGATGATCGATATTCAATCGGTCGGAAAGCTGCTTCGGGATACCAATATCGGCGACGATCAGGTCACCGACGAACTCGACGGCGGGATAGACCACCTGTCCGACCTTGGCCGAAGCGAAGGTGACCGTCAGATCGGCCAGCACAGCGCAACCGAGAACCTGGCCGGTGGTTGCATCGATCCCGGACGGAATATCGACGGCGACAACCGGCGCCGACGAAGCGTTGATCCAATCGACCGCCTTGGCATAGATACCCTCAACCTCGGACGACAGCCCGGTCCCGAACAAGGCATCGACGATCAGGCCGGTCTCGAGGTACGCATCCAGTTGCTCGTCAAAAGCATCGATATCGGCGGCATACTCAATATCGGCACCGCTTTTGACCAGGATATCGAGGTTGGTCCCGGCGTCACCACCGACCTGACCCGGTTCGGCCAGCACCAGCAGTGCCACCTCCCAACCCCGGTTCATCAGATGGCGGGCGATGACGTAGCCATCTCCGCCATTATTCCCCTTGCCGGCAAAGATCGTGACCGGCCCGGGGAAAAACGGTGCGAAGTTTTCCACGATCTGGTCTACCGTCGCTTTCCCGGCATTTTCCATCAGAACCAGGCCGGGGACACCCCACTCTTCGATCGCGGTCCGATCGAGTTCACGCATCTGTTTCGCTGTTAAAAGGTTCATTTTACCTCCAGCAAGACCGTTGCAATGGCGTAATCTCCGTCGTGACTGTAGGAGAGGTGCAAACTGCTGTAATTACGCTGTTCGAATATCTCCAGCGCCCGACCGGAAAGAGCGAGGGATGGCTTCCCGAGCGGATCGCGCTCAACGCTCATCTCCTGCCAACTGACCCCCTCGCGCAGGCCGAGTCCGAGCGCCTTGAGGAACGCTTCCTTGGCCGCAAAACGGGCTGCCAGGTGCGGAGCCGGAAATTTTTTGTCGAGAGCGTACGATTTCTCGCCTTCGGTAAAGAGGCGATCGATCACCGCCATCCGCTCTTCGAGCAATCGTTCAAACCGGGCAATCCGGCAGAGGTCGGTTCCGATTCCGGCGACCGGGCTCATACTCAGCCGCCCCGCACCAGCGCCGCCATCTCGCGCACCGCCTGGTCAAGTCCGACCAGAACCGCGCGGGAGATGATGCTGTGCCCTATATTATATTCCTCGACGCCACCGAGAGCGACGACATCACGGACATTCCAGTAGTTGAGACCATGACCGGCGTTGATGCCGAGACCGAGTTTGCGTCCGGCCCGGATGGCCGTTTCGATTTTCGACAGCTCCGTCTTGCGCATCTCTTCCTTCTTGGCGTCGCAGTAGGTCCCGGTGTGAATTTCGATAAAGTCGGCACCGACCCGATGCGA
Organism: Desulfuromonas sp.; assembly: GCA_002868925.1. Classification (GTDB taxonomy): domain Bacteria; phylum Desulfobacterota; class Desulfuromonadia; order Desulfuromonadales; family UBA2294; genus BM707. Next base: position 976 of record PKTZ01000152.1, on the reverse strand, counting down.
CATCTTGATCTGTTCGATATCAGGGTCGACGAAGAGGGAGACGGTAATCCCACCCTGACGCAACAGGTCGACCTGTTTCTTGATCAACAGACGGTGCAGGCTGACGTCGAGCCCGCCTTCGGTGGTCAACTCTTCCCGCTTCTCCGGCACCAGGGTCACCGCGTCGGGCAGGACCTTGAGGGCGACGGCCACCATCTCGTCGGTCGGAGCCATCTCGAGGTTGAGCCGGGTCTGGATCGTTTTGCGCAGCAGGAGCACGTCGCGATCCTGGATATGGCGCCGATCTTCACGCAGGTGGACGGTGATGCCGTCGGCCCCGGCCAGTTCGGCAATCGCGGCTGCGGCAATCGGGTCGGGCTCGGAGCCGCCCCGGGCCTGACGGATGGTCGCGATATGGTCGACATTCACTCCCAGCTTAGCCACGATTTAATGCTCCTCCCTGCGCCCACCAAGGCTCTCTTCGACGCTGGTGGCGATCTGTTGTGCCAACTCCATGATCTGCTGCTCATCCTCTCCTTCGAGCATGATACGCAGCAGCGGCTCGGTCCCGGAATAGCGGATCAGGACCCGACCGTCATCACCGAGACTCTTTTCGGCATGATCGATCGTTTTTTGCACCGCCGGGACCGACTCGAGCTCGGCCTTGCGATCGACCCGGACGTTGAGCAATACCTGCGGCATCGAGGTCATCACCTGTGCCAGCTCCGACAGCCGGCGTTGGCTGCGCTGCATGATTGCCAGGATCTGCAACGCCGAGAGCATACCGTCACCGGTGGTGCTGTGATCAAGAAAGACCATGTGCCCCGATTGTTCGCCGCCGAGATTGTAACCGTGCTCGCGCATCGCCTCAACCACGTAGCGGTCGCCGACGTTGGTTTTGATGACCTTGCCGCCGGCGGCGCGGACCGTCTTGTCGAGCCCCATGTTGCTCATGACCGTCGCCACCACCGTGTTATCGGCAAGTTTACCCCGCTGA
>PKTZ01000009.1 GCA_002868925.1 Desulfuromonas sp. | reverse complement strand
GCCGCGCCGCGTACGACTTCTCCTCGTCGAGGATCGACGCCAGCAGGTCGCCGACCGTCGCCTCCTCCTTGCCGGCCGACTGGATGTGCATCACCGTCCGTTGCAGGATCCGTTGCAGTCCGACCGTTTGCTCGGGGATATCGACCGTCGCCTCCGGCAGCGATTGCAGATGCTCGTCGAAATAGGCATCGAGCGACTCCTTGAGCTGCGCAATATCACCACCGCAGTTCTGGATAATCTGCTGGCCGCCTTCCTCGAACAAGACCGCGTAAAGTAAATGCTCGGAAGTCAGGTATTCATGGTGGCGACGCTGCGCCTCCCGGACCGCGAGAGAAAATGTCAGTTGTACATCCTGGCTGAACATCCGTATCAAATCTCCTCAAGGCTGCATTTCAGCGGGAACCCTTCCTTGCGGGCCTGGGCATGCACCCGATGCACCTTTGTTTCGGCAATATCGAACGGATAGGTCCCGCAAACACCGACCCCTTTCATGTGGATATTCAACATGATCTGGTTGGCCTCGGTCGGCGGCAGGTGAAATATCGATTCGAGCACGCTGACCACGAACTCCATGGTCGTGTAATCATCGTTGTGCATCAGAATCCGAAACATCGGCGGCAACGCCGTCTGTTTCCTGCTTTCGACCCTGGTCTCTTTCGATATTTTCTGCGATCCCATCGAATCCGGCTCCTTGAGCTGAAACAAGCTTTTCTCATCGTAGCACAGGTTGAAAGCGAGTTCCAAACACCCTCTTTCTTAAAATTCTATCAAAGTTTGCAAAAGCCGGAGCCGGTATTTTTATCCGGCAACGGATATTCCGAAACCAAGCGTGAACACCTTCCGTTTCGACCGGGCGAACCGACTGCAACCGATACAAACCATTGACAGAACAGGTAATATACGGATAATAATGGGGAAATCGTCATCATCAGGATGACATATGCATTGATTTCAGCTATCACGCACACGAACTGTAAATCTTTATCTCGGAGTTTTACATGGAATTCTTTCTTCAGCAAGAAGGCAATCTGGGGATTGTACTGCTCATCGTCGCACTGCTGATTCTACTCCTCTACCTGGTTATGCCAGTCTTTATCTGGCGCATCTGGTACTGGTCGCGGCAGAGCAACAAGAACCTGGAAGCGATCAGCAACAAACTCGAGCTGCTGATCCGGGAATTCGCCCCTGAGGCCCTGCCCGAGGAGGCCCCTCAGGTCGAGCCCGCCGCCGCAACCACGGAAGACGACACGACCGAGACGGGATTATCGGCAGAAACGACTGACGACACCCTCGGGCTCGAAGTTGATCTGCCGCAGAGCAGCGACGAAGAGGCTGACGACGATTTCCTCTTCGAGAACGATTTCGAAGGCGAGCTCGGCGACGAAAGCGATATGGAATTCAACATCGGCGACGAATTTGAAGATATGAGCGAAGAACTTGCCGAGGCCGAACTCTCCGATTTCACTGAAGGTGAAGAAGAGTTATCGGAACAGGAAGAGATGGCGTCGAGTCCGGACGAAGCGGATGAGCTGATGATGGACTTTGAAGAAGCGGAAAGCTTCTTCGATGGGGAGGAAACGGAAGAGCCGCAAGAAGCCCCGATTGCCGGGGAAAGTGAAGACGATTTCACCATCGAGCACTTCGACAGCAACGAGGAGAAGTCGTTCGAGTTCGAACATGTCGATGACACCGCCGAGACGACCGAAGAGTCGACTTCGGAAACCGAGGAACAGATGGAGGAAGAGTTCCCCTCGGAGCCGGCATCCGACGATACGTTCGCATTCGACCAGGACGAAGCCGCAGCCGATCTCGGCGAAGAACAGCCGGAGGAGGAACTGAGCGCTGAACCATCCGAGTATTCGCCCGCCGACACCTTCTCATTTGACCAGAACGAGGAAGAGGCCGAGTCAGAGGAACAACCGGAAGAAGCCGCTGCCGATGACGTGCCGGATATCATGAGCGATGATATCTGGAAGGAGACGGAGACCGAAAATATCTGGGGAGAAGCATCCGAAACCGACGCCGAATCCTCCGAAGAGGGGGAGTCGGAAGAATTTGAGTTCGGAACTCCGGAAGAGCAAACATCGGAAACCGACGACGCTGGTCAGATCGCACCCCCGGATGAGGAAACAGAGCTAGAGGGTGCAGTGACCGAAACGCCGGCCGAGGAAGAAGCTGTTGCCGGCGAAGAGACGGAAATGGCAACCGATACAGACACTGAGGAGCCCGAAACTGCAGAGGAAGAGGAGAACGTCGGTGATGTCGCCAGCTCCTACCTCTCCGACTTGACCAGCAAGCTCAACCTCGATGCCTTCCAGACCAAGCCGGCGTCCGAACCGAAGGCCCCCGCCGAGCCGATCCAGGAAGAGAGTCCGACACCAGCCCCCGAACCACAAAAGGAAGAAGCAGAGGAGAACCCGACGACCCTCTTCGCCCGCTGTGAAGGGTGCGGCCACAAGCTGGCCTACAAGCAGACCCTATCCGGCAAACGGGTCCGTTGTCCCGCCTGCCGGACGGCATTTACCCTGCCCTGATCTGCATAGAAACTTCATGATCTAAAAACGGAAGCGACAACGCTTCCGTTTTTATTTAAAGGGGGTAACTAAACCCGCAATTTTGACGGCAAAAGATTTCGACCTTGCCGCCTTGTTGTGTCGCTGCTATCTTGGCAAAAACCATAAACGGAGCAGACCATGGATTCACTCAACCCGCCTTTCCTGATCGCCCTGGTCATCGGTATCATCTCCGGTGCCGCCCTGATGCTGCTGATCCTGCGCAGCAAAATTGAAGCCGCCCGGGAAGCGGGCAAAAACGAACAGGCAATTACAATCGCCACCCTCGAAGCTCAACTGACCGCAGCGGAGAAGCGGGCGTCCGAATTCTCGGCACAGCTCGAGGAGCTGCGTCAACGACTCGAGACGGTCAATGAAGAGAACGCAGCGATCAAATCGACCCTGGTCAGCGAACGGAAAAACAGTGAAGAGAAGCTTTCACTTCTCAGAAAAATGGAGGGTGAGCTACAGACACGGTTCGAGAACCTTGCCAACCAAATCTTTGAAGCAAAATCCAAGACCTTTGCTGACCAGAGCCGCACCAACCTCGACACGATCCTCAAGCCGTTCAAGGAAAAGATATCCGAATTCGAAAACAAGGTGACGGAGGTCTACACAACCGAAGGAAAAGAGCGACATTCGCTGATCAAGGAGGTACAGCGACTGCAGCAACTCAACCAGCAGATCAGTGAAGACGCCGACAACCTGACCCGGGCCCTTAAGGGCGACACCAAGACCCAGGGCACCTGGGGCGAAATCGTTCTCGAACGTATCCTCGAAGAATCCGGTTTACGTAAAGGGATCGAATACGACGCACAGGGTGGCTTCCGCGACGCCGACGGCAAGCTGCTCAAACCGGATGTTATCGTTCATTTACCGGAGCAGAAGGAGATTGTCATCGACTCCAAGGTCTCGTTGGTCGCCTACGAGCGATATGTCCGGGCCGAGGAAGAAGCGGAGCGGGAGCAGGCGTTAAAGGAACACCTCCTGTCGATCAACGCCCACCTTAAGAATCTTGAATCAAAGAAATACGACGAACTGCCTGGCGTAAAAAGCCTCGACTTCGTACTGATGTTCATTCCAATAGAGAGTGCTTTTATGCTGGCGATCGAGAAGGACAACGAGATTTTCCGTAAAGCCTTCGATCAAAACATCATGATCGTCAGTCCCTCCACTCTTCTCGTTACCCTCCGAACCATCGAGAACATCTGGCGCTATGAGCACCAGAACAAAAACGCCCTGAAGATCGCTGAGCAGGCTGGCAATCTGTACGATAAATTCGCCGGTTTTGTCGAGGATCTGGAGAAGATCGGCACCCAACTGGAGACCACCCGCAAGTCTTACGATGCAGCGCACAACAAGTTGACCTCCGGCAGAGGAAACCTTGTATCACGGGCCCAGGGTCTGATCGAACTAGGCGTAAAAAGCCGTAAGCAGATCTCTTCGGGAGTGTTGCAAGACGCCGCTTTGGACTTGCCCCCCGAAAACGATAAATAAGCGGGTCAGCCTGTCCGTATCACTTCCCTGAAAAAATCGAGGTTGCGATTTCCACCCGGCCAGTTTTTGCGCAAAAGGGTATAGGTTCTCGTCGCCCGAATCTCCCAGGCGAGCATCTCCTGGGCCAGCCGCAGCCGTTGACTCCCCCTGCCGTAACGATGGGTCAGGATACTTCGGACACGCGAATAGTTGCCGACCAGAGGGATATCGAACTCCTTGCGCTGTTCCGCCAGAAACGCCTCACCTTTTTCGCTCTGCCCGAGCAGGTGCAGGTAGAGCGGCCCACAATCGAGAAACTCCTTCATTAGCCCGCCGTCAATCCCGAGCAGGATATAGGTCAGAATCCGCTGAATCCGGGTACGGGTGAACTGTTTCGACTTACACAGACCGATCAACCCTTCAATATGCTCTGCCGTTTGTGCCGCCTTGTACAGGCGGTTCTCTACCCCGTCGCCGATCTGGTAGATCCCGGCGAGACGTTTGCCCCCCTGTTGCAACATTTGGATAAGTAATCGATACAGGATGTCGGAATCGACATTCATGCCACCTTCAATGCCCTGTCGTAACAGTGTCGCGGTCGTTGCCGGCACGAACGGGGCCACATCTTCGTCGTCGCCCAGCATCGTCCTGATCCCGGTGGCGCTGGCAATATTGTCCGCAGCCTCAGTTGAATGATAACCGGCCCCCTGCCGCGTGATCGTAAACGGAGTGATCGTTGAACTCTGACAGTTCAGAGCGCGCAGGTATTCGAGACCGAGAATATTGTTCGGCTGTGCAAGAAGCTCGGTAAGCGCCGGGTCGTCGCTGAGTTCAGCGACCACTGCGGCCCGGGCGGTCGGGTAGTTCTCGCCCTGTCTCAGACGGTCGCGGGTTTCATGGTCAATCCGGTCGGCATATGTTTCAAGCAGGCCGGCGCACTGCTGCAAGCGGGTCAAGTCGCCCGACTCGCTGCCGAAGCATAGGCTGTCGACACCGAGAATCGATAGAGCCTGCACTCCGCCCCGGGCAAATTCGGGAGCACTGTTGCAGGCCCAGGGCAAAGGCAGTTCGACGACAAGGTCGACCCCGGCCCGAAGTGCCATTTCACTCCGCAGCCACTTGTCGAGCAAGGCCGGCTCACCGCGCTGCAGGAAATGACCGCTCATCACTGCGACCGACACTTCGGCTTCGCTCACCTCGAGGCTTTGCTGCAGGTGAAACAGGTGCCCGTTGTGAAACGGGTTGTACTCGGTGATCAGACCGACACTTTTCATTCTTACAACTCCACGTCAATAACCCGCTCAAGTTGAACCGACTCGGGTGAAATCACGGTCCGCATTGCGATCACCTCGACTCCAGCAGCAACCGCCCGGCGCAGCAGCTTTCCATATTCGGGGTCGATATGATCGGCCGGGGCAAAGGTCTCGGCCGAGCGCTGGACCAGATAGAACATGATTCCGCGCCAGCCCTGCTCTACGCCGGCCATCAACTCGCGCAGATGTTTCTGTCCGCGAACGGTCACCGCATCGGGAAAACAGGCACGGCCGGAATCGTCGATCAGGGTTACGTTCTTGACCTCGAGCAGAACCTTGTCATTTTTCGACTCGAGCATGAAATCGATGCGGCTGTCACCGAAACGGAACTCCGGCTGCACACTGTAACCGGCCAAGCCGGAGACAGTACCGGTTCGCAGCCCTTCCTCGACCACCCGGTTAGCGCGATGGGTATTGGTATCGACCCAGCGATTATCGACCCTGATCAACTCCAGGGTGTAGGCCAGCTTCCTTTTCGGGTTGTCCGATCGTGAAAGCAGCACCTCATGCCCCGGCACGGCACACTGCTGCATGCTTCCGGTATTCGGCGTATGCGCGGTTACCATGCTGCCGTCAGCCAGCTCAACATCGGCAAAAAACCGCTTGTAACGGCGGAGCAAACGGCCCGGAATCATGTTTTCGGGAAGCTTCATAGTTTGCCAGACTATCCTACGGAGAAAATGTCGTGTTACGATAGGTTATTATAACCATTAATCCAAACGGACGACATGCCAAACCTGGAACAGATCAAATCTTTTCTTGCCGACCATCAACCGGTAACGATCGAGAAGGCATCCAAACAAGCCGCCGTGGCACTGATCTTGAGTGGTGTCGAAAACGACCTGGAGATGTTGATGCTCCGCCGGGCCGAGCATCAGGACGACCCCTGGTCGGGTGACCTCGGTTTCCCCGGAGGTAAAATCGACCCGGACGATCACAGCGCCCGCGCCGCCGCCGAACGGGAGACGATCGAAGAGACCGGAATCCGATTAAATGAGACCGATTACCTCGGCCGCCTCGACGATATCTCCGGTGCCTATCTGCCGGTCAGCATCGCCTGCTTCGTCTTCTACCTTCCGACCCGGCCGCAGATCGTGCTTAACCGCGAAGTCAGCCACTACTGGTGGGTTCCACTGCATCGCTTCCTCGAACCGGACCGGCATCGGGACGTCGCCTTCACCTACCGGCAACAGCACCGCACCCATCCAGTCATCGACCTGGTCGACCCGGAGCACCCCTTCCTTTGGGGAATCACCTACCGCCTGACCGAAAGCTTCTTCCGCCTGATCGAGCGCCCGCTGCCGGTTGAAAACCGGTCCGAATAGTCGCAACCCGCTACCAATACGATAAACTTGGTCGTGAGACACTAACAAGGAGTTGACCATGACCGAAACGATTCTGATCACCGGCGCCAACCGTGGCATCGGACTCGAACTGGCCAGAACATTTTCCGCCAACGGCTGGGACGTCCTCGCCTGTTGCCGTCACCCGGAAAAAGCGGATGATCTGCAAAACCTGATCGCCGACAATAATCACGTTCACAGCTACGCTCTCGATGTCACCGACCAGGAAGCAGTCCGACGCCTCGCCGTCGGACTGAAGGACCGCCCGATCGATATCCTGTTTAACAACGCCGGCATTTTCGGGCCACGCGAGCAGGGCTTCGGAGATGTCGATCCCGAGGCGTGGCTCGAGGTACTGCGGACCAACGTTGTCGCCCCAATGAAAATGATCGAGGCCTTCATCGCCCAGGTCACCGCAGGTCAACGTAAGATCGTCGCTTCGATGGGGAGCATGATGGGGAGTATCGCCGACAACAACTCGGGAGGCTATTACATCTACCGGAGTTCGAAAGCGGCGGTGCACATGGTGATGAAATCGCTCGCCATCGACCTGCACGACCAAAGCATTATCTCAGTTGTATTTCATCCGGGGTGGGTCCGGACCGACATGGGTGGATCAACCGCGCCAACCACACCGCAAGAATCGGCAGCCGGCCTCTACCGGGTACTGACCGGATTAACGACGTCCGACAGCGGCAAACTTTTGACCTACAAGGGCGAGCAGCTCCCCTGGTAACAATTGCTGGCCTCAAAACTCATTCCGGGCGGAGCGGAAACGGAAAGAAGGATATCCTTTCCCTCGTCGTTGCTGCATAAGGCAATGACCTTGCCCAGCCCTCCTGTTTGCCATTGTGACAACCCGTTCAACAAAAAGGAAGTAATCGACTTCTAACCAAAACTTTACCTTCGCCTTACTTTTCTGGGCTCTACTTGGTCACAACTGATAATGAGCAACCAGAAAGAAGAGAATTAATGATCAGCAGATCAATCACTGAACAAATTCACTGTCCGTTTCGCAATGTCAATCCCGCAACCTGCCGGGTCTCGTTTTCCAAGAGGAGCCTCAATCAACGGCACTGCTCGCGCTACTGCCTCTCCGATGAGCATGACAACTGCCCTCTCTACCTTGCAGCCGCATTACGCAGCAGCAGGTGCTAATTGCCCCCTGACCCGGCTGAATCGACCTGTTTAAAGAGCTGAGAAAAGAGACTGGAACGCCCGGCACGCAACTTTCCTTTATTTATTCCACCGCATTGTGCAAACTGTTGTAAAACCGATTGACTCGTCACGCCAGATGCGGTAATAAATTGCACCGGGAGTTTCGCCATCCTAGCTCAGTTGGTAGAGCAGCTCACTCGTAATGAGCAGGTCGTCGGTTCGAATCCGATGGATGGCTCCATAAAAAAAGGGATCAGGTTTGCGCCTGATCCCTTTTGCTTTTCTGTTGTCCAATATTTCAGCGTGCGATCGTTATATCAACATTCAACTCGTCGGCAACCGACGAGAGCCCTTCATCAAGCTTGTCGGCGCTCAGGCCGGTCGGCATCCGGATATCGATATCCATGATGTAAAGCGGAGTGCCGCTTCCGGGCGCCGCCATCACCTTCGAATTCAGATCGAGGATATTGACCCCATTGTCGGACAGAAACTGGCTAACCTTGTAAACGATTCCGGCCTGATCCATCCCTTCGACATGCAGGGTGTAATTCAGGGAACCCCCGGCGCTCACATCCCGCCGTTTATCGAGCGGCCGGATAAAGGCCGATATCCCCTTCTCCCGCTCGAGCCGTCGACACTCCTTGAGCAGTTCCTCCTCAACATCCTGCTGCTGCGAAGAGAAGAGCAGGACCAGGGTGAACTCATCGGCGAGTAGAGTCATGGTATTGTCTTCGAGGTTGCAACCGTTCTCGAAGAGAATCCGGGTGACGTCGGCGACAATCCCCGGACGATCCTTGCCAAATGCGGTCATGATAAAGCGGTTTTCCATAGTTCCCTCCGTCAAGATCGATTTACCGGAAATCTTATACAGACTCCGGGAACAAGTAAAGTAAGTTTGCAAACAAAAGGCCGGGCGATGGCCCGGCCTTTTGTTTCTTAGTGTGTGAACAAATCGGTCAGAAGACCAATATGAAACATTTAGAACTTCTCGAACTCCTTGTCGAGATGGTCAGCAGAGCCTTTAACGTCGAGATCGATCTCGACCTCCTCATCGCCGTCCCCTTTAATTTCGGTCGGGGCGGACCCGGCTGCCGGCGGTGCCAACCGCTTCTGCAGTTGCGGTGTATCGGTCTGCGACATCGACTGCTGCGATGCTCTCGGGGTCAGCATCTGGCGGCGAACCTCCTCTTCGTCGATTTCGAAGAAGAGCATCATCTCGCGCAGCTGCTCGGCCTGGCTGGAGAGCTCTTCCGAGGTCGAAGCCATCTCTTCGGCGGCCGCAGCGTTCTGCTGGATAACCTGGTCGAGGTTCTGGATCGCCCGGTTGATCTGTTCGGAGCCGGCATCCTGCTCACGGCTGGCAGCGGCGATCTCCTGGACCAGTTCGGCCGTCTTCTGGATATCGGGGACGATCTGGCTCAACAGATCCCCCGCCTTCTCGGCGACTTCGACACTGGAAGCGGAGAGTTCGCTGATTTCGCCAGCGGCGACCTGGCTCCGCTCGGCCAGTTTCCTGACCTCGGCCGCGACCACGGCAAAGCCCTTGCCATGCTCACCGGCCCGTGCCGCCTCGATTGCTGCGTTGAGGGCGAGCAGGTTGGTCTGACGGGCAATCTCCTCGATAATATTGATCTTTTCGACGATTTCCCGCATCGCGTTAACGGTCTGACCGACCGCAACCCCGCCTTCACGCGCCTGGTCCGACGCCTGGATAGCGATCTTCTCGGTCTGCAGCGCGTTATCGGCGTTCTGACGGATATTGGCGGCCATCTCCTCGACCGACGACGACGCTTCCTCGGCGGCGGCGGCCTGCTCCGAGGCTCCCTGCGACATCTCCATCGAACTGTCGTTCAATGCCTGGCTGCCGGTGGCAACGTTCTCGGCCGAAGCCTGGACGCCGCTGACGACCTCGATCAGCCGATCCGCCATGGTCTTGAGCGACTGCATCAGTTCGTCCTTATCGGAGCGGACATGGATATCCTGATTCAGTTTGCCACCGGCGATGTTCTTGGCGACATCGGCCGCGGCACGCGCCGATATCATCATCTTATTCATCGCCCGCAGCAGCTGTCCTGATTCATCCTTGGTATTGACGACAATTTCACGGCTGGTATCGCCGGCCGCAAGGTCGGTGGCGACATCGACAGCGAGCAGCAGCGGTCTCGAGATACTGCGACCGATGAAATAAGCGAATCCTGAAAGAACCAGGATGATGACTACCACGGCGATCCCGGTCTGCAACAGGTGACTATTGAACGCCGCATCAACATCCTCGATATAGACCCCGGTGCCGAGAATCCAGTTCCATGGTTTGAAGCCCTGGACAAAGGAAATTTTCGGAATCAGGTTGTTTGCATCATTCCCTTTTTGCCAGACATAATCGACGAAGCCGGAGCCCTGGGCGTTGACGGTCTTGACGAATTCGACGAACAGGTGCTTGCCGTTCGGATCCTTGTAATCGGTCAAATCCTGCCCATCCAATTTCGAGACATAGGGATGCATGACCATGGTCGGATGGTAGTCGTTGATCCAGATGTAGCCGTTCTTACCATCGTAGCGCATCCATTTGATCGCCGTAATGGCCTGAGACTGCGCCTCCTCCTCGGTCATCTCGCCCGACTGCGCCTTGTCGTAATAAAACTTGGCCACCGAGTGAGCTGTTTCGATGATGTTCTGCAGCTTCGCCTTCCGGTCCTCGATCATGGTATCGCGGCTACCAAAAATCAGGATGCCCGAGTTGGCGAGGAACGTCACCAGGAATAGACCGACCAGCAGGGTCAGCTTGTACTTGATGTTCAATGCGCCGAGAAAATTCATTTTATTTACTCCCCGATTGATAAAGTGTTTACCATCTTAAATAAACACGTTGAATACGATAATCGAAACTATTTTCGGATGAAGCAACCGGAGCTACTCCACCATCACGTCTTCTTCCTGCACTTCGATCACGGCAAGTTCCTCGGCCGTAAAGACCCGATCGATGTCGAGGATGATCAGGAACTGGTCGTTGATGTTCCCCATCCCCTTGATGAACTCGGTATTGAGCCTGGTGCCGATCTTCGGCGGCGGCTCGATCTGGGAAGCGTTGAGGTCGAGGACCTCCTGGACGGCATCGGCCAGGGCGCCGATGACGATCAGTTCGCCGTCGACATCGACCTCCATGACGATGATGCAGGTATCGATGGTCTGCTCCGAAACCTTCATCCCGAATTTGCTGCGCAGGTTGATCACCGGCACCACAGATCCGCGCAGGTTGATCACCCCGAGCATGTAGGACGGCATCTGCGGGACATGCGTCACCTCGCTGAAATCGAGGACTTCGCGTGCCTTGCTGACATCGATTCCGAACAGTTCATCTCCGAGCTTGAATGTCAATAACTGGGTTGCAACTGCCGTTTCACTCATGATCGCACCTTTTCTCTATGATTGATTCGGACAAACCGTTAAACCATGACCATATTAACCACCGCCAAAAGTTGCTCCGGCTTAAACGGCTTGAGAATCCAGCCGGACGCACCGGCCGCCTTCCCTTCCCGCTTTTTCTCCTCCTCCGACTCGGTAGTCAGCATGATGATCGGCACAAACCGAAAACCGCTGGTCCGGCGGACCTGGCGGATCAGGTCGATGCCATCCACATTCGGCATGTTCAGGTCGGTAATCAACATGTTGATGTCGCCATCATCGAGGTAATCGAGCGCCTCCTGGCCGTCACACGCCTCGATCACCTCGTAACCGGCATCGCGCAAGGTTGTCGACAAAACCAACCTGACGGTAGCTGAATCATCAACAGTGAGAATTTTTCTACTCATATCCGCTCCCTGAAAATTCAGCGCACCTAAAAGCCATTACCCTCGGCCCGGGCCTTTACCTGCAGGGTTGAAAGCAGGGCCACAACCCGGGTCGGTTCGGCGTGGTAGATGCGCGGCATCGTGTATTCGAGCGACAAGTCGGCGACGATCTTTTTCAGGTTCGCCGAATCCTTGACAAAAATAACGGGGATATCGATCCCGGTTTTATGAACCCCTTCAACAATCTTCGAAATATCTACATTCAGGTACGGGTTATTGACCAACAGGCCCGAAAACTGCTCGTTGGTCAACCGGGTATTGTTGAGAAGGTTGATCGCTTCATCCTCATCCCTGACAATACGCATGCGATATCCTCCAACCTCGAGGTTGAAGCAAATCGCCGGCTTCGTTTCGCCCTGACAATCGAGAATTATGATTTGCCCCTGACTCATCTGGCTTCATTCCGCTCCGCAAAAAGGTTCGCACTACGGAATGGATAATGAGCAAGGGCTATACCAACAGCCCATAAAATGCATAACATGCTGTAATTACTTTATATATCAGATTATAAAAAAAGATTACTCCTGCAACAAAAAAGGTAACAATAGTTACCATAAAAAATGAGTCAAACAAAGAAACCGCCGAAAACACAGACACTTACATAAAACCGTAACAAAAGTTACGGTTACGTTTGTTTCAACGGAAAAGGATGGGGGAATCAGGAGAGGTTTTTAAGGCGCTTGCTCAGGGCCGGTCGCGAGATACCGAGCATCTTCGCCGCCCGGGTCTGGTTGCCGTCAGCCCGCTGCATCGCCTCTTCGACCAGCAGATCGGCGGCCTGCTTGAGGGTCGGCAGGTGCCGGGGGAACTGAATAGTCTCGATATCCTGGTCAACGGCGTAGGAAGCTTCATCGTCGGACCCGGACAGTTGATCGCCGAGCAGGGCATTAAAAAGGGAGGCATTGATTCGATCCGATTTGGCGAGACTGGCCGCCTCGAAAAGCATCGAACGCAGCTCCCTGACATTGCCGGGGAACCGGTAACGCTGTAGCAGGGAGATCAGTTGGGGATCGTAGCGCAACCCTTCACGCGACAGCGACTCCGCAGCCTCGTTGACGAATTTTTCGACCAGCAACGGCAGGTCATCGAGCCGCTCGCGCAACGGCGGCAGGGCCACCCGGTAGGCCCGCAGGCGATAGTAGAGGTCGGTCCGGAACTCGCCCTTTTTCTGCATCGCACTCAGGTCACGATTGGTAGCGAAGACGAACCGGGTATTGTGCTGCTTCGGCTTGTCGCTGCCGAGCGGATAGTATTCCCCCTCCTGCAGCAACCGGAGCAGCTTGACCTGCGAGGCCATGCTCAGATCCCCGATCTCGTCGAGGAAGAGGAGACCGCCGGCCGCCTGCTCAATCATGCCGGGCCGATCCTGGTCGGCCCCGGTGAAGGCCCCCTTGCAATGCCCGAACAGGGTGTCGGAGAAGACATTGTCATCCAATCCCGCCGCGTTGACCGCAACCCAGGGCCCGTCGGCATGTCCGATCCGGTGGATAGCCCGGGCGATCAACTCCTTGCCGGTGCCGCTCTCGCCGAGGATCAACACAGGCTCCTGCCCCGGAGCGATCGCCTCGATGTACTGGAAAATCGCCCGCATCTTCTTGTTCTGCGAGGTCAGATCCGAAAAAAGCTGCTGATGTTCGATATCATCCTTCAGGAAACGGTCGCGCAGAAGCTGGTTTTCATTCTGCAGGCGGACCAGCTCCAGTGCCTTGCGAATACCGTTGAGGATGCGGCTGACTTCAGTCGTCTTGACATAATAATCGAAGGCGCCGAGCCGCATGCATTTGACCGCCAGCTCGACCTGGACCAGACCGGTGGTCATGATTGCCGGCAGCTGGGGGAACTTCTCCTTAAGTTGGGTCAGAAGCTCGTCGCCGGAGAGGTAGGGCATGGTGATATCGAGGATGACGAGGTCGATCTGTTGCTCTTCGAGTAGCGCCAGCACCGCACGGCTGTCCTGGCAGGTTACGACCCGGGCTCCGAGGTTGCGCTCTATGGCGAGCCCCAACGCCCTTAGCCACGAAGCCTCGTCGTCAACGATCAGAATTGTCAGGTTCTGGTAATAATCCTCATTCATCGCCGGATCCACTCCTGACGATCGGCAGTTCGACCGTCACTTCGGTGCCGGAACCGGGCTCCGAGTCGAATGAGATCGTCCCCTTGTGCTCATCGATGATCCGGCTCGATACCGACAGGCCTAGCCCGGTCCCCCCGACCTTGCGCCGGGTGGTGAAGAACGGATCGGTGATCTGCTTGAGCAATTCCGGAGCGATTCCCGCCCCTTCGTCGCTGACGGTCACCTTGACGCTCTTTTTATCCTGGCCGAATGCGGTGGCGACCTTTATTCCCTTGGACCGGTCCGGCAGCGCCTGGCAGGCGTTGAGCAGCAGGTTGATGATGACCTGCTCGATCCGGTGGGTGTTGCCGGGGAAGAAGAGATGATCGTCGGCGTACTGTTCCGAAAAGTGGTCGGTCGCCTGCTTCAGCGGGTTCCGCACCAGGTTGACCGCTTTCTTGACCACCTCGTTCAGGTCGATCGAATTGTTCTCGTCGGACGATGGGGCCGAGAATTCCTTTAAATCCTCGACGATCTGCTTGATCCGTTGCGCCCCCTCCTCGATCTCATCAATGACTGCGGGGACTTCCTGGCGGAACTTCTCGTAGGACAAGCCCGCGATTTTTTCCCTGGCCAATTCCGGTTCGAACTTTTCAAGTAGAGGCAAAAGATCGTTGACGGCATCTTTCAAAAGCGGCATTTCGACCAGAATCATCCCGGTCGGATTGTTGATCTCGTGGGCGACACCGGCCGCCAGTTCGCCAAGCGCCGCCAGGTGCGCGGAACGGGATGCCTGTTCGCGCAACCTCATCTTTTCGGTCAGGTCGCTGATAATCTGGACAACATTTTCGACCTGACCACTCCGATCCTTGATCGGGAAGAACTTGACTCCGCAGGTCCGACCATCAGCCGTCTTCTGAACCGTCTCGACCGGCTTACCATATTGAAAAGCTTCCTGCAGACAGCTGGCGCAGTTGGTGGCGTGACATTTCCAAACATCAGCACAGGATTTCCCCGCGATTTCATCTTGATCGATGCCGAGGTGGCGGCTCGCTCCGTGATTCCCCCATACGATCTTCAAACCGGAGTCGATCAGCATAATGGCATCCGGAATCCCCTCCAGAACCGTATTGTACTCCTGATAAAGCTCCTTGATTCGGTCCTCACTCTGCGCCAGCTCCTGCAACGCCCGGGTACTTTCGGTGGTGTCGAAAATGACCCCGTCAATACACTTGAGCTGACCATCCGCGTCGAAGCTCCCCTGCCCCTTCTGGTAAACCCATCGGGTCGAACCATCGGCATGGATGATCCGGAACTCGACCGAAAAATCGCTTTTGCGGGAGATGGCTTCGCTCGCGGTATTGAAGACCAGCTCCCGATCATCGGGGTGGATAACGCTTGCAAAACTGCGGATCTTGTTCTGCACAAAATCGATCGGAGTATATCCGGAGATATCACCGATCGGACTACTGATGTAGTCCATTGTGAATTCAGGATCGAGCCGGCAACGGAAAACGGCGCCCGGGATGTGTGCAACCAGGCTGCGGAACCGTTCTTCACTCTCCAGGATCGCCCGCTCCTTCTGCTTAAGATCATGGATATCGCGAACCACGTAGAGCCCGACCCGCTCACCGCCGAGCTGCACGATCCGGGCGGAGACGAGACCGTAGCGGATCTGCCCGTCGCTCAGGCGGAACTCGGCTTCGAGGTTGTTTGCCTGACCGAATTTTTCCAGATGTTCTTGCATCTCCTTGCGGATGGCAGGATTTTTCCAGAGCCCTAGCTCCATCGAATTATGACCAACCACTTCGCTGCTGCGGTAGCCGGTCATCCGTTCGAACCCGGCATTGACTTCGATGATGCTGCCACCTGGGTAGGCGAGCAGGATCGCGTCGGGGCTGGTGTCGAAAGCGACCCGAAAACGGGCTTCACTCTCCTTCTGGGCCCGCTCGGAGGCTTCCTTGCCGGCCACCAGCCTGATCCGGTCGGCACAGCGTCGGAGGACGGCAAACAGCTCACGTGCCTCGAACGGCTTGCGCAGGTAATCGTAGGCGCCCGCCTTGAGAGCCTGGATTGCTGTATCGACATCGGCATAAGCCGTTACTACAACGCAGGTCAGGGCAGGTTTTTCCTTCTGCAGTCGGCTGACCAGCTCGAGACCGTTCTCCTGGCCAAGCCGGATATCGACCAGGGCCACCTCCGGATCGAACCCTTTCAATCCGGCGCTCGCCTCGTCGGCAGAATGCGCCGTTTCGACCCGGTAGCCCTCGATCTCGAGGATCCCGGACATACTGTCGACGAAATCGACGTCATCGTCGACGAGCAGAACCCGCAACGCCGGTTTTTCAGAATCGGAATTTTTAAAGGGCATTTTTCAACCGTCAGTGGAAATGTATTGTTTTGTCAACGTGATGAAATGCTTCAGCCGGAACGGTTTCAACAGGATCTCCACGGCGCCGGCGTCCCTGGCCCGCTGCTGCAGTGCTTCATCGCGAAACCCGGTCATGACGATGCCGGTTAAATCAGGCCTGGTCCTGGCAATCTTTTCAAAACAGGAGATGCCATCATCCCCCGGCAACTTGATATCGAAGAAGGCGAGCTCGACCTGATCGCAGTCGGCATCGAAGATCTGGTATGCCTCTTCGGCCGAACCGGCCAGCAGGCATTGGATATCGGAGATCTGCAGCGCCAGCTCCAGGCTGTAGGCGAAATCCGGATCATCCTCAACGATCAAAATACGACGCGTCATCCATCCTCCTCAGCATCAACCTTGTTTCTACTATAAAATCACACCTTTGGCATACTGTCCATGCTTGAAAAGTTTTTACCGGTTCAGGCATCGACATGCGGCAGCCAGAGAGTTACGGTTGTCCCCTGCCCCGGTGTGCTTTCGATTTCGATATCGCCACCATGCTCTTCCATGATGTTTTTGACGATCGGCATGCCGAGACCGACCCCGAAGTTTTTGGTGCTGAACATCGGCTCGAAAATTTTCTCACGGATCGCCTCGTCGATCCCCGGGCCATTGTCACTGACCGCGATTTCAGAACGCTCCTTCTGTTGCCTGACCTGAACCTTGAGCAGACCTTTTCGTCCACTCTTCTCTTCGAGGGCCTGGATACTGTTGGTCAGAACATTGATAATCGCCCGACGCAACCGTTCCGGGTCGCAGGGGGCAATAACCCCCTTCTTCAGATTCCGGGTCAACTTGATCCCGTCCGGGATGTTCTGCTCGTCGAGAACTTCGGCGACCAGAGCTGAGATGTCAGTAGCGACAGGAGACAGGTCCTGCTGGCGAGAGTAATCGAGCAGCTCGTTGATAATGCCATCGCAGCGCCTGACATTGCGATCGGCAAGGCCGAGCGCCTTCTCCATCTGCGCCCCTCCCGCGTCGATCGGATCGATCCGGCTGAGCAGGTAAATGGCGTTCTTGACGGTGCCGAGTGGATTGCGCAGCTCGTGGCTGACGGTCGCCGTCAACTGCCCGAGCACCGCCATCCGCTCTTTCTGTACCAGCTCGCTCTGGGCCTGCTCGAGCTGGCGGGTCCGTTCCGTGACCAACTCCTCGAGCCGATTCCGGTAACGCTCGAGCTCCGCCTCGGCCGCCTTGCGCTCACTGACATCACGGGCCATGGCAAGGTAGAACTCTGCATCATGAAACGCGAACCGACCAATATTGACATCGTTCGGGTATAGCTTCCCGTCCTTGGCGCGAACGGTCACTTCCAGCACCGCCGATTTACCGATCTCGAGTGACGCCCAGAAAGCGCGCAGTTCCTCGCCCGAAAGGTCGTCACAGAGCGTCTCGACGTTCATGCCGATCAGCTCTTCACGGCTGTAGCCGAGGCTGTCGCAGACCCGCTGATTGACGGTCAGAATGCACCCGTCCTTGTCATGCAGGTAGAGGGCATCGGCGGCATGTTCGATCAGCAGATGGAAACGCTCCTCGCTCTCCCGCTGCGCCTGTTCGGCCTCCCTCCGTTCAGAGATATCGCGAATCACGGCCAGCAGCCGGTCCTGGCCCCGGATCACCGAGCGCTTCAGTGAAATTTCGACCCAGAACCGGGTACCATCCTTCTTCTTAGCCTGCCATTCGAAAAGTTGGGGGATGCCATCCTTGGCCAGCTCGATGTGTTGGAGCAGGTTCTTTTTGACGTAGGGCGCTTCACCGCTCGCCAGCGCTCCGATATCAACATCGATTGCCTCGTCCCGGCTGTAACCGTACATATCGAGCATCGCCTGGTTGACATCGATAATCGATCCATCTTTTGCATCGCGGATAACGATCGCCTCGGTCGAGGCATTGAAAATCTCACGGTAGTTCTGCTCGCTTTCGGCCAACTCCGCTTCAGCTTTCCTGATCTCCGTGACATCGATCATGTTGCCGACCAGCCCACCGGTCGAACCGTCCGGGTTGCGATAAATAGCCTTGTGAAAAACGACATCCCGGTCAGATCCGTCGGCAAAGCGAACTTTAGCCTCGTAAATCTGGGTTCCGCCCTCTTCGAGCAACTTCCTGTCGGCCTCATCATAGACTTCAGCCTTCTCCGCCGGGAAAAGCTCCCGAACATGATGACCGACCAACTCTTCATGATTGAAACCGACATACTGACAGAAGGCTTTATTGCAGCCCCGGTAATAACCGTCAACGTCTTTGTAAAAAATCGGGGTCGGGATCGAATTGAGAATCGTCTGCAGCAGCTCCTTCTGGTATTTCAGGTCCTCTTCGGCTTTTCTCTTTGCGGTAATATCCCGGACCATTGAAATAACCCCGACCAACTCTCCCCGGTCATTTTTCAACGGCGTATGATACCAGTCGCAGATAATTCTCCGGCCGTCGCTGGTGATATTCGCACTCTCCTGCTGCAGGGTTTCGTCACGACTCTTCAACTTTTTCCAATCGCCGGCAAACCGAGGCTGCTCTTCAGCATGGACAACCAGGTCATAGGCGTGACGGCCGACCGCTTCTGAGGCGGAATAACCGAAAATTGACTCCGCTTCGGGATTCCAAAACCCGACCACCGAGTCGACACTCCAGGTAATACAACCGACCGGCATCCGGTTGAGCAACAGCTGTAACCGCTCCGTCGTCCGGCGCAGATCCCTCTCCGTTTTGCGCAAAGGTGAAATATCGATCAGGATTGAGATATTGTGTGGACGGCCAGAAAGCTCAACCCGACGCGAAGAGAGAAGTCCCCTGAACCGTTCGCCGTTGTCCCGCACAAAATCGGCTTCGAAATCGACAACCTTGCCATCCCGGTTCAGCAGTGACACCAGGCGCAACCGATCCCGATCCGAGGCCCATATCTTTAGATCCTGTGGCGAGCGACCGACCGCCCGTTCACTCGACACGTTGAATATTTCGCAAAAACCTTCATTGACATCGATAAAGGCCCCGTTGTCGACCCGCATTACACCAATAGCATAAGGGCTGAGGTTGAAGACGGTACGGAAGTGTTCGGCAGTGTTTTCGAGCTTTCCGTAGACACTGTGCAGATGCCGGATCATGCTGTTGAAGGAAGTGGCGAGGATACCGGTCTCATCCTTCAACGTTTCAGGGAAATGGATCGAAAAATCACCTCCGGCAACCTGCTCGGCCATCTTTGCCATACCCTCGAGCGGTTCAGCGATCTGGTTGGCAAAGAAGATATTGCCGACGACCAGGAAGAAGGAGAGAATCGCTCCGCCGCTGGCAATGATGATGCCGATGTTGCGCGCCGTGGAGAATGCTTCGGACTGGCGAATCTCGGCAATGATCGCAACTTCAAGCTCCGGAAGCCAACGGTAATAGCCGACCACCGGGATAGCCTCGTAGTTGAGGTAGTAGGCTACTCCTTCTTCGCCGGCAATCGCCCGGTCGACCCCTTCAGTGTCGATACCGCGCGGAAAATCTTCACGGCCGAAGCGGCGGGCGCTAATGAAGCTACTGTATTGATCGACCAGGTAGACCTCGCCGGTTTTGCCGAACCCGGCATGGTCGTTGACCACTTCGTCCATCCGCTCCAGGTTCAGGTGGACTGCCAGCACACCGGCCTTGTTACCAAAGGCGCCAAGCAGGGGCCGAGAAATGGTAATGGTCGGTTCGGCGGTCTGGCGCCAGGGATATACACCCTGCACGTAGAGATCGTCCATCCCTTTGCGGAAAAAGGTGTCCTTCTCCCGAAAAGCCCCTTCATTTTCACTCGTCGTCGAAAAGATTACCTCGCCACCACGATCGGAGAGGATCATGATCTCGCGCAGGCCGGGGAAGTTCTTGATGTAGGAGAAGAGGTATTCGGATACGTAACGATAGGCGTTTTCGTAGTATGGGTGGTCTTTTCCCCGACTGAGCAGATCGGCAACCTTTTCACGAATAATCGGGGCGCGCGAGATGAAAATTGCCGTCTTTTTCTGGTCCTCGATCCAGCGTTTGATCTCCAACTCCTGCTGATCGACAACAGAATGCAGTCGGCCTGCAACCGAATCACGCAAATTCTCCCGGACGCTGTAATAGGCGATGAAACTGAGCAGCATAACCGCCAGCAGCGACAGGAAAAGCGACGATGCGACCAATCGCCTGACCAGTTTTCGCGAAATCCAGGAAAAGAGTTTCATTTATAAAATCTTCGTCTAGTCGATCACTCCCGGTTCGACAACTCGATAAACTTCGTTACGACCAGCGACCACCTGCAAAACCAGAACGCTCTTTTTCGGATCCCCACCCGATTCGAAGTCGATCACACCACCGACGCCCCGGTAGGAAGGGAGTTCGACCAGGCCGTCCCGAACCGATTTTGAATCGGTATCGTTGCTCTGCCGCATCGCCTCGACGACGAGGCGCAAAGCATCATAACTCAGGGCCGCCGTGCTGACCGGTTCGCGTTGGTAGCGCTCAAAGTAGCGGTCATTAAAACGCTTTGTCTCAGCATAGGGGAGAAGCGGGCTCCAGTGGGAGGTGTAGAAGGTCTTTTCAAACCCTTCCGTTTTCGGTGCATCCACCTGGTTCCATCCGTCCGAACCGAGCAGTTGCACGTCGAGCTCCTTCTCTTTGAACTGGCGAACTGCCCCGGCAATATCCTCGAGGAAGCCGGGTATGTACAGGACATCCGGGTC
>PKTZ01000122.1 GCA_002868925.1 Desulfuromonas sp. | reverse complement strand
AATTTAATGGAGGTATTTCATGGCGACCAAGTGTGATGCGAAAACCGAAGTTTACTCCCGCGTTTGCGGTTTCTTTCGGCCGGTCCAGCAGTGGAACAAGGGGAAGAAGGAGGAGTTCAAGGATCGCGCTGAGTTCCTCGTTCGTGAGGCGGACCAGAAGTAATCCCTCCCTGTAAGTTCAATGCGTGTTAAAGGTTTCCAGGGGACGAGTCTGCTCGATTTTCCGGGTCGGGTTGCATCGCTGATTTTTTTCGGCGGCTGCAACCTGACCTGTTCGTTCTGTCACAATCCCACCCTGGTTCTCCAGCCGGAACAGTATCCCGACTATCCCCGACAAGTTCTCCTTGATGAATTAAATAAGCGGATCCCGTTTATCGACGGCGTCGTCATTTCCGGCGGCGAGCCGACCCTCGATCCGGACTGTATCGATCTGATCCACGATATCAAACAGCTCGGTCTTGCGGTCAAGCTTGACACCAACGGTCTTCGACCGGACGTACTCGAAACACTTTTCGACCGGGAACTGGTCGATTATGTCGGCTTCGATCTGAAGACGGCGCCGGGTCGCTACGGCGAGCTGCACTCCGGTCCGGTCGATCTCGAGGCGCTCGGTCGTTCAATCGGACTGATGCGCGATAGCGGGGTCGATTGCGAGTTCCGGACCACCTGCGTCCCCAAATTTGTGGCGTCAGATGATGTCGAGCGGATGGGACAGGCGATAAATGGCGCCAGGAAGTGGGTGTTCCAGCAGTTCATGCCGGGACATGCCCTTGATGAGGCGTTGCAGGAGGATGAGGCCTATGCCGCGGATGAGGTGCGACGGTTGGCCGACCTCGGGTCGGCGTTCGTCGATGAGGTGATGGTCAGGGGGGTCTAAGCAGGCTTGATTCTGATCAGAACTGCAGCCAGAGGACAAAAGAGAAGCTGATCACGGCGAAAACCCCGCCGGCGAGCGTGTAGAGCAGGTAGTCGAACAGGCCATCTTTTTTGTTATAATGCTGAGTCATTCCAACCGATCCCTTCAAGTTAATAAGAATTCCAGAAACGCCAGCTTTTTACAGCAACATTGATGCCATCTCCGGCAGCAACCCCCTAACATCCTGAAATTAATATATTTACTTGTTGTAGAGGGATTTGTTGTCCCCGACAAAGATTGGGGGAGATGCCATTTCGCGTCGCCAATTCCCCGTTTTTTCAAGAAATCGGAAAGGCGGAGTGTCTACTCTTCGAATTTATGGCAGAACAGGCAGCGGAACGGTGGCGGGTGTTCCGCCGAGAGTGGCATCTCCTCGGTGTCGTGGCACTCCCTGCAGAAACCTTCGGTCTCCTTTTTGCCGAGACGCTCAACCATGTCGGGGAAGGCGGCGTGGGTTGGGTCGGTCGGGACGCGGACGGTTTTCTCCTCGCCGGAGATAGCGATGAAGATGCCGAGGACAATAACGATAAGGGCAACAAATATCCAGTCACGTTTCGTGATTTTCATCTTGTAAGATCCTGTTCCGGGTTTGACATTATGATCGTTCAGCGACAGCCTTCAGGGCGCAGCCGATGGCGCCGTTGTGCTGAGGGTGTTCGGGAATGACAATATCAGCCCCGGCTTCCTGTTGCAACATTTCCCTGAAGGCATAGTTTTTGGCAACGCCTCCGGTGAGTACGATGGTATCACGCGGGAACCGGTGGAGCATCGGCATCACCCGTTTGATCAGGGTCTGGTTGACGCCGGCACAGAGGTTTTCGACGGCGTGACCTTCGATGATCTTGCCGATTAATTCCGATTCGCCGAAAATGCCGCAGGTCGCGTCGAGCGCGACCGGGTCTTGTGTATGCCGCGACATCTCCTCGAGGGAGATCTCGAGGACCGCCGCCATGTTTTCAAGGTAGCGGCCGGAAGAGGCGGCGCACTTGTCGTTCATGACGAAGTCGGTGAGGATCCCTTCTTCGAGCCGGGCGACCTTTGAGTCCTGGCCACCGAGATCGAGCAGGGTGAAGCTGTCGAGGCCGGTCTGCCAGCGTGCGCCGGCAATATGGGCCTGGATCTCCGGGATCACCCGCGCGTTTTCGAGGGCGAGGGTGTTGCGGCCGTAGCCGGTGACGACAATGGTAGCGTCGCCCGGTTCTATGGTCTCGTCCAGCTCCATCGCCGCGAAGTCGATACGCAGCCTGCCGTCGATGATCGAACCGAATTTACGGTAAAAGGGGATGGTCGCAAAGTCCTTGAGCCAGAGCAGGCGGTCGCCGTCGAAGGCGGCGAACTTGGCCTGACGGCTGCCGAGATCGATACCGAGACAGGTCATGACTGTTGCGCCTTGACCATTTCGAGGAAACCCTCGATCCGGATCCTGGTGCGGGCATCCATCGGCCCGGGGCGATCCCCTTCCAGAGTCAGCACCGGTTTTTTCAGCCGCTGGCGCACGATCATATCCTCGATCTGGCGGAAGCAGAACGATTGCACATAATGGATAATGCCGTCGACCTTGCGGGTCTCGATCTCCTGCTCGATATCTTCCAGTCGGGTGAAGATGTCGTACGGGTAGGTGTAGGAACGATACTGGGAGACCAGGTCAGGAGAGCCGTACGGCATCGAGAACTGGCGCTGGGTCTCGTTGAACACGACCCGGGCGTCCGCCTCTTCGAGCATGTCGTAGAGATCGGAGACGATCGGCGGCACGCCGATGTAGGCGAGCCGCAGTGCCTCAGTTTTTGCCGGTCTTTTCGACGCTTCGGCAATGAAGCTGTCGATCTCTTCATCGAAACGGCCGATGTCGCCGTTCATATCGGAGGTGCAAACTTGGAAGTAGTGGTTCTCGCCGCCACTGACCCGGTTATCCTGCCAGGTCATGCAGTCGATCTGGTGCACTTTTCGGCGGATCGTACCGAGATGTTCTCGCATCTTTTCGGCTGCTTCGAGCGTGGTACCGAAGTGCCGGCAGAGCTTTTCCAGTTCGTGCCGGATCGTCTCTTCGGCTCTATCATAGGGATAAGCGAAGGGGACGGTTTTGATCCCCTTAAGCGAGAGGACCTCCATCAATGCCTGGGTGTTGGAACAGTCTCCCTCGGTGACAGCAACGACCTCCTCGATCTGCTGACGCAGGGCGACCCCGTAGATCCCCTTGATCCAGCCGCAAATATTGCGCGGAAAGCCGGCGATCTCCGCCTCGTCGATGTACGACTGCGGATCCGGGTCGGTGATGAAGATATTGTTGAGGTCGACCGGGCGCCGGCCGGCGGCCAACGGAATTTCAAGCGGTATGGTTGTGGTAAAGCCGATCAATGGGCTGCCTGGAAAGTTTACTCTGATTT
>PKTZ01000060.1 GCA_002868925.1 Desulfuromonas sp. | reverse complement strand
GTCGGCCTTCCTCCTGCTCTTTTCCCTGTCATCGCTCGGCCTGCCGGGGCTCGGCAATTTCGCCGGTGAGATCCTGGTGCTGTTCGGGACCTTCGAGGGGCACCCGGTCTGGGCGGTGCTGGCGATGAGCGGGGTCGTATTCTCAGCCGCCTATATGCTCCGCCTGGTACGGCGCATCATCTGGGGCGAGCAGGGGAAGTTGGCGGTCTGTCACGACCTGACCGTGCGTGAGTACCTAGTGCTGGTACCGCTGGCAATCGTTGTCATCTGGATCGGCGTTTATCCGGACATGTTCCTTGAGCCGCTGCACGGCACCGTTGCCGCTCTGCTCGAAAACAAAGAGATGATCAGCATGGCAGGAGGTGGCCGATGAACAGCCAGGATCTTTTCGCCCTGCTGCCGGTCCTGATCCTCGGTCTCGGCTCGACCCTGATATTGATGGCCGGTGCCTGGAGGGTCCGGTTCCACACCCTGATGGTCTCCGGGATCGTGATCGCCGCTCTCGCAGTGGCCGCCGCATTCTGTCCGCCTTCGGTAACGGAGATCGGCGGGATGTTCTCATCCGGACCGTTCGCCCGCTTCTTTACCGTCGTCTGGTCGCTGCTGGCGGCGCTGGTACTGCTGTTGTCGTTCCGTTACGGGGCGGAGCGGCGGTTCGATGGCGGAGTCTACTGTTCGCTGATCCTGTTCGCCGCTGCCGGCATGTCGTTGCTTTCAGCGGCGACCTCGCTGGTCGGTTTCTTTCTCGGTCTCGAGACCTTTACCCTGGTTTTCTATATCCTGATCGCCTTCGATCGCGAGTCGGTTTTCGGCGCTGAGGCGGGGCTGAAGTACCTCGTTCTCGGAGCGGTGGCGACCGGATTTATGGCCTTCGGCATCGCCCTGGTCTATCTCGGTGCCGGGACATTCCACATCCCGGAAGCCTTTGCCGCGATGTTGACCGATCACCATCTTCGCCCCTTCGCCCTGTTCGGCTGGGTCATGCTGACAGTTGCCGTCGGGTTCAAGATCTCCCTGGTGCCGTTCCATTTCTGGACGCCCGACGTCTACCAGGGCTCGCCCGCCCCGGTTGGCGGCATGCTCGCGACCGGCTCCAAGGGTGCGGTGGTCGCCGCCCTGATCGGCATCTATATCAGCCTCGGTCAGGCGGTCGCCGACCTCGCCTCCCTGACCTGGCTGCTCTCGGCCGTCACCATGATCGTCGGCACCTTCTGCGCCCTGGTACAGCGCAACCTGAAGCGGATGCTCGCTTATTCGTCGGTAGTACACATGGGTTATGTCCTGATCGGTCTGCTCGCCGGTGGCGACGAGGGTTTCAGCGCCGTCAGCTTTTACCTGGTCGTTTACAGCGCCGCCACCCTCGGCAGTTTTGCCGTTATCGCCTCCTTCTCTCATGCCGGCGCCGAGCCGCAGGAAGAAGAGGATATTCAGGGGCTCGGTTATCGTTACGCCTTCCGCAGCGCCATGCTCACGGTTTTCCTGATCTCGCTCGCCGGGCTGCCGCCGACCGCCGGTTTCATCGGCAAGTTCGGGATCTTTTCCGCGGCGATCAAGTCGGACCTGCTCGGCCTGACCTTGATCGGGATTTTGGCTTCACTGGTCTCGGTCTACTACTACCTGCGGGTGACAATCGTCATGTACATGGCGAATGTCGAACCGGCCCACGCGCTGCACCCGGGCTGCCGCTCCGAGTACGCGGTTCTCGCCTTCTGCCTGATCCTGGTTTTGTTGCTCGGGGTGTACCCGGGGCCGCTACTCGACCTTGCGCTGGCGATTCTTCATTAATCTTCTATCGTGCTTTGTAACTTGACGAAACGGGGTTGATGAGGTATTCAGTTGAGTATATTTAAGAGAATCAATCTCCGAAAGGGCAATGCCGCGAGGCGGCAGCGCAAAACCGCGGGTTCGGGAAACGGAACGCCCGGTTGCCGAAGAAATGATTGAGAAATTGGATCATGCGCTGCGATTTTTCCGGGATTGCAGCGTTTGTACTTTGAGGGGGAACAGATGGACAGACGGCCTAAAGCACTACTGATCGACGATAGTGAACATGTTCTGACCTACCTTTCGGTTTTTCTCGATCGGATGAACTTCGATATCTACCCGATCCAGTTCGGGGTCAACGCCCTCAACCTCATCCAGGTTTTCAGCCCCGACATCTTCTTCCTCGATGTCGACATGCCGGTCTTGAGCGGTCTCGATGTGCTGCGCAGTATCCGTGATAATGAAGATTTTGCCGAGACTCCGGTTGTCATGATGTCAGAAAAGTCCGACGATGCACGGGACTGTCTCGAGTTGGGCGCCGACTTCTTCCTGCAAATGCCGCTCAAGGTTCAAGAATTGCACAAGGCGGTTACCCTCTGTTACCAGAAACGGCGTATCCCCCGGCGGCACCTCAGGGCACCGCTTAACCAGCAGGTCACCCTCCACCACGATAATGGCCAGATGATCTGTCAGGCCATCTCTCTTTCCGAGGGGGGGATTTATATCCGCAAGGTTACGCCGATGCCGGTCGGGACTCCCATCGAAATCGAAATGGTGGATGGTGACGGGGAGACGATGCGGCTCAAGGGGGAAGTGATCTATGTCAAGGGGATCAGCGGCCGCCGTTATGCAATTCCGCCCGGGATGGCGATCCAGTTCTCCGGCATCTCGCCTGTGCAGAGCAGTATGGTGCGCAACATGGTGACCGATCTTCTGATCGGAGACATTCTGCAGGAGCAGGTTGAGCCGGTCCTGACATTGCAGTAAGGACGTCTAGTCACCCTCCGGTTCGCGAAACGGATGCAGCACGTCGCGACCACCCTTTTCTTTTTTCCCCTTGTACATCAAAATCAGCAGGTGAATAAAAAAGGCCAGCATCAGTCCAAAGGTGAACCAGCCTGAGAGGAAGCCGATCGCTGCCTGGTCGAGGTAGGACTGCCAGTTGTCGGCGACGGTCGGATGGAGCTTGATCTTCATCAGCCATCCTGAGAGCAGAAGTGAAAAGAGGTAGATGTAGTTCGCGGAAATTCGACTCCCAAGAGCATAGCCGATGCTCATCTTATATTGCGGGTACCGCAGATCGGAAGCGAGTTCGGCCCGCCAGTAGACATTCTCCCCGTCGATTCCTATCTCATCGCTCAGCCGATCGTGGGCGACAACATTGTAGATAAAATTCTGGTGCAGCAGCCGTACCCGGTATTCGTAGGCGTCGTAAAAGCGGAAGCGCCTCGCCTCGACCAGGAGCAGAACATAGAGGATGGCGATCCCGAACATGAAGAACGGGTGCGGGAATTCAGGGTGGCTGTACCCGAAGCCGAGAAAAGCGGCAGTCGCGCCGACCGCCCAGTTGGTGGTTCGATCGAGCCGCTCGCGCCAGGCGAGGCTGCGCTGTGCCTCGGCCCGGTAGTAGTGAACCAGGGTCATGATGGTTTCGCTGCGGCTCAGCTTTTCGGGGAATGGTTGGTCGGTCATACTTCTAAGATACCAGAAATTTTGGGGATTTCTTTGTGCGGGGACGTACTGTCGTGACATATAAGAGATTCAAAACCGTGAGGTCGCGGCCTCACACTCCGCCATACTCTTTTGGCAACGCTCCAAAAGAGTATGCAGAAAAGAGCTGCGCCCCGACCCTGCGCTGTTCCCTCGTTCGCACAGATGAAAACCGGCAGCAAAAAAACTCGTCCTCCAGAGCCTGTGGCTCTTAT
>PKTZ01000062.1 GCA_002868925.1 Desulfuromonas sp. | reverse complement strand
AAGAACCTCCAATTTACCGAAGAAGAACTCTCCTACCTGCAGTCGCTCGAGCTCTTTAGGCCGGAATTTATCGACTACCTGCGCGGCTTCCGCTTCCACTGCAAGGTCACCGCACTGGCGGAAGGGAGCGTCGTCTTCGGCAGCGAGCCGCTGCTGACGGTCGAAGGGAACCTCGCCGAGGCGCAGCTGGCGGAGACGGCCCTGCTCAACATCATTAATTTCCAGACCCTGATCGCCACCAAGGCGGCCCGGATCAACCAGGCGGCCGGCGACGGTGAGGTACTCGAATTCGGCATGCGCCGGGCGCACGGACCGGACGGCGCCCTGAGTGTAGCGCGGGCAGCCTACATCGGCGGCGTACGCAGCACCAGCAACGTCTGGGCCGGCCAGCTCAACAACATCCCGGTCAAGGGGACACACGCCCACAGCTGGATCATGGCCTTCGGCGATGAACTCAAGGCGTTCCGCGCCTACGCCGACGTCTTTCCGGACCACACCATCCTGCTGGTCGACACCTACGACACCCTGAAGAGCGGCATCCCCAACGCCATCACCGTGGCCCGCGAGTTGCGACAGAAGGGGCACGAACTGATCGGGATCCGCCTCGATTCGGGTGACCTCTCCTACCTCAGCCGCGAAGCGCGGCGGATGTTCGACGAGGCGGGGTTCCCAAAGGTCAAAATCGTCGCCTCCAACGAACTCGACGAGTTCGTCATCCACTCGATCCGTGACGAGGGCGGGAAGGTCGACATCTACGGGGTCGGGACCAACCTGGCGACCGCCAGCGGCGAAGGGGGCGGCGCCCTCGGCGGCGTCTACAAGCTGGTCCGCTTCGACGGTCAG
The DNA here is from genome assembly GCA_002868925.1 of Desulfuromonas sp. Lineage (GTDB taxonomy): Bacteria > Desulfobacterota > Desulfuromonadia > Desulfuromonadales > UBA2294 > BM707. The sequence goes on along the minus strand of PKTZ01000062.1, from coordinate 8,803 downwards.
CCGCGGCTCAAGATCACCTCCGACACGACCAAGGCGACACTGCCCGACCACAAGAGCCTGCTCCGCCTGGTCAACGAAGACGGCCGTTTTGTCCAGGACGTCATCTGCCGTGCCGGTGAGACCATTCAGGCCGGCGATATCGTTTACGACCCGCTCAACCCGGCCCGACACAAGAAGGTTCCGGAGGGGGTGCGCTGCATCAACCTGCGCAGGGTGGTGATGGACAAAGGGGAGATTGTCGGCTAGCTGCTCGATCTTCCGACCTGCGCTGATCACTGCGCCGAACAGTTGAAGTATCTGCCGGAGGGTTCGTTGAGATTGTACAACCCGCACACTTACAAGGTTTCAATCAGTGCGGCGTTGCAGGCGTTGAGGGAGGAGTTGGTGCGGGAGTACGAGGTTTCCTGAATTTTCATCCGGATGGCGATACTTCCCGAAGTTCAGGGAAGTGTCCCCGAGTCAAAGTCGTGGGGTCCCGGCCCCACACTCCGGGTTCATTTCTTTATTAAGCCATAAAGAAACGAACCAAAGAAACGGCTCCCTTGCAGGGGGCTTTTTCTGTTCGGTTGGTTTATCTTTTCTAAACGTTGGGGATGGGGAGATCGCCTTGAGGCGATCACGGTACGTCTTCGTGGTTTTCTCGTTCGGGCTAGGTTAAAGGAAGCGCGCTGACAGGCTTGTACCTCAAGAGCTATGGGGGGGAAAGTCAAAATCCCAACCGTCGAAATCACCGGCGTCATTGAATTATCGCAGCCGATTGCAAGCTGGATAGCCACAGCGACGAACTCTATAGAGACTGGCAGCATCGTTGGAAAGCGGCAAAGTCAACCGCGACTGCAGTGCCCGCCGCCAGGCGCGTGCTTTCTTTTGCTTCGTTTTCTTTGTCACGCTGACAAAGAAAATGACGCCGGCTGTCGGGCCGGGACCCGAAAGTCTTGAGCTTAAGTAATTCTGCCGGATCGCAGAATACGATCCTACTGTCAGATATAATAGATCGGGACAGCCCCCGATGAATCCGGGGACAGTCCCCGAGATTTGATCGGAAAAGACCGGATCGAACATCGTCGATCCGGCCTTGCAAACTACTTGAGCAAGTAATTCCCAACCCAATTCTTGGAAAACTGGTAAGCGGTTCGCCCGCAACGCTTGCTTTTATCGTGCGACCATTTGATCGCCGCCAGCTCGAGCTCCTTGCTCCACGGCACCTCTTGCCCAAGCTTCGTGCTCCAACGCTCGAGACAGAGCCGCACCGCGTCGAGGTAACGATCCTGCGAAAAGACGTGAAACGGCACCCAGAGCCCGAACCGGTCGGAGAGGGAACTCTTCTCCTCCTGGATCTCGCTCTGCTGCAGCTCCCCCTTGACGTACTTGCCGCCGAGGTGGTCGCCGTCGTACTCGGGGAGCAGGTACCGACGGTTGGAGGTGACGTAGATCAGCACGTTGTCCGGCGCCGAGTAGACCGAGCCGTCGAGGGCGCTCTTGAGCATCTTGTAGGCGAGCTCGCCGGTCTCGAAGGTGAGGTCGTCGCAGAGCATGATGAACCGGTACGGCTCGTTCTCGACCGCGGCGAAGATTTCGGAGATATAGATCAAATCCTCCTTCTCGACCTGGATGATGCGCAACCCCTGGTCGCCGTATTCGTTGAGGATCGCCTTGACCAGCGACGACTTGCCGGTGCCGCGCGAGCCCCAGAGCAGAGCGTTGTTGGCCGGTAGACCCTGCAGGAACTGGCGGGTGTTGTTGAGCATGATTCTCTTCTGGTCGTCGACACCGAGCAGCTCGTCGAGGCGGGTGGTGTCGGTCACCTTGACCGGTTCGAGGTAGCCGGAGAAGGAGTGGCGGCGCCAGTTTGCGGCGTAGCAGCTCGACCAGTCGACCGGCTTGACCGCTTTCGGCAGCAACATTTCTACAGAGCCCAGCACTCTTTCGAGCTGGGCGACGACTTCGGGCTTCAGGTTCATCATCGCAAACAAACTCTCTTTCAATTATTAATCGGAACGGTATCGCTTGTATTTTTGTACAGGGGAACTGCCGGAGGGTAAAACTCGCGGGAGTAAAAGCCTGCTTCCGGCTTCATTAGAACGGAGCCGGTCGCCTTGTATACGTCAAAACCGGAGGCGTTGTCAAATCAGTCGATCGAAACCAGCTTCAGGGCGAAAGTCAGATCACAGCCGGCGAGCGGATGGTTGCCGTCGAGCACGACCTCTTTCTCGTTGTGATCGATGATGACCATGACCCGCTGGCTGCCACCGCCGATTTCGATCGACAGCTTCTGGCCGACCTTCAGCTCTTTTTCCGGCGGGAAGAGTTCCCGTTCGACCCGCAGGACATTCTCCGGGCGGCGTGGCCCGTAGGCGTCGGCGGCGGTGACGACGATGTTCTTGACCTCGCCGGCCTTCATCCCGCAGATCTTCGCTTCGAGCACCGGGAAGACTTCGTCGTTGCCGAGACGGATCGGCAGCGGTTCCTCATCGGCCCGGTCAAAGATACGGCCGTTGTCGAGGGTGCCGATATATTGAACGGTTACGGTGTCACCGGTTTTTGCTAATCTGCTCATGATTCTCCCTTTTGTATGATAACGAATCGATCGTCGAAATATTTTTCCAGCAGCGGCCGGACCAGGCGCCAGTCGAGACCGCCGATACCGCAGCCGGGTCGGGGGACGACGATGCGCTGCCATTGCTTTTGATCAGCTAGTTCGAGCAGTTCGAGGCATGATTGCTCGATCAGCTTCAGATCGGGGACGACAAACGGTGTCTCCTCGACCGGGAAACTGACGACCCGGTTACCGAGGTCGAACACGTGGTTGCCGTGGGTATTGATCAGCCCCCCAAGGACCCGGTCAAGCCCGGGAAACTTCTTCTTCGCCTGACCGGCACAACCGGCCGGCATGGCGCAGGCGCCGCTTCTGCCGACCAGGCCGCCGGTGGTGATGGCGACCACGTCGCCGGCGGCGTGGCGCTGCCAGAGATCACCGCTGGCCTCGATCACCTCAGCGTCCCAGGATCGCCCGGCCGGAATCGACCAGGCAGTCGAAAACATCCTCGCGGCTGCTGATCGAACGGGGCAGCTCGTAGATGAGGATCTCCTCCATCTTGTTCAGGAGTTCGCCGTCGGTGATTTCGAGGGTCGACATTACCGCTTCGAACATCGGGATGATTTCGTAGAGATCATCCCGATCGAAAAACTCCGGGTCCGGCTTGCCGGAGAACTTCGGCACATCGAGGTTCTCTTTTTTGCGCTGATACTTGTAGAAAAGGTCGGACGGCTTGATTTCAACCTGCATCCGTTGCTCCTTCCTGTTCGAACCTGCCTTAAATTTAACCACAGCCGCTGCCGCAGGAAGCGGCATGCGGGCAGCTGCTGGTGCAGATCCCTTCCGACTTTTTGATGCCATTTTTCGACACGAACTCCTCGAAACTCTTGATCGTAATCGCCCAGATCCCGTCTTTCTCAACCTGTTCGAGCAGACCTTTGCGGACATGCATCAATACGTTAATTTCAGTTGTTTTCAATAGTTGCGCCGCTTTGCTCAACGGCAACAGGCCACCATTTGCTTTCATCTGCCTTCTCCTGTCAAAAAAACCCGAACGGTTATTCCGTCCGGGCCTCGTTGCGCGGTGGCAGTCACGACATTGTGCCTGCATTGTCTTATTCACTATTACCTAGCAGGAACCGGGCCAGTTTCGCGATCTGCCCAGGGCGAAAGCTGAACCAGGTGCAGCGCCTGCACTTCGACCTCCCGTCGGACCTCCGGGTTGAGTTTTTTCAGCCATTTTTTCGGCAGCTGGTCGGGGCCGTAGAAGGCGCCGGCAATCATACCGCCGATGGCGCCGGTGGTGTCGGCATCCCCCCCCTGATTAACGATGCCGATCAGGCATTCCTCGAAGCTCGAGGTGGTGAACAGGTAATGAAAAACGGTGCGCAGGGTTTCGACCACGTAACCGCTCGCCTGCCCGTCGTAGTGATTGAATTGGAAATTCGGGTGGTCGGCGATCAACTCCCGGGTCATCTTGTGCAGCTCGAAGCGATCAGCGCCGAGCATCGCCGCCTGGGTCATCCTCCCGATACAGAGACAGGCCGCATCCGAGAGGGGATGGTTGTGAGTCAACCGTGCCTGTTCGAGGCAGCAGCGCTGAAATTTTTCGTCATCGCCGAGAGCGAAGAGGGCGACCGGTGCCATTCGCATCGCTGCCCCGTTGCCGGCATCCCATTCATTGGCGGCAACCTCGAGCTCGCCGGTCCGCATGAAGTTGCGGATCCCCTTGCGCACGGTCGAGCCGATATCGATCGGCTTGCTCCGCATCCAATCGACAAAGCTCTGGGCGACCGCCTCCAGCTTCCAGCTTTCGTTTGCCGTGATCGCGCGGGCGATGGCAAGCGACATTTCGGTGTCGTCGGTCACATGCCCCGCCTTGATCCGGAGCCAGCCGCCGCCAATAATCTTGCGGTGGACTTTGAACTGCGCCTTGATCTCGCCCGGGGTCATGAATTCGGTGGTCGCACCGAGGGCGTCGCCGAGGGCGAGACCGAGAAAAGAAGCCCGCCCCCGCGCTATAACGTCGGCCGTATCACCCACCGGTCAATACCTTAATTTCGTATTCACCGCCGATCACCATCACCTCTTCCTCCCCCTTGAGCAGGGCGTTCGGCAGCAGGTCGAAGCGAAACACCATCTTCGACTGCGGCACCTCAACCTGCATCACCCGGGACCCAAATTCCCAGGCCCGCTCGAAATCGGTGGTGAAGGAAACCAGGTTGTTGAGCCGGACCAGGTGATGGTTGCGGCCGATCTCCTTGACGATGCGCTGCTCGTTGAAATCGTTGATCCCCCGGTAGAGGGTGTGGCAGGTGGTCGGTTCCGCCGTGCGGCCCATTTCGTACTGGGCGAACTCGTAGAGCAGATCAAACTGGGCATAGATGGCGCTGGTCCGGGCCGCGCCCTGCATCCGCTCCCTGAGGTAGTGGTGATAGGCTTCAGAATGGACATCATCGATCAGCTGGTGATGAAAGGTCGGCGCCAGGCCGAAGCGGCTTTCGACCCAGCCCTTCAGCACCGCCCCCTCGCGCGAATTCGATTCGAACATCCAGCCGCGAAGGAAACGGAGGTAGCTGTTCTTAAGGCTCTTGCGGCTGCTGTTCGTCTCTTCGCTCTCCCACTGGTGAAGCTGGAAAGTGACGTCCATGTAGTCATGGAACTGCAGGCCGCGCAGTTCGCAGCTCTCGAGCTTCTGCAGGCGATCGAACAACAGCCGGTTGGACGAGCGTACTCCCTGGATTTCGAGGGGTTTCGGGTGCTTGTTGAAATAATGCGAGGCAATCACCCAGGGCGGCAGGTTGCAGAGATTGAGTGACGCCGATTGCATCGGATTAGCTCTCCATCAACATGATCGCTTCGGCGACTTCCTTCATCGACTTACGCTTGTCCATTGCAATCTTCTGCATCTTGCGATACGCCTCCGGTTCGCTCATCCCCTTTGCGATCAGCAGCCCCTTCGCCTTGTCGACCAGCTTGCGGGTCTCGAGGGCGTCTTTCAGCTTGGAGTTCTCGTCTTTGAGGTTACTGACCTCGATGAACTTGTGGATGGCGAGCTCGATCGCCGCCTTCATCTGGTCAGCGTTGAACGGCTTAAGCAGGTAGTTGCTGACCGCGGCGTCGCGGGCCCGGGAGATGGTCTCCGGCTCGGTAGCACCGGTCAGCAGGATAATCGGCGCCGAGATTTTTTTGCCTATTTTTTCGGCAGCCGTGATGCCGTCCATAACAGGCATCGAAACGTCGAGGACGACCAGTAGCGGCTTGACCTGGGGTGCAAATTCGGCCGCCTGGGCGCCGTTTTCGGCTTCAACGATATCCTCGAAGCCGTATTCGGCGAGGGTTTCCGCCACCTGGCGGCGGATCAAAGGTTCATCATCGGCGATCAAAGCTTTTTTCATGACACGTCTCCTGTTGAGGGATGAACCGATTGAAATTGCATATAGGGTGCCAGAGGGAAACGAACCGACAAAAAGAACGGGTCATCGATCTAAAAAAGGAATATCGCCACCAAGCCACCAAGTAAATCAAAATCTTTTTTCACGCAAAGACGCAAAGACGCGAAGAGAATCCACACCTTGAAAGGAAAAATCTTTTTTTGAGGTTAAAACCAAAACCTGATTGAATTTATTTTGAGATTTTGATTTTCACCATAAATAGTTTTTTGCTTTTCTTTGCGGCTTTGCGTGAAACAAGCCTTTAAGAATCAGCTTTTCTGGGCTCCCAATGCTTTTTGTCATTTAAACCTGGGAAGAAAGGGTGGCCTACCGCCGGGCGAGGTTCGGCTTATGGATAATGCAACCGGCGTCGAGTTGATCGAGCGCCTGCTGCAGGTCCTGATCGCGGTTGTAGACATCCTCACGGAAGTTGACCAGGCCGTCGTCGTCGATCCAGGAGGTCCAGTAGAGGACATGCACCGGCAGCGGCTGCTCGAGGTAAACCTGCTGCGACACCGAGCCACTCATCGCTTTATCGACCAGCTTCTCGTTCCAGCCGGAGTCGCAGAGCAGGTAATTGGCGAGCTTATCCGGCCGCTGCAGGCGGATACAGCCGGAGCTGTACTTGCGGTTGCGCTGCCTGAACAGATCACGCCGGTTGGTATCGTGCAGGTAGATGGCGTAATCGTTGGGGAAGATGAACTTGACCCGGCCGAGCGGATTCCACGGACCCGGGCGCTGCCGCAGCACTCCCGGGAAGCTCTCTCCGTCGACCGTGGACCAGTCGATGCTCTGTGGATCGATATCTTGCTGCTGGTCCCAGCTGACGATCTCGTAGTGGTTGCGCTGCAGGTAACCCGGATCGGAACGGATTACCGGCAGCTTGTCCTCTTCGAGGATGGTCGGTGGTACGAGCCAGTAGGGGGCGAACTCGACATACTCGAGCTCGGCCGAAAAGACCGGGGTCTTGCGATAGGCGTTGCCGACCACGACCGGCAGCGACAGCACCGTCTCCTCCTCCTCGACCACGTTCGCCCGGAAATCGGCGATGTTGACCAGCAGGTAATTCCGACCGAGACTCTTCGGCAGCCAGCGCCAGCGCTCCATGTTGAGCTCGATCTGCCTGACCCGCTGCGAAACCGGCACGTTCAAAGCAGCCAGGGTCCGCTCGCCGACCACCCCATCGGGGTAGAGTCCGTGGCGGCGCTGAAAATGTTTGACCGCCTCGACATCCTCAGACTCCATCCGCAACGAATCGAGCGGTGGCAACGTCTCCAGGTCGTCAGTGAGCAGCAACCGTGTCCGGAGCAGGGAGATCCGCCGGTCGAACATACCGGGACGCAGGGTCTCACCGTCCGGGATCCGCGCCCAGCCGCCGAACGCCTCGATCTCCCGGTAACGGCTCAGCGCCTTTTGCAGCTTGAGATAGCCCGGATGGGAGGGCTGGATATCGTGCAGGACCTTCTCCAGTTCGTCGCGATCGAAGGTATAGGCGACGACCCGGGAGAGGTCGACCTTCTGCTTGCGCAGGGTCCAGCCGTCCTGGATCGCCTCGGATGGTACCCGCCCTTCAAGCAGGTGCATGGCGTAGTGGAAAAGAGCGTCGGTCAGCAACAGGTCGTACCAGCCGCTCCAGCGCAGGTAGGGGAAGCGATAGTCGTTTTCGGCGATGGTGAAACGGCTGAGCAGGGTCCGGAAAAAGGGGAGGTGGTAATCGACTTCGCACAGCCCTTCGGACGTACTCCAGGAGAGGTAGTGCAGCAATACCCGGATCTGCTCCCGACCACGGGGGTCGTCGGTCGACCAGAGCGGCCGGTAATCACGTTCCCCGTAGAAGCGCTGCAGTTCGCCCGGCATGAACAGGTGTTCGCCGGCGACCTGCAGCCGCACATCACCCTCGACCTGCGCCAGGATCTCCTCGATCTTGGCCGGCAGCTCATCTTGGGCGGAAACGACCGGCACCGTTGCGACAGATAACAGCGCCGCCAGCAGAGTTATCAGAACTATCTTCGGAATTGATTGCATTGTCAGATTCCTACCAACACCCCACAGGATACCTGATTCGGCGAATCGGTTCATCTTTTTTTGCATCAACGGGAAGGGTCGAAGTTGGCTCCGGGGTTCATTCGGCCGGCTGCAGAAACTCGCGCGCCGAGCGGATCGCCTCCTGGTCACCGAGCAGAATCAGGGTATCGCCCGGTTCGATCTTAAGTTCGGGCGTGATCCCGTAGTCGGTCTGTTCACCGCGGGCTAGGCCGATCACGGTAGCGCCGGTCCGGGCCCGGAAATTGAGCTCGGCCAGTGACCGGCCGGAGCAAGACGCCGTCTCCGGTATCCGCACGAACTCGATATGCCCCCCCTTGAGCGCCGACAGGTAGTTGGAGAGGTCGGCCTTGTCGGCCGCCGGCTGCAGCAGGGCGTCGTAATGTTCCTGGCGGAGCGAGGCGATGGTCTTGAGGATCTTTCCCTCCGGAAGCTGGAAGCGACGCAACAGAGAGGTTGAGAGCTGCAGGCTCGCCTCGATCTCGTCCGGAATCACCTCGTCGGCCCCGGCCGCCAGCAGCTCTTCCATCTCGAGCAGGAAACGGGTCCGCACCAGGATATAGATGTCGGGGTTGAGCGCCCGTGCCCGTCGCACCACCCGGATTATTGATGACGGATCGTTGATCGCCACCACCATGGCGCTGGCGCTGTCAAGATGAGCGGCATGCAGGACCGCGGCCGCCGCCGCGTCCCCGAATACGATCGGCTCACCGGCGGCACTCGCCCGCCGCACCACTTCACTGTTCATCTCGATATGTATGTAAGGGAAATCGACTTCACGCAGCACCCG
>PKTZ01000124.1 GCA_002868925.1 Desulfuromonas sp. | reverse complement strand
TCCCGTACCGCCCAGGCGAGCGCCAGGGCCGCCTTCTTCGGGTTGGTGACGACCGGCAGCAACAGGTGCGGGATCCCCTCGTAGATCGAGAGTTCGAGCATCTTGGGGTCGATCATGATCAATCGCACGTCCTCGGGCGAGGCGCGGTAAAGCAGCGACAGGATCATGGTGTTGATCGAGACCGATTTGCCACTACCGGTCGAACCGGCGACCAGCAGGTGCGGCATCTTGACCAGGTCGGAGACGACGGTGTGGCCGAAGATGTCTTTGCCGAGCGCCATAGGCATCCGGCTGCGCGCGTTCTGGAACTCGGTTGATTGGAAGATGTCCTTAAGGTAGACGGTCTCGCGATCCTTATTCGGGATCTCGATACCGACCACGCCGCGGCCCGGGATCGGGGCGACGATCCGGATTGACAAGGCCGAAAGGGCCATCGTCAGGTCGTCAGAAAGTCCGGCGATCTTGTTGACCTTGACCCCCGGCGCCGGAAGGAACTCGTACATGGTGACGACCGGTCCCGGCTTGACCTCGACTACTTCACCGTCGACGCCGAAATCCTTGAGTTTTTTCTCCAGGATGCGGGCGTTCATGGTCAACGCGTCCCTGTCGATCGGTACCGGCTCGTCCCCCTCGTGGTCGAGCAGCGAGAGCTGCGGCAGGTGGTAATCACCACTCACCTCGAGAAAATCGAATGCTTCCTGCCCTTCGGCGGGACTCTTTTTTGATTTCTTTTTCGGTTTCTTCGGCGGTTTTTTCTTCTCCGGTTCCGGCGGGGTCACCTTCGGTGCGGTGTCGATCTTGACCCCCTTCTCCTTCGCTTTTTGCAGCTTTCGTGCTGCGCGTGCCTCGCGTCGCTTCTCCAGAATTTCCGCCAGCTGGGCCAGCAGCCCCTCGAGGAAGAGGACCATCGAGAAGCGGGCAACCAGCATCATCGAGACCAGCAGGAAAACCAGCAGGAAGATCGTGGCGCCGGAGGTGTTGAGATACTCCTCCAGAACACCGCCGATGATCGAACCGACGGCGCCGCCCGGGCGTAGAACCTTTTCACCGAGAAACGAAAAGGAGCTGACGTGCAGGGCGAACAGGCCGTCGAGTGAGAAGATGAGCAGGATAAAGGCCCCGATCTTGTACGGGGGGAGGTGGATGTCGCGAAACTTAAGCAGCTTCCAGGCGAACATCAAAAACGCGGCCGGAATCAGCAGGATCGGAATGCCGAATCCCTGGTAAAGCAGGTCGGCCAGGTGTGAGCCGATGACGCCGCCGAAGTTCGAAATCTTGTCCGGGTGCAGGTTGTTGTTAAACGACGGGTCGCCGCTATTGTAGGAGAGCAGGCAGAGAGTCAGGTAGAGCCCGACAGCGAGCCAGGAGACCCCGATGATCTCCTTTTTCAGGTGTTCGCGAAACAGTGGCTTTTTTTCTTGTTTGCTCATCCGGTATCAGATCATGCCAGTGAGAGGGTTAAAAAGAGGGCGCCGATCGCCCAGCAATAGAAGGCGAAATAGTAGAGACGCTTGCGCCGTATTATCGCTAAAAGAAAATGGATTGACAAGAGCCCTGTCAAAAGAGCTGTTCCGGCGCCGGCGGCATAAAGGGTCAGTTCGCCGGGGGCGACCTGCTGCATGTCCTTGATCGACAGCAGGGTGGCGCCGCCGACCGCCGGCAGGGCGAGCAGAAACGAGAAGCGGGCGGCGGTGACTCCGTCGATGCCGCGCAGCAGCATGGTGGCGATGGTACTGCCGGAGCGGGAGATGCCGGGGATGATTGCCAGTCCCTGGGCGATGCCGGTGAGCAGGGCATCGCCGTAGCCGATTTTCGAAGAGCCGCTGTCACTGCTGCGCAGTCGCTCGCTCAAGAAAAGGAGACTGCCGGTAACGATCAGCATAGCGGCGACGACCGGCACATTGTGAAACAGGCCGGTCGCGAAGTCCTTGCCGGCCAGGCCGATGATCGCGGTCGGAATCGAGCCGACGATCAACAGTAGCAGCATGCGCCGGTCCTGTGTCGCCGTTTCGTCCTTGCGGAACGGGGCCGTGGCCAGGTTGCGGATGTCGCGCCAGAAATAGATCAAAACCGCGATCATGGTCCCGAAATGGAGCAGGACGTCGAACAGGACTCCCGGCTGGGAGAATCCGCTGAGCTGGCTCTGGGCGAGCGCGAGGTGGCCGGAGGAGGAGACCGGTAAAAATTCGGTGGCGCCTTGCAGGGCGCCAAGACCTATAGCCTGTTCAAGTGTCATCAATAGCTTTCCTAGAGTTCAAGGACAACCGGCAGAATCATCGGTCGTCGCTCGATGGTCTTGTTGAAAAAACGGCGCAATCCCTTGCGCAGTTCGACCTGCAGTTCGTCGTGGTCGGTCAGCAGCTGCGGCTGCTGTTCTTCGAGCAGGTTGGCCACGACCTGTCGCGCCTGATCGAGAAAATCGGAGTGTTCTTCTTCGATCAGGAAGCCGCGGGTCAACAGCTCCGGTCCGAAGACAATCGCCCCGTTGGAGCGGTTGACGGCGAGCAGGATGACCACCATGCCGTGATGGGCGAGATGGCTGCGGTCGCGCAATTCCATGAATCCTACGTCGCCGACCCCTTTGCCGTCCACAAAAATTCGCCCCGATTCAAAACTTTCGGTGGTCGCTTTATCCGGGGCGGACAGGATGAGGGCTGTTCCGTTTTCCAGGACGACGGCATTCTCTGTTTCGACTCCGGTTACCTGGGCCAGCTCGGCGTGTTTGACCAGGTGGCGGTATTCGCCATGAACCGGCACGAACCATTGCGGTCTGGTCAACTTCAACACGCTGCGCAGTTCTTCGCGGGCGGCATGGCCGGAGACGTGGATTTCGCTGGTAGCCTCGTAGTGAACCTCGGCGCCGCGCCGGTAGATATGGTTGATCATGCCGGTGATCGCCTTCTCGTTGCCGGGGATCAGCTTGGACGAGAGGATAACCGTGTCGCCCGGCTGCAGGCTGATCTGCTTGTGTTCGTCGGTGGCGATCCGGGTCAGGGCGCTCAGCGGTTCCCCCTGGCTGCCGGTGGTCAAAACCAAAAGTCGGTGACGGGGCAGGTCACGGTAGTCGCGCAGGTCGATCAGAAGATCGTCCGGAATCTTGAGGTAGCCGAGTCTGCGGGCGATGGCGATGTTGGCGATCATGCTCCGGCCGTTGACCAGGATCTTCCGGTTGAACGCTTTAGCCGCATCGACGACCTGCTGAATCCGGTGGATGTTGGAGGAGAAGGTGGAGATGACGACCTGCCCCCGGCATTGCGGGATGATCTCGGCAAAGGATTCGCCGACCTCCCGCTCCGAGCGGGTGTGTCCCTCGTTTTCGACATTGGTCGAATCGGAGAGCAGCAGCAGTACTCCCTCGTCGCCAAGCTGCTCGAGCCGATCTGTGTCAGTCTTTTCATCGTCGACCGGGCTCGGGTCGAGTTTGAAGTCGCCGGTATGGACGATGGTGCCGGCGTTGGTGCGGATGGCGAGCCCGGCACCGTCGACGATGGAATGGGCCGCCCGGAAGAATTCGACCCGGAACGGTTCAAGGTCGATCTCTTCGCGCAGCGTAACCTGTTGCAGTTCGACCCTGTCCTCCAGTCCGAATTCTTCCAGCTTGCCGCGCAGCAGGCCGAGGGTCAGGGGGGTGCCGTAAATCGGTGGGAAACCGAGCTGCTCGATTAAAAAAGGGATCGCCCCGATATGATCCTCATGGCCGTGGGTGAGGAGCAGGGCGCGAACCGGGAGTTGGCTCTGCCGCAGGACCGAGATGTCGGGGATGACCAGGTCGATGCCGAGCATGTATGATTCGGGGAACATCAGGCCGCAATCGATCACCAGCAGTGATCCGCGATGTTCGATCGCCATCATGTTGAGGCCGATTTCGCCGAGACCGCCGAGCGGCAGCAGGCGGATCTCGTCGTCGCTCAGCGGCGGTAGTTCAGGCGTCATCCCGCCTTCCTTCTTCGACGGCGCCGGCGATAGTTTGGAAGACCCGGTCGATCAGGTCGTCCCGGTCCCTGTTGGTCAGGTCGGCGGTTTCGATCGGTTCGAAGAAGCGGACCCTGATCGTGCCGCCGCGGATACGGAGGCTCCCCTTCGGGCAGAGATCGCGGCTGCCGATGATGGCGACCGGAACAACCGGTACGCCCGACTTCAGGGCGAGCATGAATCCCCCTTTCTTGAACGGCAACAGCTTGCCGTCAGGGGAGCGGGTCCCTTCCGGGAAGACGACCACCGAAGTGCCTTGACGTATTCTGTCGGCCGCATGTTTCATGCTGATCATAGACTTTCTGTTGTCGGACCGGTCGACCGGGATATAGCCGCTCCGTTTCATGGCGAGCCCGAAGACCGGGATGTCGAACAGTTCCTGCTTCGCCAGCCAGCGGAACTGGACCGGCAGCCCGGCATAAAGGGTCGGGATGTCGAAGTTGCTCTGGTGGTTCGAGATGAATATGACCGGCCGGTCGGGCGGGATGTTCTCCTCCCCCTCGGTCTCGACCCGGCCGCCGGCGACTCGGAAAGCCGTTCGCCCCCAGAAGGTGGCGATTGAGTGTACCCGATCCGCAGTGCCGACCAGCGAAGTCAGGATGACTAGAGTTGCGCAAAAACCGGTGAAAGGGAAATAGAAGGCGAAGAAAATAATTGTTTTTATCATAGTTTTTCGTTCGGGATTCAGTTAATGAAATCAAGTCTATGAGAGAAGCGAAAGGGAGTCAAATCTTTTCGGGAAAGGCTTTACAGTCCCCGGGGATTCAGTTAAACTCGATCTCTAATTTATGAATGGATGGAGGGACGATTTTATGTCGATTAACAAGGTCATTCTGGTCGGTAATCTGGGTAAGGATCCGGAGTTGCGTTACACCTCTTCCGGGACCGCCGTCGTAACTTTTTCGCTGGCGACGTCCGAGCGGTTTAAGGATCGTAACGGCGAGCAGCAGGAGAAGACCGAATGGCACAATATCGTGGCCTGGCGCAACCTCGCCGAGATTTGCGGTAAGTACCTGCACAAGGGGAAGCAGGTTTATCTCGAGGGGAAGATCCAGACCCGCTCTTACGACGACCGGGACGGCAACAAGCGTTACATCACCGAGATCGTCGCCGACCAGATGCAGATGCTCGGCAGCAAAAACGACCAGGGTGATTACGGTCGCGCAGGCAACGATTTCGACCAGCGTCAGGAGCCGCAGCGCCAGGAACCACAGGTTTCCGAGCCGCCGTTCAACCCGGACGACGATATTCCGTTCTAGTTTTTTTCGAACCCGGCCTGTACCGGCTTCGATTCCATGTTATGAGGGGTAGGCATGCTGTCTGACCGGCAAAAAGCATTGCAGGATCTGTTGACCGACACCGATCCGGAAGTGCGTGAGGCGGTTGCCGTGGCGCTTGAGAAAATCGAGGCCGGACTGCAGCTCGACCGGATCCTGGAGATACTGGCGGGGGACGATCGCGCCATGAAGGCGAAGGCGATCCTCTCTCTTGGTAAGATCCAGAGCGATAAGGTCTTCCCGGCGCTGATCAAGATCCTCAGTGAACCCGATGCCAACATGCGTGGCCTCGCCCTGCAGATCCTCGGGCAGAAGAAAGATCCGAAGACGATTATGAATATCGGCAAGCATCTGAAGGATCCCGACCCGGCGGTCCGGGTGCATGCGGCCGATGCCCTCGGCAACTTCCCGGACCGGCGTCTGGTGCCTCACCTGGCCGGCCTGCTGGAGAATGAAGATGATGCCCTGGTCTGCACCGCTCTCGATGCCCTCGGCAGGATCGGGGTGCCTGAAGCGGAGGCTCCGATTCTCTCGGCGCTCTCCGATCCACGTCCTTCGGTGCGCAAGGCGGCAGTTCTCGCCCTGGTCGAGCTGGATAGTTGACGTAAAATTTATAAATGGTTTGGGAAAAGGCCGCGTAAGCGGTCTTTTTTTGTGGCTTACCTGGTGAAGTAGTCGGTCACCTCGATCCCCTTGACGAAGGGGTCGACCTCGCCGGTGATCCGGTTGCTGTCGCTGCCGGTCAGCTCGATATCGAACGGTTCGGGCAGTTTCTCGCCGACCTTGCCGAACAGTATCTTGAGCATGACGTCGTCCGGATTCTTCTTGCCGACCTCCATGACCAGCCCGATTTCGTTGTTGTCGAGCCTTACCAGGGTGCCGACCGGATAGGTTCCGAGCGAGTCGGCGAAGAGTTTAACGAACTGCGGGTTGAGCGACGTGTCGGCTAGCTTGTAAAGAATTTCGACTGCTTTACGCGGTGTGACCGGGTTCTGGTAGGAGCGCAGGGTGGTCATGGCATCGTAGGCATCGGCGATAGCCGCCATGTCGGCGAGTTTGGACAGGTTGTGCCCCTTCGCATCCTGTGGGTAGCCGGTGCGGTCGTAGCGGAGGTGGTGTCCGAGGACGATGTCGAGCACCGCCTGGTTCGAACCTTCCATCTGGGCGACGATATCGGCCCCGAGGCGGGGGTGGGTCTTGATCTTTTCGAATTCCTGGTCGTTGAGTTTACCCGGCTTGTTGATAATGGCGACATCTATTTTCAGCTTGCCGATATCGTGCAGCAGCCCGCCGAGACCGAGCGTGCGGAGTTCTTCTTCCGGTACCTGGCAGGCCCGGCCGACCGCCAGGGCGAGGACGGAAACGTTGACCGAGTGGGTGAAGGTGTAGTTGTCGTAATCCTTGAGCAGGGAGAGGGCGAACAGGGCATGCGGGTCCTCGAGGGTCATCTGGGCCATGCTCTTGACCACCCCGACCGCTTCGTCGGATGAGGGGATGCGGCCCATCCGCACATCTTCGAAGATGGTGTTGACGACCTTAAGCGCCTTGCCGTAGATCTTGCGCGGCGACTTGTTTTCGATAACCTCGTCGGTGGTTTCGACCGCAGCGACCTTGATGTGCTCGGGGCCGCTTTCGTTCATGAAGGCGATAAAGTCGTCACCCTGCCCGGGTGGGTCGCCGATGATTTTCAGGAAGAGTTCGATCTCGTCCTTGCCGAGACCGCTGAAAAATTCGAGCCCTTCGATCTCGAGCTTATCGAGGATCTCGGTCATTTCGACCGCGGCCGGGTTGTCGTCGGGGAAGAGCGAGTCTTCTACGAACAAGGTCCCTTCGAGCAGCCCCAGGCGGATCACTTCCTGCTGGCTGAACAGCTGGGTGAAGGCGTTGAGCAGACTCTGTACCCTCTGCTCGATCGCCGGGTGCTGCAGCGGGTAGAGACGCAACCCTTTGACTGCGCCGGCAAATCCCTGGATCAATGTCAGATGGTGATCGTAACTCATGACAGCCCGATTCTACTCGTTGCGTTTGAGTTGCTTAAGCGCCTTGGCGGCGGCCCGGGCGACGGTTTCCGAGCTGTCATCGGCCACTTCGCGGAGGATGTCTGCGCTCTGACTGCTCGGGATATTGGCCAGGGCGGTGGCGGCGGCGGCACGGATGTCGTCGACCAGACGCTTGCGCCAGAACGACTTCTGGTGGAGGATTTCGGTCAGTAGCGGCACCGCCTGCTCCGAGCCGATTTCGCCGAGGGCCTTGATCGCGTCCTTTTTGATATCGGCGGTGGTCGGCGTGTTTTTCATCTCCCGGATCACTTCGATCAGAGTCGGGACTGCCGCCCCGTTTTTCATGGCGCCGAGAGAGAGCAGGGCCTGCCGGCTCATTTCCGAGTCTTCAGAGGTGACCATTTTTAACAGGATACCGGTGGCGTTGGTCCCGCCGATCTTGGTCAGGGCGCGGATTGCCTCCCGCCGGACCCGGACATCCCGGTGGGTAAGTACCGTCTGCAGGTGTTCGGTCGCCTCTTCGCGGCGAATCTCGCCGAGTATGGCGACGGCGTTGCGGACGACGAACCAGCGATCGTCACCCAGGTACTCGCATAGTACCGGCAGCGCCGCCGTCCCCTGGCGGATCAGAACCTGGGCGAGCGACTTGCGGACCTGGCCGTCGCTCTCCTCGGCCAGGTGGTCCATCAGGCGCCAGACCACGATCTTGCCCTTGAGGGAGACCAGCGCCGACATGACCGACTCGCGCAACGCTTCCCAGGACTCCTTGCTGCAGAGGATCGCGACCAGGAAGTCGAGAATATCCTCGGATGCCAGCTGTTCGAGGGCCTGCACGCAGTAGCCACGGCGCTGCTGGCTGACTTCGCCGCTGGCGGCGGTTTCGGCCAGAAACTTGATCGCCTCGAGGATCAGCGGTCGACCGTTTTCGGTCAGGTTGAGATGAATGTGCGGAGTCATCTCCTGGATCAGGTAGCGGAACCTCTGGTCGACCTCTTCCCGCTGCAGCTCGCGCAGGACCTTCTCCAGACTCCTCTCTTCATCGCTGAGTTCATTGCCCTGTTGTTGCTGCTGCTCCGGTTTCTCTTCCTCTTCCCGTTCGCCGGCGTACTTCTCCTTCTCGGCGTCGAGTTCTTTTTTGAGCTCCATGTACTGGGCCGGTTCGACCATGTTGACCCAGATGGTCGAGACCCGCGCCTTCATCAACAGTTCATGGATGCCTCCCATCTTCTGGATTTCGGTCGCTTCCATGGTCAGGCAGCGGGCGAAGGCCTGGAGGTCGTTGATGTCGAGGTCGGGAAGGAACATCAGGTGGTTGATGCGGCGGGCAAAGAGGAACGGAGCGAGCTTGGCCAGGATCGGGTTTCGTGGCCCGATCTTCTCATCTTCGAGATAGAAGCCATCCTTGCGCACCGAACAGATAAGTTCTTCGTCGTTGTCGATCAGGGTCAGGATACTGCGTGCTGTTTCATTCAGTGAATTCTTCAGGGTGGGGTGGGAGGGCGGATAGTACTGTACCGCCTTGATCAGCTTGACCAGGTTTTTGAGGGCGTTCTCGAGCCCGGCGGATATTTTTCGTGCTTGGTTCAAAAGCCCCTCCCGCTTTGCTTTCAGTCTTTTAAAATAGCTGTTCGCACGTTAAATGTAAACAGCGATCAAGGCGGATTCCATAATAATTACGCCCCGCTTCCGGACTCATCGGAGTCGATAACGCAGAAGCCGGCGTCGTGAGTACCGTGCCCCTCGGCCAGGTACATCCCCTCTAGGACCTGGTGGAAATTATCCGTTACCGCTTTCCGTTTCAATTTCAGGGTCGGGGTGACCTCCCCTTCCTCGGCGGTAAAATCACGAGAAAGCAGGGTGAACCGCTTGACCCGGTTGTAATTCGGCAGGTCGGCCTGCATCTTGTCGACCCGCCGTCGGACCAGATCGAGGACCCGCGGATGGTTGACCAGGTCGCAATGATTGAGGAAATCGATCTTCTTGTAGAGCGCATATTTTTCGAGGTTGTCAAAGTTCGGGACCAGCAGCGCTGTCAGGTACGGTTTGCCATCACCGTAAAGCATTGCCGCGGCGAGGTATTTGTCGGTCTTGAGCAGATTTTCGAGAAACTGCGGAGCGATGTTTTTGCCGCCGGCCGTGACCAGGAGGTCTTTCTTCCGATCGGTGATTTTAAGGAACCCGTCACTGTCGATTTCGCCGATGTCGCCGGTTTTGAACCAGCCATCGGTCAGGACCGCCGCCGTCTTGTCCGGTTTCTCCCAGTAACCGCTGAAGATACCGGGGCCGGAGGCGATGATCTCACCATCATCGGCGATCTTGATCGTGGTCCCCGGAACCGGTTGGCCGACCGTGCCGAGCCGGATCTTGCCGGCCCGGTTGGCGGCCAGCACCGGCGAGGTCTCGGTCAGGCCGTACCCTTCGTAGATCGGGATGCCGGCGGCGAGGAAGAACTCGGCAACATTCTTGACCAGCGGGGCGCCGCCGGAGATGAAGAAGCGGAGGCTGCCGCCGAGCTTCTCGTGCAGTTTGCTGAAGACCAGGTTGCCGGCGATCGCCAGGCCGATCTTGAGCGGCAGCGGGTCGGGCTGGTTGGCCACCAGCCGTGTCACGTGGGCTTGGCCGATCTTCAGGGCGATAAAAAAGATCTGTTTGCGCAGCCACGGGCCGGCTAGAACCCGCTCCATAACCCGGGCAAACATCTTTTCGTAGAGACGGGGGACGCTGATCACGATCGTGGGGTTGACTTCGAGCAGGTTGTTCGGAACCGAGTCGATGTTTTCGGCGTAGGCGATCGTTACCCCCTTGCTCAACATGAAGTAGTAGCCAGCCATCCGCTCGAAAATATGCGAGAGCGGCAGAAACGAGAGGCACTGGTCGCTGTTGTTGATGTCGTACAGTTCGGAGCAGGCCTCGATATTGGAAAGGATGTTGCGGTGGCTCAACATCGCCCCCTTCGGGTCGCCGGTGGTGCCGGAGGTATAGACCAGGGTGGCGAGCTCGTCTCCCGTTCCCCGGTCGATCGATTGCGCGATCTCACCGTCGTCGACCGTCGCCGCTTTTTCCCTAAACTGCTTGAGCGGGAGGAAGCCAGGGTGGTCGACCTCTCCCTCGAGCAATACCACGGTTTCAAGACCGGAGAATTCGTCCCATCTGTCGGCCAGCTCCTGCGCCAGCAGCGGCGATGCGATAAACAGGACCCGGCTGCCGGAGTCAGCGACGATATGCTGGAGCGAGTTCATCCCCTCGGTATGGTAGACCGGTACCGAGATCGCCCGGCAGGCAAGCGTTCCGAGGTCGGCATAGACCCAGTCGGGGCCGTTCGGTGCCATGATCGCCACCCGGTCTCCCGGTTGAATGC
The DNA here is from genome assembly GCA_002868925.1 of Desulfuromonas sp. Classification (GTDB taxonomy): domain Bacteria; phylum Desulfobacterota; class Desulfuromonadia; order Desulfuromonadales; family UBA2294; genus BM707. The sequence goes on along the minus strand of PKTZ01000124.1, from coordinate 10,942 downwards.
CGAGCGCTTTTAACCCGCGGGCGAACAGGGTGATGTTGGCCTTTAGGTCGTTCCATGAAATATCACGATATTGACCGCCCGTTTTTTCGCGCAGGACTCTCCTGTTGCCGTAGCGGTCGGCTTGCTGACGAATCATCTTGATCAGGGTTTCGCTCATGTTTGCCTCCATCGGGCGTTGTCAAGGTCTGCCCGGTGTGGTATCAAGCTTGACAGCGGTCCGTTTAAAGTGAAACGCTGAAGTGGATAACGGATGCGGAGGTCAAGCGTATGGTTTTGGGAATCACCGGTGGTATTGCAACCGGCAAAAGCCGGGTCGCCGAACTCTTTGCCGAGTGCGGTGCCACGGTTATCAGTGCCGACGAACTGGCGCGTGAAGTCGTGGCGCCCGGCGGAGATGTGCTCAAGGCCCTGGCCGATCGTTTCGGTGCCGGGATCCTGCTGCCAGACGGTTACCTCGATCGCACCGCCCTGGCCGCGATCATCTTTGCCGATCCAGCGGCGCGAAGCGACCTGAACCGGATCATACATCCGGCAATCGCCGAATTGGCCGAAGTGCGGCTGCAAAAGTTTCGGGACGAAGGCGTCGACCTGATCGTTTACGAGGCCCCGCTTTTGTTCGAGGCCGACGCCGTCTCCCGGGTCGACAAGGTATTGGTCGTAACCGCCGACAATGAGACCCAGTTGCAGCGGTTGATGGCTCGCGACCAGATCGACCAGGCGGCGGCGCAGGCCCGGGTTGCGGCCCAGATGCCGCTCGCCGAAAAGGTGGCGCGGGCCGATTACGTTATCGATAACTCCGGCTCGGTCGAACAGACGGCCGCCACGGTCAGAACCCTCTATCGGCAGTTGGCCGATTTCAGCGGGACGTGACCGAGTCGACGAAGTTCGAACTGATCCGCAGTATCTCCTGCTGTCTCGGGTTGTCCGCAGTCGTAAGGACATGTGGAACCTCGTTGCGAAAGCGATAATATTCCTTTTTTGCACTCCCCAGTCGATTGTAGAGCTCGATGGCGCTTTCGGGGCGTACCGTCCGGTCGCCGGCGGCGCAGGCGATCATGGCCGGCGTCTCGATCGATGCCAGCTGTTTTCTGACCCTGCGTAAAAGCCGGTTGATCTGATGGACTCCGGCCAGCGGCCGCTCGGCGTAGTAATAAGAGGCGACGCTGTCGCGGATCGGCCGGCGATGGTAGCGGACGAAGTGGCGCAGCCAGAAGGCGCTGCCGGCCAGACGCTGGCGCAGGGAGAGATACGGGGAGAGCAGGGCCAGTCCGGCAAAGTCGAAATTGTTATTCCTGCCGGCAGTGGCGAGCAGGAGCAGCGCCCCGGTGCTGAGGCCGATCCCGATAACCCGCTCCGTTTTCTGCTGCAGGTAGCGGTATCCCTGCTCGACGCTCTCGACCCATTCTTCGAGACTGCGGTCGGCGAGGTCCGCGGCCGAGGTGCCATGTCCTGGGAGCCGGACGCCGAGGCAGAGATGTCCCTGTTCTGCCAGGTGACAGCCGATCTCGCGCATCTCCCAGGGCGAACCGGTGAACCCGTGAATAAGCAGGATCCCGGTGCTCGCCTCGCATCTGTCGCCAGAGACGACAAAAGGACGATTCTCCGGCAGCGGGATCGATCCGTCTTCGTCGTTCAGGGTGATGGTCTTAAGATTTGCCTTCATCTGCTCCGGTGGGGCTTTGTCCCCGTTTGTTTGTCTGCTCGTATGAGTCCGATTTATTGAGTGATTCTCTGTAGTTCAAGTCTATCAACGGCCCATGCTTTGTCAACGCTAAAGGGATGGTGTGTACCTGCCGCAAACAGAAAAGCCCCCCTCGGTTGAGGGGGGCTTGATGTGATCGCTGATCGCTGGAACTTATTTGTGGTAGCCGAGGCGGGTCGACAGCTCCTCGCCCGACTTGACGGCGAGCGGGATCAATTCGTTTTCGAGCCGGTCGTCGGTCAGGCGCATCGACGGGCCCGAGATGCTGATCGCGCCGACGATGCGCCGGGTATAATCGCGGATCGGAACGGCGATGCAGCGGACACCTGGATCGAGCTCCTCGTTGTCGATGGCGTAGCCCTTCTCGGCAATTTTCTTCAGTTCGGCAAAGAGGTCGTCCCGGTTGGAGAATGTGTTCGGGGTGTAGGCCTTGAGGCTCTTTTCCGGGAACACTTCCATCAGTTCCTCGTCGGACATGTGCGAGAGGTGCATCTTGCCGGAGGCGGTGCAGTAGGCCGGCAGCCTGGAGCCGACACGGGAGACGACCCGGACGGTCAGGGCGGTTTCGATCACGTCGAGGTAGACGCTGTGCCCCTCCTTGAAGATGGCAACGTAAGATGTTTCGTTGCACTGCTCGACGAGGTTTTCCAGGATCGGCTTGGCCTGGCGCAGCAGGCCCATCTGCTTGATGAAGGTCTGGCCCAGTTCGAGTGACTTGAGGCCGAGCCGGTAATTCTCGGTCGCCTTATTCTGCTAGATGTAGCCGCGCGACTCGAGGGTCGCCAGCAGGCGGAAGACATTGTTCTTGTGCAGCTTGAGCCGCTTGCTCAGCTCGGTGACGCCGAGCTCATCGACATCGTCATGAAACTGTTCAAGCAGGTCGAGGGCATGGGAGACTGCCTGGATGATATATTCCGATTTTTCTTTTCTTGCCATAATGGATTTTCGTCCCCTCTTAACAGCCTTTAAATACAGGTTTTTTCAGAACGTTTATAATGGAATTCGGTCGCCCTTGTCAAATATAATGGAAAAATTGAGAAATCTGTTTTTTCGCCGTCGAGGTCGAACACGTTGCAATCTTTGTTCCCGACGGGACAGTCGCTCAAAAATGCATTTTTTGATCTCTCTTTTTGAATATAAAATGTTGTTTTATAAATGTCAACATAAGGGGGATCTTTTTACATGCGAATTGGTAAAAAAGGTTCTGTTGACAGTCTGACGACGGTCCGTTAAATTGACCGGGACGATCACCGTTTAGAGGAGACCTGCCGATGTTGACTTTGAGCAAGAAAATTCTGGTCGCTATTGATGGCTCGCCCCAGTCCGACAAGGCCGCCGAGGAGGCGGTTCGGCTCGCCTCCATTTCCGGGTCCCGATTCAAAAGTCGCATTGCCGCCCTGTTGGTCCTTCCTAAGTCGGACGCTCCGGCGGTGATCGACTACCTCCCCGATGATTCTCGCAAGCCGGTCGATGTCGAAGCGGTGCGTAAACGGATGTTTTACGTGATCGAGAAGTCGGCCCGGGAAGGGGGCATTGAGCTGGAAAGCCTGATCGCGTACGGCGATCCGGTCGAAGAGATCCTGAAGATGGCCGAAGCGAAAGAGAGCGATGTCATCGTCATCGGATCATCCGGCAAGGGGCTGGTCAAACGCACCTTCCTCGGGTCGGTCTCTTCCAAGGTCGCCATGCAGTCCCATATCTCGGTCTATATCGTACGTTGAGCGTCAGTTAGAGCTGCTTGATCGGGATAACCTCGGCGGCTTTTCTTTCCCCGCCTTCCTTGCGCGTTTCCTGGCAAAGATAGTGATGGATCTCTTTCAGAGTATCCAGGATCATCTCTTCCTCTTCCGGAAATTCATGCGGAGATAATTCCAGGGTCAGGGTCTGGTCGTAATCGGTTTCCCGCAAATGGTTGAGAAAGCGGGTCAGCGGTAGCGATCCGTGCCCCGGGAGCAGGTGTTCCCTGCCGTTGGCATAATCGGAAAAATGGATGTGCCGCATCATCCCCGAATCATAAAAGTGATGAAAATCGACGAGGAAATTCGCTTTTGACGTCCCCATATGGGCTGTATCGAAGGTGAGGAACAGGTTGTGTGCCTGCATGAATTCGATCATCGTCTGGGTCGTGTTCATCAGGTAGGTGTTCATCTTGAACGGCCCGGTGCAGGGCATGTTCTCGATCGTGATCGTCACCAGGTTGCGTCCGATCTCGTCCTGGTAGTCGTCGATCGATTTCAAAAATCGCCAGAACTTCCATTCCAGGGCAATCCACGACGGTGGATGAAAGGTGACCAGCGGAATCTCCGCTTCGATCGCCAGATCGGCTGTTTTGCGGAGTTGATCGATCTTGTCGCCCCAGTTGTCGAGCACCAGGAAGGGGGCGTGCAGAGAGGTGATCGGCATGATCTGCTGCAGTTCGTTGAGCAGGGCGACGTTACGGCCGTACTGGAAATCCTGGTTGATGATGACTTCCATTCCGTCAAAGCCGGTTTCACGGGCCATTTCGAAGACCCGGTGAAGCGGTAATGTGTAGAGCGTTCCAGCTGACAGAATAAGTTTCATCGCCGATCTTTATTTCAGTAAAATAGTGTTTTATTTCTGGCTGTTTCTTAGCAGAAACCGATACGCCTGTCAATGGCGATAGCGTAAAAAATGAGAGATTCTTTATTTTACCACATTCAGGGCGATCGCTGGGTGGATCGTTGTTTTGGCCGGGTGCGGTCGGCGCAAATGGTCGGTGGGTGTTACTTGATGATTTCCCGGAGCAGGCTGGTGGCGTAGCTCCCCTTCGGCAGAGTAAAAGAGAGGATCAGGCCGTCGTTATCGCCGGAGAGTTCGATGGCGGTGACCGGAACCCGGAGCGGCCGCCGTTCTCCCGCCATGGCCAGTCCCCGGCCGAGCTTGAAGTCGGGAAGGGTGAGCCCTTCCTTGTCGAGCAGCGACTGTTCGAGGATACCGCTCTGGCCGGTGGCGAGCATGACCTTGTGCCCGAACAGCGGCGCGGTGGCGCTGATTTCGAAACGGTCGGCCCGAAGCTGTTCCTCGTCAGCCGCCTCGACCCGGAAGCAGGCCCCGTTGACATGCTTGCAGGCGATATCTCCCGGCCAGATCTTGTCGATCGTCGCCAGGCGCATGCCGACAACCCGATCGAAAAGCGCCGACTGGTAGGCTGAAAGGTAGAGCCTGAGGATGTTGTTCGGCAGGCTGAGCAATGCCTTCTTGCTGCTTTGTCCTCTGTCGAGCCGGGAGAGGAGCTGTCGCTCGAAACGGCAATGTTGGGGCAGTCGCTCAAGGGCGGCGGCGGTTTCTCCCTGGCTGAACAGGATAGCCGCTTCCTTCCAGTCTGGATGTTCGATCTTTTCCGGGTCACCGACGAGGTGGCGGCAGGCGAGATCGAAATCTTCTTTCAGGATCGCCTCGCCGATCAGGTGCGAATTTTCAAGGCCGCCGTAGCGCTGGCTGCCGAAAAAGTTGGGGACCCCCTTGCTCTCGAGGGTGGAGAGAATCTGTTCGGCTAGGGAGAGCGCACCGTTTTGCGGGTCGGCGATCCGGATGGTGAAACGGTTTCCGGCGAGGTGGCCGAGCCGGAGTTTGTTGCGATGTCGAATGGCCGAGACGACCTCGATCCGGTCATCTCCGAGTTGGACCGCCTCTTCCGGGGCGACCAGCGGCAGCGAGATGGTCTGACAGGTCGTCGCCTGCGCGTCCTTGAGCCCGGCGTAGCCGATCTCCCTTTCCTTGAGATCGAAAACACGGGCCGCTTTCCGGATTAGCTGGTGGGTGGTCAGGCCGGTTTTACGTACCGTAACGTAGAGGTGTTCACCTTCGCCGCAGGGCGGGTAGAGGGGGATTTCATCGACCCGGAAATCTTCCGGTGACTGCTTGATGACGCCGCCGGTGCCGGCTATATCGGCGGTTAAGAAAAGGTCATTCATTTCCGGCCCGTTCCCAACGGACCCGGAAGCCGGGCCGGATATCCGGTTCCGGAAGTTTCTCCAGCTGCAGCTCTTTGTCACGGCGGTAGTGCATGAAGTAGATCGGTTGGCCGAGGTCGAGAAAGCGCTGCATGTATTTCGAAACCGGGTAGCCGGGCAGTTCGGTGACCCAGTTGGTCGGCAGGCAGTTGTGGTAGCCGGTTGTCTCCGGCAGAATGGCGGCGACCTGCTCGGCGTAGTTGAAAAAGTCGGTGCTGAAGAAGAAGTCGGCCTCCGGCTGCAGGTAGTGAAGCAGCGACTGCAAAAAGTTACTGCCGACCAGGCGGCGGGAGCGGTGGCGCTTTTTCGGCCAGGGGTCGGGGCAGTTGATGTAGACGGCGCTGAGAGACTGCTTTTCGATGTAGTGGCTCAGCAGGTAACGGGCCTCGATCCGCATCACCAGAACGTTGTCGAGCTCGAGGGCTTCGAGCTTCCGACAGGTCTTGAGACACCCCTTGTTGTAGATGTCGATCGCCAGGTAATTAGTCTGCGGGTTGGCTGCGGCGAGTTCGGTGACAAAATGCCCCAGGCCGCAGCCAATCTCGAGGGCGAGCGGCTGTCGCTTCGGGAATCTATTGGCGATATCGGTGGGCGTTTGCAGGCTCTCCCGTTCGATGAAGCAGGGGGAGTCGATCTGAATCACTCTTTGGGTCATGCTTATTTACTCGTGTTATTTATTTTCGGTTGCTCAGAAAATCGATCATCGCCTGCAGTTCATTCTCCTTGAGGTGGGCGAAGCCCGGCATGTACGATTTCGGATTGTCCGCTTTCGGGTCGAGCAGTTTCTGGCGGATCTGGTCGGCATTAAGCCGTGCTCCGATCTTGTCGAGGGCCGGCCCGAGTTTGCCGCCTTCACCCTCAAGGACATGGCACCCCTTGCAGCCCTGGGAAACGAGGAGCTTGCGGGCCAATGCCTCGTCGGCCGCTGCTGATGACGTAAACAGTGCCGCCAGGGCGATAATGAAAAAAAGGGTCGCGAAGGTTTTCATGTAATCCTCCTGATTCGATGACTGTTTTGTTGTCTGAACCGGTCTGTCGAGCCTCAGGTTACTTGAAACGGCAACTTTTGCCAAACCATTATTTCGAGTTGCATTCTAACGAGTGGCCGGATAACCTGAATCAGCTAGCAACCGGGACTGTCCCCGAACGGGGGCTGTCCCGATGGTTTTGCGGTGCGAACCGCGCGCTGTTCCACGACCCGTTAATAAATATTAGGGACAGCCCCCGTTCGGGGACAGTCCCTGGCAATTTAAAAGGAGGAGACCATGCTGATAGTCATGACTCACGATGCGACCGATGCCCAGATCGATGCGGTAGAAGAAGCCGTGCGGGCAATGGGGTTACGCCCCGAACCGATTCCGGGGAGCCTGCGGACCGCGATCGGTGTTCTCGGGAACCAGGGATATGTCGACGATACGACCATCCGTGAACTTGAAGGGGTGCGCGAGGTCATTCATGTCAGTAAGCCGTACAAGCTGGTCTCCCGCGATTTTCACCCGGAGCCGACCGTAGTCGACGTTGCCGGGGTGATGATCGGGGGCGGTCATCGGCCGGTGGTCATGGCCGGGCCCTGCTCGATCGAGAGCGAAGAACAGATGCATGCCGCCGCGACCCAGGTGAAGAAGGCGGGAGCGTCGATCCTGCGCGGCGGCGCCTTCAAGCCGCGGACCGGCCCCCACTCGTTCCAGGGGCTCGGGGTCGAGGGGCTGAAGCTGCTGCGCCAGGCCGCCGACGCCGAATCGTTGCCGGTGGTGACCGAGGTGATGCGGATCGACCAGCTCGACGATGTCTGCCGCTACGCCGACATGCTGCAGATCGGGGCCCGCAACATGCAGAACTTCGATCTGCTTAAAGAGGTCGGCAAGCTCGACATGCCGGTTCTGCTCAAACGCGGGATGAGCGCGACCATCGAGGAGTTTTTGGCGGCTGCCGAGTACCTGCTCGCCGAGGGGAACGGTCGGGTCGTTCTGTGTGAGCGGGGGATCCGGACCTTCGAGAAGGCGACCCGCAACACCCTCGACCTGTCGGTGGTGCCGCTGATCCACGAGATGTCGCACCTGCCGATCATTGTCGATCCGAGCCATGCCACCGGCAAACGTTCGCTGGTGCCGGTGATGAGCCGCGCCGCCCTGACCGCAGGCGCCGACGGCATCATGGTCGAGGTTCACCCCGATCCGGAGAAGGCATTGTGCGACGGTGCCCAGAGCCTGCCCGGCAAGAACTTTTCGGAGTTCATGACCGATATCGACACCCTGCTCGATTTTCTGCGGAATTAGTCGATCAGACGCCGTAAAGACGGATGATACCGATCTCCGGCGGGCAGCAGAACCGGACCGGCAGGATACTTGTGCCGATGCCGCGGCTGACATAGAGCGGCAGCTTCTGTTCGCCGATGTGGTAAAGGCCGTCGACATAAGGCCCGGAGTGACGGGGCAGGTGGAGCGGCTTGATTCCGGGGATGCGGACCTGGCCGCCGTGGGTGTGGCCGCACAGGACGAGGTCGGTCTTGTCGGCCAGCAGCTCGTGCTGGAATGCCGGGACATGCGACAGGGCGATGTTGACCCGGTTGCTATCGGCGCTGTGGTCGAGCCGCTCGACGGTGGCGGCGGGAGAGGGGAAGTCGATGCCGAGCAGCGAAACCCCGATCGAGTGCCATTCGATATCGGCCCGTTCGTTGATCAGCAGCCTGACCCCGACATTCCGTAACTTTCGCTGTAGCTTCTCGCCTTCGATCAGGGCCCAATACTCCCAGTTTCCCTGCACCGCAAAGATACCGGCCGGCGCCTTCAACTGTTTCAGGAAAAGGAGTACGTCGTCGAGGTTGCGCGCTTCCTCGATGTAATCGCCGGTCAGCAGAATGATGTCTGGCCGCAAACGGTTGGTCGTCTCCGCCACTTTTTTGAAGTAGTTGTCGAAGCGGTGCAGGTGCAGGTCCGAGAGGTGGGCGATGCGCAGCTCTTTGCCGGCCGGCAGCTTGGCGGTCGCAAGTTCGGTCGAAGTGATCTCGAGGGCGGACGGCTGACGCAGAAAGCCGTCGCCGAGCAGCAGCGTGCCGACCGCCGCACTGCCGTACAGGAACTTGCGCCGGCTGATCGCCCGGACGATCCGGTTCTGCTCTTTGTTTTTGTCTGCCATGCCGGCAATCCCCTCCTTGTTGTGCAACAGGATAACACGAACCTTGATTTATTCCATGCACAGTCTTGTCAGCACGGCCAATAACGATTATAGTTGTCCCGACTAGTCATATATATATAAACAAGGAGAGAATAATGCTTGATAAAGCGGTTATCGAATTATGCAAGGATGTCGACTGGGTCGGAATGCCGCATCCCGACCTGAAGGTCTTCGACGATCTTTTCCCGACTCACAACGGCACGACCTACAACTCTTACCTGGTGCAAGGCTCCGAGAAGACCGCCCTGATCGATACGGTCAAGGCGCCCTTCGCCGATGCTTTCTTCACCAAGGTCGGCGAGAAGATCAAACCGGAGGAGATCGACATCGTCGTCGTCAACCACACCGAACCGGATCATTCCGGGTCGCTCGGACGACTGCTCGAGATCAACCCCGATATCACGGTCTATTGCACCAAGGCGGCCGAGAATTTCCTCAAGCAGCTGCTCAATCGCGATTTTAACGTGCATGTCGTCAGTGACGGGGAGGAAGTCGATCTCGGCGGCAAGACCTTCCGTTTCATCCTCGCCCCTTACCTGCACTGGCCCGACACCATGTTCACCTACCTGGTCGAGGATAAACTTCTCTTTTCGTGCGATGCCTTCGGGGCCCACTACTGCCCGGAGAAGATCTTCGATGACGAGATCGCTGACTTTTCGTACGATTTCTTCTTCTACTTCGACTGCATCATGCGTCCGTTCAAGGACAAGATCCGTGAGGCGACCGCCAAGATCGATGGACTTGATATAGAGATGGTCTGCCCGTCGCACGGACCGATCCGCCGGAGCAGTGGCAAGGGGGCGATCAGCGCCTACAAGCGGTGGGCTGCGCCGCCGCCGCAGGGGGAGAAGCCGCGGGCTGTTATGGCGGTTCTGTCGAGCCACGGAAACACCGCCGGCATGGCTGACGTGGTCCAGAAAGAACTCGAAAACCACGGCATCGAAGTCACCCGCTTCGCTTTGAGCGACATGCGGGACGACGATTTCCGTAACGCCCTCGAGCAGGCCGACCTGTTTTTGGTCGGGACCCCGACCATCCAGCGCGATGCGCCGCCGCAGGTCTGGCATGCACTCACGCTGATCTCCTCGGTAACCCCGAAGGCGCGCCTCGGCGCGATTTTTGGTTCCTTCGGCTGGAGCGGCGAAGCGGTCAAGATGGTCGAGGCGCGGCTCGCCGGCCTCAAGTACAAACTGGCTACCGACAGCCTCTCCTTCCGCTTTACCCCGACCGAGGAGAACCTTGCAGCCTGCCGCGACTTCGCCGAGCAGGTGGCGGGAACGGTTCTCTGCGAGGAATAGATAATTCGCACTGAACAGTTAATCACACCGGGGCCGGACGATTCGTCCGGCCTCTTTTTTTTGCAACACAAAGGCTGATTGCCGCCAAGACACCGAGGGCAACAAGAAAGTCCAATTCGTAAAAATCTGGTTCACGCAAAGGCGCAAAGTCGCAGGGAAAACTGACAACCAGGAAAGGCTTAAAATCAATTGTCACGCGAAGACGCAAAGCCGCCAAGAAAATCGAAAACCAATAAAATCTTTTAGGGGTTAAAGCCAAAGCATCTCTGTTTTGTTTTTAATGCGTTGCCTTTCACCTTGAACAGAGTTTTTGTTTCTCTTCGCGGCTTTGCGTCTTTGCGTGAGAAAAGCCTTTAAGGATCTGCCTTTCTTGGTGCCCTTGGTGTCTTGGTGGCGATATATTTTTTTCAGCCATCAGCCTACATTTTTGATTCCCGGAAATGAAAGTCTGGTTGTTTGCAGGCAAGTCGATTAATATAAAAAGCCGTCCAGCTAGTGAACCTTAATCGAAGGATACAATTTTTTGCGGTTGTATAGAATATGTCCGATTTAACACCAAAACAGATCGCGAACCTGAAGCAGCTCTTGCTGGAGCGACAGGCTGAGCTGGAAGACCTGATCAGCAACGCCGAGGCCGGCTCCCGTCCGGTCTCCCTCGATCAGCCGATCGGCCGGGTTTCGCGGGTTGATGCGCTGCAACAGCAGAGTATGTCACAGGCCAGTCAGCGGGCGGCCGAAAAAGGCTTGCAGCAGATTGCCGCCGCCCTGCAGAGGATCGCGTCCGGTGATTACGG
>PKTZ01000063.1 GCA_002868925.1 Desulfuromonas sp. | reverse complement strand
CTTGACCGCGCCAGAAAACTCAACCGACCGATCTTCCTCTCGATCGGCTATTCGACCTGCCACTGGTGTCACGTCATGGCCGATGAATCATTTACCGATTCTACCGTCGCCAGAATACTGAACGAACAGTTCATCCCGATCAAGGTCGACCGTGAAGAGCGGCCCGACATCGATGCGACCTACATGCAGGCCTGCCAGGCGATGACCGGCAGTGGCGGCTGGCCCCTGACCCTTCTTTTGACGCCGACACTTCAACCTTTTTGTGCCGCCACCTATCTTCCGAAGGACAACCGGCCAGGACTGCTCGGTCTTGTCTCGCTCCTGGAGAAGATCGTCGACTTGTGGCAAACCGACCGCGCTCGGATCGACTCGGCCGGTTCCAGCATCCAGCAAACCCTTATTCAAACTGACAACCAACCTTGCAGCCGGGAACCTCTTAGCGAGGACAATTTCCGACAGGCAGTGAACACCTACAGATCCCGCTACGATCACATCCATGGCGGGTTTTCTCCGGCACCGAAATTTCCGGCTCCGCACAACCTCTCCCTCCTGTTCAGGTTGCAGCACCGCCTTGCCGACAAAACAGTCGGAGACATGGCACTACACAGTCTGAACTCGATCCGCTACGGCGGAATTTACGACCAACTCGGCGGTGGCATCCACCGCTATTCGGTCGATGAACGATGGCTGGTCCCGCATTTCGAAAAAATGCTCTACGATCAGGGGCTGCTAATACTGGCTGCCATCGATGCCTGGCAAGCAAGCGGCGATCCTTTTTATCTCGAAATGGGGTGCGACACGGCAGAATACATCCTGGACCGTCTCTTGATTCAGGAAGGCAGCTTCTGTTGTGGCGAGGACGCCGACAGTGAGGGGGCAGAAGGGACCTTTTACCTCTGGACAATCGAGCAGATATCTCGACATTTCGACCGGGAGATAGTGCAGGAGATCGTCCGAATGTTCGGCATGAGTGAAAATGGCAATTTTGAAGAAGGGCGTAACATCCTCTATCTGCCGGAGGGGATAGATGCGGACCTTTTGCGTAATTGCCGTGAAACTTTAATCCCGATACGGAATAAACGGCCGGCGCCCCACCTCGACGACAAGATCATCTGCTCCTGGAACGGGCTGGCCATTGCCGCTCTCGCCCGGCTCGGAGCGGTATCGGACAAATCCCGTTACACGCATGCTGCCGGGCAGGCGGCCGAATTTATCCGGCAGAACCTGGTCGATACGAACAACCGTCTCTTGCGACGCTGGCGCCGCGGAGAAGCAGCCATACCGGGGTTCCTCGAAGATTACGCATGCCTGATCTGGGGGTTGATCGAGTTCTACCAGGCCCGATTTAACATAAGCGATCTGAAGTGGGCTATTGAACTGGCCGGCCAAATGCTTGAAATTTTCGGTGACGGTGAAGGAGGGCTTTACGATACCGGCCGCGACGCTGAAAAAGTCCTTCTTCGCGGTCGCAACCTGCAGGATGGCGCCTTCCCTTCCGGCAACGGCACTGCGGCCCTGGTCCTGCTACGGCTCGGAACCCTGACCGGAAGAGAGGAGTTTACCGAACAGGGGAGAACCTTGCTGGAGAAGAACGCGGCCGTGATCAACCGCTACCCGGTCGAACTTGCCGTCTCCATAGCCGCAGTCGACAACCTTTCTGGATCGATGGCCAGCCTGGTCATTGTAACGGATGATGAACCGCCAGACCACTTGCTAAAAGTTATTCGCGACAGCTACTGCCCCGGGGTCGAGGTTCTGCTGAAAAGAGAAGGCGAAGCCGGACTAGAACAAGCGGTCCCGATTGCCCTTGGGAAAAAAATGATCGAAAACAAGCCTACGGCCTGGCTCTGTCGAGACAGAACCTGCTTGGAACCGGTTACGGATCCGGGGCAACTCAACAAACAACTCCTGAAATGATTACTTCATCACACCGCGCACATCGCCCATGCCGATGATATCGGTCACCACTCCCCGGTCCGGTCGTCTTTTTTCATTATAACCGATATAGATAACACCATCTTTAGTATCAAACACTTCCTGATCGACCACAACCTTGCACATCAACAACTCTTCCGCGAAGAAATGCTTCTTCGGCCGCTGTGCCGATGGCAGAAAATCGATCTGAATAGTACCTAGGCCATCCCTATCGAAAGCCGAGACCTCGTAATGGGCACCAACCTCCAACGGCCCGTAAGCTCCGGCAACGAGGTTGAAAAAAATTGTCAATATATCCCCCGGGGTGCCACCCCCCTCAATCTCAATAACCTCTTCCGAAATATGTTTGTTGTTCTTGAAATATTGATAGGTCACTTCCCGCTTATCATAATTGAACAGGTAAACCTTGGTCCGGTCGATCCCGTTTTTGAACTTTTGCGAGGTGTGTCGCATTGAACGGAAGCTTCCATCCGGCATCAGTTGCATCATCGAAACGTAACGCTGCTGCCGATTCCCGGTCAGCTTTGCCGCCAATCCGACCGTTTTCGCCGAAAGTGATGCGATGTAAACATCCGGAGTATTGCTCTCCTGCAGCTTGAAATTGGCCACAGCGACCTTGTCGAGCCAGAGGAAGCCGAGATCGTAATCAAAATCGTAATCCGTAAAGATGTCGACTCCGTGATCGGCAACTGTATTTGCCTCCCCCTTATCAGCGGCAACAGAAAAAGGTGCGGTTACGATAATAGCGATTATAAATAAGAAAATGGCTCTGTACTTCATTCCTGACTCCATCAAACAAAAAGGGTCGCGATAAAAATGGCGTAGCCGGACAGCAGAACCCCGCCCTGGAATCGACCGAGGCCGCCATTCCGATAGACCAGAAAAACCAGACCGACGCTAAAAGCGAGCATCACCGGCATCTGATACGAAAGGAGAGACGGTTCGATTGCCAGCGGACGGACCATCGGGCATACCCCGAGGACAAAAAGGATATTGAAGATATTACTGCCGATAACATTGCCGATACTGAGGTCCATCTCACCTTTACAGGCGCTCATCACCGATGCCGCCAACTCCGGCAAACTGGTACCGAGGGCAACGATCGACACCCCGATCACCAGTTCCGACACCCCGAATGAACGCGCTATCGACACGGAGGAGCGGACCATCAACTCAGCCCCCACCCCCAGACCAACGATACCGACAACGATAAAGATCAGATCACGCAGACGGTGGCTCTTCTCATAATCAACGGTACCATTATCGACAGAAGGCCCGGCGCCATCTTCCCGGGCGTTGACGATACAATACCCGATAAAAACGAGAAGCAGGAGAAACTGAAATAAACCATCAAAAAAACCGAGTTTGTGGTCGAGGATGAGTATATAGAGGAGCAGCGAGGCGCCAATCATAAAGGGGAATTCCCTTTTCAGGATCTTGTTGGCCACTACAATCGGCGCCAGCATTGAAGCAACCCCGAGGATCAGTCCGATGTTGGCAATATTGGAACCGACAATATTGCCGGCAGCGATATCCGAAGAATCCCTGAACGCGGCGAACAGAGAGACCATCATCTCCGGCATGCTGGTGGCGAAAGCGACCACTGTCATCCCGATAATCAGGGGACGAATACCGAACGAGAGGGCTAGGTGGGAGCTGCCGGAAACGAGGTATTCAGCGCCGTAATAGAGGAGCAAAAGACCAGCGAAAAAAAGAAGGATATCGAGAAACATCTTCTGATTGTAAACCTTCATTTAAAAGAAGTCGAGTTTTACCCGCATTCAATCCTTGACAAAATATATATAATTCTATTAACATTCAATAGTATATATCAGGACATATTATTTTAAGAGATGGAGGGTTTCAAACAATGGAAATAAAAGATTTTGACAAAAGCATGTGTTTCGATCGGGAAGCAGAGATTCTCAAGGTTCTCGGGCACCCGGTCC
>PKTZ01000003.1 GCA_002868925.1 Desulfuromonas sp. | reverse complement strand
TCGATCCTTAGCGAGCAGAGCCTGCAGCGTTCGATCCTGACCGCCCGCCGCCAACTCTACGAGTACCGGATCGCCCTTTATCGATCACTCGCCGGCGGCTGGCAACCACAACGCCCGGCTCCGACAGTAAACACCAAGACAAAAACCGATAACCTTTCGAGGGTACAATGAGTTTTTCCGAACACGACAACATCGGACCTGACAGTAACTCCGCGCAGAAGAAACCGGCGGCCCGTTCACGACTGTACGCCATCCTGTTACCGGTAGCGATTCTGGTTATCGGGGCTCTCGTTTCAACCTGGATGTTGCAGACCAAACCGAAGGCAAAAACCCGCCCCAAACCGCGCAACGCCACCCTGGTCGAAGTATTACCGACCCACTACGGCCCGCAGCAAACGACGATCGAAGCGATCGGACTGGTCAAACCGGCACGCCAGGTTGAGCTCAAGCCGCAGGTGAGTGGTGAGATCATCTATATCAGCGACAATTTCCTCCCCGGTGGCCGCTTCGACAAAGGAGATACTCTGGTCCGCATCGACCCGACCGATTACGAACTGGCGGTGCGGCAGCGTGCCAGCGAGGTCGCGCAAGCCAAGGCCGAGCTCGCCCTGGAGCAGGGGAACCAACTGGTCGCGCAGAAGGAGTTCGAACTGCTGGGGCAACCGGTCAGCCCCGAGGAAAAAGATTTAATGCTGCGCAAGCCGCAGATCGAAAGCAGCAAGGCCAACTACGAGGCGGCCCTGGCCACCCTGGAACAGGCGAAACTCGACCTGAAGCGGACCACGATCACCGCCCCTTTCAACGCCGTGGTCGACTCCCGACAGGCCAATCTCGGCACCCGCGTGACCTCGGGTAGCAGCATCGCCACCCTGGTCGGTACCGACAACTACTGGATCGAAGCCTCGGTCCCGGTCAGCCAGCTCGACTGGATTTCAATCCCGCAACAACAGGGAGAACCGGGTTCGACCGTCCAATTGTTTGACACCTCGTCCTGGAACAAGGGTGCCGACCGTTTCGGTGAGGTGGTCGGTGTCGCGGCGGCGGTCGAGGAGCAAGGTCGCATGGCCCGCCTGCTGGTCAACATCCCCGATCCGCTCGCCCTGTCGAAAGAGAACAGGAGCAAGCCGATCGTCCTGCTCGACACGTCGTTGCAGGTCAAGATCGAGGGCAAAACCCTCCCCCGGGTCGCCGCGATCGACCGACGCCACCTGCATGATAACGACACCATCTGGCTGATGACCGATGACCGGCTCGAACTCCGTCCGGTAGAGGTCGCCTTTCGCGACCGCGACCATGTCTATATTTCCGAAGGGCTTAAAGAAGGGGAAAAAATAATCGTCTCCGGGCTGCCGGCCCCGGTGGAGGGGATGAGCCTGCGCTTGAAGGGGGATGACGCCGATTCGGAGAAGGTGACGCAACAATGACCCGTCGGGAGGAACATACCTGGCGGCGCGGCCCGCTCTCCTGGATGGTGCAGAACCGCGTCACCCCCAACCTGCTGATGCTGTTTTTGCTCTTCGGCGGCCTGTTCATGTCGTTGAAGATCAAGAAGGAGGTCTTCCCCGAATTCGACCTCGACCGGGTCACGGTCCGGGTCGCTTACCCCGGCGCCAGCCCCGAGGAGGTCGAGCAGGGGATCATCCTCGCGGTCGAAAAAGCGATCCGTGGCATGGACGGGGTCAAGGAGTTGACCGCGACCGCCGGTGAAGGGAGCGGTGTGATCAGTGCCGAACTGATCGAGGATGCCGACCAGCAGAAGATCTACCAGGAGATCAAGCAGGAGGTCGACCGCATCACCACCTTCCCGGATGACGCCGAGGAGCCGCAGGTGACCCTGATCGCCCGCCGCCGCCAGGTGCTCGACATGCAGTTCTACGGCGACACTAGTGAAGCGGCGCTGCGCGAGACCGCGGAGTTGGTACGCGACCGGTTGCTGATGAGTCCGGATATCACCCAGGTCGACCTGACCGGGGTCAGGGACTACGAAATCAGGGTCGAAATCTCCCAGGACAACCTGCGCAAGTACAACCTCGCCCTCGACCAGGTGGCGCGGATCATAGCCAACGAGTCGGTCGAAATCCCCGGCGGCTCGGTCGAGACCCGCGGTGGCGATATCCTGCTGCGGGTAACCGACCGCCGTGACTGGGCCGATGAGTTTGCCCGCATCCCGATCATATCGACCGAAAGCGGCAGTATCGTTACCCTCGGCATGATCGCCAAGGTCAGTGAAGGGTTCGAGGATACCAACCGCTTCGCAACCTTCAACGGCCAGCGCAGCGTCGAACTCGAAGTCTATCGGATCGGCGAACAGACCCCGATCAGCGTCTCACGGGCGGTACGGGCGGAGATGCCGAAAATCGAAGCCGATCTGCCAGACGGAATCTTCTGGAGTATCAGCCGCGACCGCTCGGACCTTTACGAGCAGCGTCTGCACCTTCTGTTGAAGAATGCTTTCATCGGCCTTGGTCTCGTGCTGCTGCTGCTCGGTCTGTTTCTCGAATTCAAGCTCGCCTTCTGGGTGACGATGGGGATTCCGACTTCATTCCTCGGGGCGCTGCTCTTTTTGCCGTCGATGGATGTCTCGATCAACATCGTCTCGATGTTCGCCTTCATTGTCGCCCTCGGTATCGTCGTCGATGACGCCATCGTCGCCGGCGAGAATATCTATGAATATCGACAGAAGGGGATCGGCTTCATCAAGGCGGCCGTCCTCGGTGCGCGTAACGTCGCAATCCCGATCACCTATGCCATTTTGACCAATATGGCGGCATTTCTGCCGCTCTACTTCGTGCCGGGAACGATGGGTAAAATCTGGAAGGCGATCCCCCTGGTTGTCATCACCGTCTTCGCCATCTCCTGGGTCGAGGCTCTATTGATCCTTCCGGGGCACCTGGCACATACCGGCAGCAAGCCCCGGACCCGCTTTACCAGCCGGCTGCATGAACGTCAGCAAGCGTTCGCGGTGAAAGTGCAGCACTTCATTCAGAACGTTTACCGCCCGTTTTTACAGCTCTGCCTCGCCTGGCGCGGCCTGACCGTCAGCGTCGCCGCGGTGACCCTGCTGATCATCCTTAGTTTAGCCTTCAGCGGGCGGATCGGCCTGATCCTGATGCCGCGGGTCGAGTCGGACCGGGCCTTCGTGGCGGCGGTGCTACCGACCGGCAGTCCGGTCGATGCGGCGCGTGTCGTCGAAAAAAAGTTGGTCGAAGCGATGCAGGCCGTAGCGCAAGAGAACGGCGGCGATCAACTGCTCGATGGAATCTACGCCGAAGTCGACGAGAACCTGGTCGAGGTCACCGCTTACCTGACCGCACCCCATATCCGGCCGATCACCACCGGCGAGGTGACCCGCCTCTGGCGGGAGGAGACCGGCACCATCGTCGGACTCGAATCACTCCG
>PKTZ01000016.1 GCA_002868925.1 Desulfuromonas sp. | reverse complement strand
TCGTTAAATCCAACCGGTGTAAATTTAAAATCCGCACTCAAGAGCCAAACTAACCTGGTCGGCCAGCATATCGAACAGTTCGATCTGAACATCGAGCGGTTCTTTCGCTCCAAAATCGGCATAGATCAGAAAGACGGTCTTGCCGTGGCGCTTGATCGGGAGCAGCAGCATCGACTTGTTTGCCGGAGACCCGATCTTGTCGTACAGCATTTTTTCAATGTACTCATCGGCGAGACCATACTGCAGGTTGGTCGTTTTGACCGCCCTGCCGAGCATCGATGTCGCATCGAGCGGTATCCGGAACCCGAGCGGACCGGAAGCTCCCTGGTCTTTCGGAACCTTGATGCCGACCGACTTCTCGGCGACCAGTTGCCCGTTGTGGAAAACCAGGGTCAGGGACCGCTCAAAAACCTGCGCCGTATACTTGAGAACCGCCGTAGCGACTTCAGGGGTCGATTTGAACGACGGCAAGGTCGAAATAAACTCGTTGAGTTTGGCGACAATCGAGGGTGACTTCTCGGCTTTACTTTTCTGTTGCCGGCCGACCGGGATAGGGGTAGCAACCCCCTCTTCGCTCTGCCGGCTGCCGCCGGTCGGGTCGGAGAGGGCCGCGTGCACACCACGCACTTTCTTCTCGATTGTATCGAGGTTGTCTAGCCCGAGCAGGTCGGCGGTGATTTCCATCCCCGGTTCTTCTTCCTCCTCGATCTCCTCCAGGTCCTCCTCCATGACGATCTCGCCGTCACGGAGCTTTTCGTCGAAGACCCGCAGGGCATCCATCAGGATACTCTGGACATCGACGTTGATTTCCCGCTCGATCTCTTCCGGGTAATAGGCAAAGGTATCTTCCGATACGGTCCGCGATGGCTCGAGGACAAAGGTTCCGGAAATCCAGGTCAGGACATCGATCAGAACCAGCTCGATCAGAGCCCGCAGACCGACATAGGCATCCTGAGGATCGATCAGCCCCATTTCGATCAATGTCACGATCAGCGGTTTGCGCTGATCACCTTTTGACTTTTGCTCCGCCAGTGCCTTTTCGAGGTTCTCCTCGGTCAGGTAGCCATGGGAAAGCAAAACTTCGCCAATCCGCAAGGAATTATTGAGATGGCTGGCACCGACGATGTAACCATCCTTGAACGTAAGCTGACTCTCACCCTTGCGCCCCCGGACAAAAAGGATTCCGGACGTCTTGGTGTTATGCATCAGTTGAATAACATCAACTATCGGAAGATCTTCGAGGTCGCCTTTAAATGACATCGCCTACCAGCCTTGATAAAAATAAAAATTTCACCGGAGAGCAAGTTAACAGTCAACCGAGCACCCCGACAAAAAAACAGTTCTGTAGAATCTTTCTATTAAACTTGAAAGGGCATGAAATTTCAAGCCTTTCTCTTCATTCAGGTCTCTTTTCCAAGTGTAACGGTCCGGAAAAGAACCCGCCCATCGAAAGAGAGCCTCATCGCACAAGTTAAAACCGGACCTTAAAGCATAAAACAATAGAATCAAATAATTAATAAGAGAGTGGCAGACCGAGACCATGTTCGTGGTTAAGCTGCTTGATCTTGCTGCCCAGGCCTAAGCCGTTGAGGATGATCATCGGCAGCACGTCGGGCGCCCGGTGCTTGATCCGGAAAACAAACGGCATGAAGAAAAAACGGCCGATATCCTCGATATGTCGATATTCGATCTCGGTTGCAAACACCAGCGCCTTGATCTTCAACTTGTTATCGTAAAAGGTGATCTTAGCGCCGGGCCAACTGACCCGGAACCGCCGCACCTGCCACTTGTTGACGAACCGGAACCCTTCCATGTTGTTGATATTGAATCCGATACGGTGCGTGTCGAGCTCGACCGACATCGACACCGGAGCTGCATTGGCAGTCGCCGCCGACTCCCGTTCGACCGAAACGGCGTGAGCGGCGAGCGCCTGGTATGCCCGGTCAAGCAGCATCAGGTTCTTTTCACCTTTTTGTGACACCGCCTCGTCTTCGGAGCGAATCTGGCTCTCGAAACGGGTGCGCCACTCGCCGTACTTGCTCTTGATCTCGGCAAGGTCGGCATCGGGGGAAACGCCCATCAGTTTTGCGTATTTGTTCAATTCGGCCATAAGTCTTTGCCAATATTACCACCACAGGAAGCAGAAGAAAATCGGTCACTCCGCCAAGCGACGGACGAACAGCCGACAACAGACGCGTGGGCATTCAACCAAATGCAAGCCTTTAATTTCCCACTTAATTGATCGAGAATCATGGAAATAATTCACATTTATTGTATAGTGTAACTATGAACAGGGCCTTCCGGCTTTGTCGCCGCAAGTCCCTTTCCATTTACTAGCTGTTCGACTGGTCGCCATGGAGGGAGAAAGGCGAGAGCCCCATGGCAGAAGTCCTCCACTTAAGATGCAGGCATTGCGGCGAAAAACTAACAAATCGCAATTCTGCCTACTGCACCCCCTGCAATCAATATTTGATGTATAGAGCCATGCCTATTCTACTCGGCATGATGCTGACCTCACCCGGCACATTCCGAGCCGCCTCTGCTCCGGCTGTCTACTGCCCCTATCCACACCTGAAAGACATCATGGATTGACAGGGCACAACTGCACAAAATCAAGAACAACAGGGCCGGTGCACAACACCGGCTTTGTTTATGCCTGGTCGGCAGGCAAGATACGACCGACAGGGTCGACGTAACGGACTTCACACTTGAGGTCGAAATCGATTTTCTGCCGGACCTCGTTGCGAACATGGGAAATCAGTGAGAGGACATCCCGGGCGGTGGCACCGCCGCGGTTGATGATGAAATTGGCGTGCTGGGTAGAAACTTCGGCCCGACCGATCCGCGATCCCTTGAGTCCGGCCTCCTCGATAATCTTGCCGGGCGGGCCGACCGTAGCATGCATTTCGGACGTGCTGAGAAAGACCGAACCGCAGTTCGGCATCTTCCGGGGGAATTTGTGACGGCGTTCACGCAGGTCAGTAACCATCTCGTTCCGGATGGCCTTCGAATCGCCGCTCGAGCACTCGAGTTCGACCTCGACCACGATCGTTCCGGTTCCCTGCAGGGCGGACTTGCGATAACCGAAACCGCAGGCGTCACGATCCATATTGACCAGATTACCGTCCCGGTCGACCACGGTGACACGGAGCACGTTATCACCAATCCCCTTACGGTGACTGCCGCCGTTCATCACCACCAACCCACCGAGGGTGCCGGGAATCCCGATCGCATGTTCGAGTCCGGCCAGTCCGGCCCGCATCGCCTGCCGCGCCAGCCAGGGCGTCCAGACCCCGGCGCCGGCGATAAGGCGCCGACCGTCAATCTGCAAATCGGCCATATTGTTGCCGATTTTGAGCACGATGCCGCGTAGCCCTTCGTCGGCGAACAGGAGGTTGGTCCCCTGGCCGATCACCACCAGCGGCAGTTCATGCTGCCGGGCATATTTCACAACCGTCGCCACCTGCCGTGGCGTTAACGGTTCGACCAGCAGGTCGGCCGGGCCGCCGATCTGCCAACTGCTGTGGCGGCTCAACTCGGCGTTGAAGACGCGATCTCCGATATCGAGGTCGGCCAGTTCATCCAGTCGGCGGTTGTGCGTTATGTCAGGCAAGCGGTTCACGGCTCAGTCCTTATCGTCACTACCGGAGAGGTAATCCCCGAGCAGGGAGCGGGTGTGTTCATCTTCGTGACAGTAGATGCAGAGATTTTCCAGGTTATCGATCACGTTATTATTGTGGTTACCATCCTTATGGTGAACAGTCAACAGGTGCAGGTTGTCATTATCAAAATCACGGCCACACTTGGCACAAACCCAGCCATGCGCTTCCAGCGAGCGCTGACGATAATCGGGTGCCCGACTCTGCTCTGCTTTCAGGCGGCGGATAATGGCGTCCCGCTCGTCTGAACTCTTCAGTTTTTTCTTAACCGGCCTCCGCGGCCGGAACGATTGCGACATTAGCCTGGAAACCTCCCGGACCAATCATTAATAAAATAAATAGAGATATTTATTTTATTAATATTATCTATTTGCATGAAAGCGGCGAATAAAAGAGAATCACTTCTCACTAGTTTAAATCAAAAAAAACAAAGAAAAACGGGACATGCTATGAAAAAAATACTTTTCGCCCTTTTACTGATCTTTTCAACGACGGCAAATGCCAGTACCAACTCGGGAAGCTATACCATGACGTTTGACCTCTCTTCCCACAAAGCGGAAGAAGATGTCAAGCTATGGGTTCCATACCCGGTATCGGACAGCAACCAGACGATTACCAATATCAGCTGGCATGGAGATTACGAGGAAGCGGCCGTTTATACCGACAAAGCCAATGGCACTCCAATACTCTTTGCGCGCTGGAATAAAAAAGCGGCCGACAGACACCTCACCCTGACCTTCGACGCGGAACGCAACGAGCAGATCCGGCGCGACTTCCCGAAACAGGAGGGGACATTGAACCCCGCCGAGTTTTCACATTTTCTGGCAGCGACGTCCCTCGGCCCTGTCGACGGCGGGATCAAAGAACTGGCCGACAAAATTACCGAAGGGGAAACAACGGTCCTGGCAAAAGCCAAAGCGATATATGACTGGACCGTCGAAAACACTTTCAGGGATCCAGAAACCAGGGGCTGCGGTGTTGGAGATGTCAACAAGCTCCTTAAACGGCCCGGCGGCAAATGTGCCGACATCAGCTCAGTATATGTCGCACTCGCCCGCGCCGCGGGGGTTCCGTCACGTGAAATCTTCGGCATTCGCAGCGGGCGCGGTGATGAGCAAAATGTTACTACCTGGCAACACTGCTGGGCCGAATTCTACCTGCCGGGTTATGGCTGGGTCCCCGTCGATCCGGCAGATGTCCGTAAGGCGATGCTCAAGCAAAGCATCGAGCTCGACAACCCGAGAACGATTGAAATATGGGAATATTTCTGGGGACGCGTTGATCCCTACCGGGTCCGGCTCGGCGAAGGCCGCGACATCGTCCTCAACCCGGCGCATATCGGTCCGCCGCTAAATTACCTGATGTACCCATTCGCGCAAGTCGGGAGCGAAACCCTCGATTGGCTGGATCCGAAAACGTTCTCCTACCAGATCACGTGGCGCCCCATGTAGGCTATCGCGACACATTCAAGGAATACCAAAGGTTCAAAAGTGCAGAAGAGCTGTCCGGCAGACCGGGACAGCTCTTCTTTTTTATTCCTGAATTGATCGACTGCACAAATGCACAGTCCAGAAACGATAAGGCTGCAACATTTTTTTACGCGACATAACCTGTTTTTCCTTTAAAAGGTCGCGTAGAGTAAAGACCATCAAAGGCCTGTTGTGGCAGGCGGGCCGGCGAAACCTTCTTCATACAAAATATAATGTCAAGAAAGCCGATTCGACCACCTCCTACGAATCGGCTTTTTTGCGTCTAGGCTCCGGCTTTTTCCGGGGCCGGCAGCAACAGTGACAGGACGATGGCGATCACGGTCAAGCCGGCCGAAGCGAGGTAACTCGAGAAGAAGGAACCGCTCCCTTCGGCCATGACTCCGGCGACTGCCGGCCCCACCGTCTGGCCGATCGCGAAAAAGAAAGTGATCGCCGAAAAGGCAGCCGCCGCCCGCGACAGCTGCAAGTAATCGCCGATCGCCGCCACCATGATCGTCGGGATGGCGAAGGCGGACACCCCATACAGGCAAATCGAGAAGGCCAGGGATGATCCGCCGAGCCCGGCCCCGACCAGGAAGTAGGCGATCGTCTGCACCACGTAGACGGCCACCAACCCCTTCTTGCGGCCGATCCGGTCGGAGAGCGAACCGAAACCGATTCCCGAAAAAATCGAGAAAAGGCCGACCCAGGACCAGTAGAAGCCGGCCCGCGCTTCACTGAAGGAGAACGAATCGACCATGGTGGTCACGATGAAGGTGCCGTAGATGACATAGGTCGCACCGAAGATCAGGTAGATCAAGCCGAGTTGCATGATGATACGACCGCCGGAGACCTCTTCCTTTTCGACCAGATCTCCTTCAGTTGCCGGCTCCGTTTTCCCGACCGGTTCGAGCCCGAGATCGACCGGGTCGTTGCGCAGCAAGGTTCCGACCACCAAAGCGATTAGCAGTGAGATCACGCCGATCGTTAACCAACCGTTGCGCCAGCCGTCGATGCCGCCCGCCCCGGTCAGCAGTGGAACCAGGTAACCGGCGAAAACGATCGCCGAGCCGTTGCCCATGATCATCGCCCCGGCGGCCCGGCCACGACGTTCACGGCGGAACCAGTGCGAAACCAGAACCATCGCCGGGATATTGGCCATGCCGCTGCCGAACCCGATCAGGCTGTACAGGACGAGAACCGTCCCGTATCCCTGGGCCCGGCTGATCCCGAACATGCAGACTGCAATCAGCAGCAAACCGCCGACGATCGTCTTGCGCGGCCTGAAGATGCGGATGGCAAACGGCGCCAGGGCCACCGAAACCAGGTAGCCGCTGAAATTACCGGTGCTGATAAATCCCATCTGGTCGTAGGCGAGTTCAAGCCCGGCCCGCATCGACGGCAACAACATACCAAAAGCGAACCGCGCCAGACCGAGGCAGGAGAAAAGGGTTAAAAAGCCGCAGGTAGCGATCAACCAGCCGTAATGAAACGGGATTTTCTGAGAAATTCTCGACATAAACATTCAACAAATGAGATTTAAAAAAGACAGAATACCGCAGTTGCACAAAAGGTGAAAGAAAAAGGGGCGAACCGCTTGTCTTGCCCTGCCGACTTCTGCCATAATTCCCGCCGGAGAAAATAGTTTATGGCCCTGATCAGTCTTCGTAATATTTCGCTCGCCTTCGGTGGGCCCAACATCCTTGATGATATCTCCCTGCAGGTCGAAAAGGGGGAGCGGATCTGTCTGCTCGGGCGCAACGGCACCGGCAAATCAACCCTGCTCAAACTTATTGCTGGAGAGCTGCAGCCGGACGAGGGCGATATCGATCGACAACAGGGGTTGCGGGTTGCGCGCATGGCCCAGGATGTGCCGCTCGGCCTTGATCGGACCATCTACGAAGTGGTCGCCTCGGGCCTCGGCCAGGCCGGGGAAGCGATCTGCCGGTTTCATGCCCTCTCCCGAAAGGTCGCCGATGGCGACGATACTGCGATTGAAGAATTGACTGCGCTGCAGACCCGGCTTGAAGAGTCGGGCGGCTGGGCCCACCTGCAACAGATCGAGCAGGTCCTCTCCCGGCTGAACCTGCCCCCCGACATTTCCGCGGCAACTCTCTCCGGCGGTCTGCTCCGTCGCCTGCTGCTAGCCCGGGCGCTCGTCTCCGGCCCTGACATTCTCCTGCTCGACGAGCCGACTAACCATCTCGACATCGACTCGATCACCTGGATCGAGGATTTCCTGCTCCGTGCCGGCATCACCCTGATCTTCGTCACCCACGACCGGGTCTTTCTGCGTCGCCTCGCCACCCGGATCGTCGAACTCGACCGGGGCCGTCTCTTCGACTTCGCCTGTGACTACGATACGTTCCTGGCCCGCAAGGAAGAAGCGTTGCATGCCGAGGAGATGGAGTGGCAGCGTTTCGACAAAAAACTGGCCGCCGAAGAGGTCTGGATCCGCAAGGGGATTAAGGCCCGCCGCACCCGCAACGAGGGCCGCGTGCGAGCCCTGAAAAAGATGCGTGAAGAGCGACAACAGCGGAGGGAGCGGACCGGCTCCAGCAAACTCAACCTGCTCGAGGCGGAGAAGAGCGGACGACTCGTCGTCGAGGCGAAGGAGATCCGATTCGCCTATGATGACAAACCGATCATCGACGGTTTCTCAACGTCGATCATGCGCGGCGACCGGATCGGCATTATCGGACCGAACGGAGCCGGCAAGTCGACCCTGCTCAAGCTGTTGCTCGGTGAGCTGAAACCACAACAGGGCGAGATCAAGCTCGGCACCAACCTTGAAACTATCTATTTCGACCAGCTGCGCGAGCAGCTCGACCCGGAACTGACGGTACAGCAGAACCTCGCCGGCGATCAGGACACGGTGATGATCGGCGACAGGCCGAAACATGTCATCGGCTACCTGCAGGACTTCCTTTTCACCCCCGACCGGGCCCGCAGTCCGGTCCGCATCCTCTCCGGCGGCGAGCGCAACCGGCTGTTGCTGGCCAAACTCTTCACCCGGCAGGCAAATCTGCTGGTGCTCGACGAACCGACCAACGACCTCGACCTCGAGACCCTCGATCTGCTCTAAGAACTGCTCGCCGACTTCCAGGGGACCCTGTTCCTGGTCAGCCATGACCGGGATTTTCTTAACCGGATCGTCACCAGCACCATCGCCTTCGAAGGGAGCGGCCGCACAAGCGAATATATCGGTGGATACGACGACTGGTTGCGGCAACGTCCCCAGGCCGAAGCGGAGGAGACAACACCGAAGCCAAAAGAGGTCCGACCGAAGCGGGAACGGGCACGAAAGTTGAGCTTCAACGAGAAACGGGAACTGCAGGAGTTACCACCGCGGATCGAGGCGATGGAGCAGGAGATCGAAACCCTTCACACCCGGCTCGCCGATCCCGAACTTTACAAATCGGCCGCCAACGATGTCTCTACGGCGAAGCAACGGCTCGAAACCCTCGAAGCGGAACTCGAAAACGCCTACCACCGCTGGCAGGAATTGGAATCGATTGCTTCGGAATAAAAAAGTGCTATGCTAGGAGCCGGTTGCACAACAACCGGTCCTGATTTATGATCAGAGCCACCGACTTTTAACGACTATGTCCCTACAGGAGGTTGCAGACTTGATCGCTCTCAAACGGACTCTCCGCGACTGCCTTGCATCGCTGACCATCGGCCTCAACACTGCCCTCGCCGCGTTGCCCGTCTTCTTCATCTCCCTGCTCAAACTCCTGATCCCGATCAGGACCTGGCGCATCGGCTGCAGCCACCAGCTCAACCGGATCGCCGAATTCTGGATCAACTGCAATGACATCTGGCTGCCGAAGCCGGAAAAGATCGAATGGAAGAACTTCGAACCTGCGACCCTCTCCGAGAAGAAAACCTACCTGATTACCAGCAACCACCAGACCTGGGCCGACATCTTCCTGGTTCAGCACCTGCTCAACCAGCGGACACCTCAGATCAAGTTTTTCCTGAAACAGGAGTTGATCTGGATCCCGATCATCGGTCTTTGCTGGTGGGCTCTCGACTTCCCCTTCATGAAACGATACAGCAAATCGTACCTCAAGAAGCACCCGAACAAGAAGGGGAAGGATCAGGAGACCACGCGCAAGGCCTGCGAAAAATTCCGCACCATCCCGGTCGCCATCTACAACTTCATGGAGGGGACCCGTTTTACCGAAGAGAAGAAAAAGCGGCAGAAATCGCCGTTCAAGCACCTGCTCAAACCGAAGGCGGGCGGTACCGGCCTGGTCCTCTCAGCGCTCAGCGAGCAAGTCGATTCCCTGATCGACATCACGATCTACTACCAGGATAAGGCTCCCGGCTTCTGGGACCTGCTGTGCGGCGACAACGGTCATGTCAGACTTTACATCGAAAAGAGGGATATCCCGCCGGCGTTCATCGATCGGGACTACGCTGAGGATGGAAAATTCAGGGCCGAACTGCTGCAGTGGCTCAATGAAGTCTGGGCCGAAAAGGATCAGCTTCTCAAAACACTACAACCGGACAACGAAAAAAAAGAAAAGGCAGAAAGAGAATAAAGAAAAGGCCCCGGAGCGATCCGGGGCCTTTTCAGTACATCATGTGAAAGCTATTATTTACAGCTTCTCCACATTTGCAGCCTGGGGACCTTTCGGACCGTCAGTGACGTCGAAAGAAACGCGCTGCCCCTCGGCGAGAGACTTGAATCCGTCTCCGGCGATTGCGGAGAAGTGAACGAATACATCAGGACCACCCTCCTGCTCGATAAAACCAAAACCCTTCGAATCATTAAACCATTTCACTGTACCTTCTGCCATTTTTATAACTCCTTTTAGCTACTCAACTCTGTTGAGCTTTAAACTTGTATCAGGAGGACCAGTCGCCTAAGAAAAAAACCGCAGAGACACGTTTGTCTGTGCGGCTAACCTTCTTGACAAGGGACCGGCTTTTCCAATCCGGCGACACACCTGATACACAAACTAAACTACTTGATCTTGTTCTTTATAACAAAGTGCAATGCAATTGCAAGTATTTTTTTCGTGTTTTCCTCCACTATTCCGCGAACATAGCCTCATTTATCTCATTAAAAACTCAAGAACGCATTTTTGTCGCAACCATTTCCCTCCGAACCCGGTCCGGAAAAACCGACCTTTTCAGCTATGAATTCGTAAGCGATCCCGAACAGGACAAAAACAAACCCGGCAAGCGCCAGCAGCCCCAGGTCGAACAGGGAGAGCGGCACAATTTTAAACACCGGAGCAAGCCCGGCATACATCAATACACCCTGTAAAAAGATCGAGATCAGCGCCGCCAGCCAGACCCAGATATTTGAGAAAAATGGTACCCGGTAACTGCGTCGGATCATAAATGTCAGGATCACTTCGTAAAGAACAACGAAGTTAAAAACCATGGTCTGGCCATGAACCAGTTCTTCCGGAGACGAGGAATGACCGCCGAACTCATGAAACAGGGTCAGGGCTATCACCGTGCCGATTGTACCGAGCACACCGAGTAGGGCCAGCTTCGGTCTGGGCAGAATCCCCTCATCGTGTGGTTTCGGCCGACGTAGCATGATCTGCGGATTGTAGGGGTCGACACTGTAGGCGAGCGCCGGGGCCCCGTCGGTGACCATGTTGATCCAGAGCAACAGGATAGCGGTCAAGGGCAGGTTCATCCCGAAGATGGCGGCGAGAAAGATGATCAGAACCTCGCCGAGGTTGCCGGAGAGCAGCAGCATGATCGACTTCTGGATGTTGTCGTAGATGCCGCGTCCCTCTTCGATGGCATTGACGATATGGGTAAAGCTGTCATCGAGCAGGACGAAATCGGAAGCGTCCTTGGCAACCTCGGTGCCGCTGCCGACCGCGACCCCGATGTTCGCCCGCTTCAACGCCGGAGCATCGTTGACCCCGTCACCGGTCATGGCGACGACGTCGCCCATCTTCTGCAGCGCGGCAACGATCCGCTGTTTATGTTCCGGGTCAACCCGGGAGAAGATATTGACGTTGTTGCGCAGCGACTCCTGCAGCGCGTCGTCATCCATGCCGGAAAGCTCGACCCCGCTCACCTCGTTACCGTCGATACCGACTTCCCGGCCGATGGCAACTGCGGTTTCGCCGTAATCTCCGGTGATCATGATGACCCGGATACCGGCCTGGCGCGTCCGGGCGATCGAATCGATCACATCGGGACGGGGTGGATCGATCATCGCCTGCAGCCCGAGAAAAACGAGTCCCTCTTCCCGAAACTCCTCGTCGACCGAAAGTCGGCGCATGGCGAAGGAGAGAACACGCATCGCCGAGCCGGCATACTCCTGGTTGCGAAACCGGATCTCGTCGATATGCTCGTCGGTCAGCGGCACCACCCGGTTATCGACCAGGATATTGCGACAGAGCGGGAGCAATTCGTCGAGCGCCCCCTTGGTGTAGATAACCCGCGTATCCTTCTCCTCGACCAGAACACTCATCAACTTTCGCTCCGAATCGAAGGGAATTTCATCAACCCTGATTGCGTCGGATCGGATATCGGCGCGGGCGGCGCTGACCAGGAGAGCCGCCTCGGTCGGATCTCCGGAGACCCGCCATTCGCCACCCTCCTCGTACACCGACGCGTTATTGCAGAGCAGGCCGCAGCGGAAGAGCGGGCTCGATACCGGCCCGGCGATCTCTCCCTGCAGGGCATAGCCGGATCCGTCGAGCGCCGCTTCGCCGTCGTAACTCCAGGCGTAACGGACCATCATCCGGTTTTCGGTCAGGGTCCCGGTCTTATCGGTACAGATCACGTTGCAGCTGCCGAGGGTTTCGACCGCCGACAGGCGTCGCACCAGCGCCTTCTTGTCGAGCAGCCGCTTGACCCCGACGCTGAGGGAGATCGTCACCACCGCCGGCAGGGCGGTCGGCACAGCCGCCACTGCCAGTGAGATGGCGATAAACGCCAGCGACAGGAAGACCTCGGGAGACAGTCCGCCACCGAGCCAGGCTTTGACGAAAAACAGGGTAAAGACTATAAAACATATGGCAATGATCACCCAGCCGAGTTTGCGCCCGAAACGATCGAGCCGCTTCTGCAGCGGGGTCATCTCCTCTTTCGCTTCACTGATCAGGGTCGCGATCCGACCGAGTTCGGTCGCCATCCCGGTTGCGACGATCAAGGCCCGGGCATTGCCGGTCGCCAGGGAGGTCGCCGAAAAGAGCATGTTGTGGCGATCCCCGACCGGGACGTTCCCCGCAATGATGGTGCTGTTTTTTTCAACCGGGACCGACTCGCCGGTCAGCGCCGATTCCTCGGCCTTGAGGTGGACCGCCTCGATGATGCGGGCATCGGCCGGCACCTTGTCGCCCGCCGTCAGCAGAACCATATCACCGGGGACGAGTTGATCGGAGTCGATCCGTTTTTTCACTCCGTCGCGCAGAACCGTCGCCTTGACCGTACTGAGCTTTTTCAGCGCTTCCAGAGACTTGTGGGCACTCAGTTCCTGGCAGAAACCGATGATGGCGTTGGCGAGCAGAATCGCCAGGATAATCAGGGAGTCGACGTATTCGTGAATCAGCAACGAAAAAGCGACGGCAAAGAGCAGGATGTAGATAATAAAACTGCGGAACTGATCGAAAAAGAGGGCGATCGGATTCAGCCTGTCTTCTGTTTCGAGCCGGTTCAGGCCGTAGTTTTGCAGTCGATCCTCGGCCTCGGCGGTGCTCAGACCGGACCGCGTGACCGAGAACCGTCGCAGCAGATCGTCGACCTCCTGCTGCCAGAAACAGTTGTCTCCTTCTTTAGGCATGAATTCCCTCCCCGGCGGGGAGCACTGCGGACACAACCCACCATTTGAACTGCGACCGTTCAGTCGCTATCCATTAACAATTATAACTATTTAATTGACGATAGCAGGAAAGGAATGGAAATTTCAGCTGTTTTGGGCAGCGTTAATCCCGGCGAGGTACCCGGTCGACCAGCAGACCTGCAGGTTGAACCCACCGGTCGGGCCATCGAGATCAATCATCTCCCCGGCGAAGAAGAGGTTCCCTATTTTCTTCGAACGCATACTGCGCATGTCGATATCGGGCAGCGCCACTCCGCCGGCGGTAACAATCGCCTTGTCGTATCCGGCGCAACCGGCCACATGCAACGGCAGCTGCTTGAACAGTTGCAGCAGTCTCTGCCGCTCCTCCTTCGTGACCGAGTGACACTTCTTCTCCGGCTCGATCCCGGAAAGCTCGATAAAGAGAGGAATCAGGATTTTCGGTAACAATCCGCCCAGACTGTTGCCGAAGTTGCGATTGCTGTTGGCCGCCAGCTCGCGCTGCAGGCGTTGATCGAATTTATCACTGTCGACCGCCGGCTTGAGGTCGATGGTAAGTGTTACTTCTCCGCGATCGAGAGCGGTCATGATCGCCGCGCTCAGATCAAGAATGATCGGCCCGCCGATGCCGTTCCGGGTAAAGAAGGCCTCACCGAACCGTTCGTCCAGCTTCTTCTCCTTTTGCCAGGCCGTCACCCGGACATTTTTCAGGTTGATCCCGGTCACCCGGTCGGTCCATTTTTCAGCAAGCTTAACCGGAACCAGGGCCGGACGGGTCGGTACCAGGTGGTGTCCACTCGCTGCGGCCCAGCGATAACCATCGCCGCTGCATCCAGTCTCCGGGTAAGAGAGTCCACCGGTAGCGACGATATAATTCTCTGCCGAGAATCGGCCGCGACCGGTTTCGACCGCTTCGATTCGGCCCGATTCGACAACAAGGCGCTTAACCGGGCAGTCGGTGATCACCTCGACCCGGTTCTCCTTGAGAAAACGCTGCAAGACCTTCTGCACTGCGCGGGCATCACCATTTGCCGGAAAAATTCGGCCACCCCGTTCCTGCTGCAGCGGCAGTCCGCGCTGCTCGAAAAAGTCGACACAGTCCCGAACTCCGAAGGCATAAAGGGCGGTCAGAAACGATTTACCGTTGCGTCCGAACGGCTCAATAAACTTGCGCGGGTCTTCCTCGCTGTGCGTGATATTACAGCGCCCCTTTCCGGTGATCAGGACCTTGGCCCCACACTGCCGGTTTTTCTCGAGAAGCACGACCCGGGCTCCGCTTTGGGCCGCGAAGCCAGCGGCGAAGATACCGGCCGGACCGCCGCCGATAACGATAACATCTACTTTTTCCACGAATTCGAACCTTTCAGATGAACCATAACAATACAGACATTATGAATCTTCATACGGTGCAAGTCCATCTCTTCTGATTGGTCATCTCAAATCGACATCAATTGCTTTATGCAAATAAATGACAATCGGACTTGATTTTGCCCCTGACCGAACGGTATATTTCTGGCATCGTTCTCATCCAATCCACATGAGGGGTTACGTGTCCAAACAGATCATCATCATCGACGACGACAAGCTTATTCTCAAAATGGCCGAGGACATCCTGTCCGAAGCCGGCTACTCGGTCGAGGTTGCCGATTCCAACATCTATTCCAACCACCTGATCTACGGCCCACGCAAACCGGACCTGATCGTGGTCGATGTCATGATGCCGCTGATGACCGGCGACAGCAAGGTCAAGGCGTTGAAACGGCGCGAAAAGAGCAGCGACATCCCGGTCCTGCTCACCTCGTCACTCGAAGAAGAGAAACTTAAGAAACTGACCGACGAGTCGGGCGCCGACGGTTACGTCTGCAAACCGTTCACCCAACAGAGCCTGCTCGAAGCCGTCCGCTCCCATCTGAATTAACTGGCTTTCAATCCGGCAACAGGGAGGGATTGCCTTTTCTCCCTGCCCCTGTTAATTTTGCCGACATGACATTCCCCTTTATACCGACTACCGCCGACGAGATGGCACAGCGCGGCTGGGATGAGCTCGACATCCTGTTCATCACCGGCGACGCCTATATCGACCATCCCGCATTCGGCACTCCACTGCTCGCCCGCCTGCTCGAAAGCGAAGGTTTCCGGGTCGGCATCATCGCCCAGCCCGACTGGCACGATAAAGAGGCGTTCCGGATCATGGGTCGCCCGCGCCTGTTTGCCGCCATCTCGGCCGGGGCTATGGACTCGATGGTTAATCACTACACCGCCGCCAAGAAAGTGCGTAATGACGACGCCTACACTCCCGGCAATCAGTCCGGAAAGAGACCAAACCGGGCGGTTATCGCCTACACGGCGGCGGTCAAGGGCACATTCAAGGGGATTCCGACCGTAATCGGCGGCATCGAGGCGAGCCTGCGCCGTCTCGCCCACTACGACTACTGGGACAACAAGGTCCGACGTTCGGTCCTGGTCGACAGCAAGGCTGACCTGCTCCTTTACGGCATGGCCGAAAATGCGATCTGTGATCTGGCGCACCGTCTCCAGGCCGGTGAATCGATTAAAGAGATAACCGATATCCGGGGCAGTGCATATCTTTCCCGAACGACTCCGAAAAACGGCATCATCCTGCCCTCCTTCGAACAGGTCAGCTGCGACAAAAACGCTTACGGAGAGGCCTTCAAGCTCGCGGCCGAACAAGCCAACCCGGCGCTAGCCCGGCCGCTTAGCCAGATGTACGGCGAGCGGGCGGTTGTAGTCAACCCACCAGCAACTCCGTTAACGCAAAAAGAGCTCGACCGGATTTACGCTCTACCGTTCATCCGGTTGCCACACCCATCCTACACCGAGCCAATCCCGGCCTTCGAGCAGATCAAGTTCTCGATCACCAGCCATCGTGGCTGTTTCGGCGGCTGCGCCTTCTGCGCTATCACCCATCACCAGGGAAAAACCATCCAGTCCCGTTCTGCAACTTCGATTCTCGAGGAAGTCGAACACTTGACCGAACATCCGCAGTTCAAGGGGACGATCAGCGATATCGGCGGACCGACCGCCAACATGTACGGCCTTTGCTGCGGCAACCCGGAAGCAGAGGCGACCTGCAAGCGGAGCAGCTGTCTCTACCCGCAGAGATGCCGCCATCTCGTCACCGCCGACCGGGAGGCGGTCACGCTGCTGAAAAAAGTAATGCAGAACCCGAAGGTGAAGCATCTTTTTATCGCCTCCGGCATCCGCTACGACCTGCTGGCAGCGCAGCCGAACTATTTCGAGCAGCTGCTCAAGCATCACGTCGGCGGTCTGCTCAAGGTCGCCCCTGAGACAACCAGCGACCCAGTGGCGAAGGTCATGCGTAAACCGGGGCACGAGGTATTCGAACGTTTCCTGCGCAGCTTCTACGACCGTAGCCGTACTCTCGGCAAAAAACAGGGGATCGTCCCCTACTTCATCAGCGGTCATCCGGGCTGCCGGCTCAACGACATGATCGATGTCGCCCTGTTCCTGAAGAAACATCGCCTGCGGGTTGAGCCGGTCCAGGAGTTTACCCCTACCCCCGGCTCGCTCTCGACCTGTATCTATCACACCGGCACTGATCCTTTCACCGGCGAACCGGTTTACGTTCCCCGTGACGCCACCGAACGCCGACTGCAAAAAGCGCTGCTACTCTGGCATCGGCCAGAGAGCCGCAAAGATATTCTCGAGGCGTTGAAGCGGACTGGGCGGATGAAGGATAGGGATAGGTTGTTGGGTGCAGGAAAGAAGCGGCGGTTCTGATCTTTTTCTTCAAATTTCAAATCAAAGTCGTGGGGTCCCGGCCCCACACGCCGGGTTAATTTTTCCGAATGGGGACACTTCCCTGTACTTCGGGAAGTGTCCCCGAAGAATAACGAACCAAAGAAACGGCTCCCTTGCAGGGGGCTTTTTTCGTTTTTGTCGTTTTTCCTCTTTTGTGAATTCGGTGGGAGAGAGATCGCCTTGAGGCGATCACGGTTCGTCTTCGTAGCTATTTCGAACGGGCTGCGTTCAAAGAAGCGGTTGACAGGCATTTACCTCAAGAGCTATGGGGGGGGGGAAGTCAAATCCCAACTGTCGGAATCACCGGCGCCATTGAATCATCGCAGCCCACTTCAAGCTGGAGAGCCACGCAGATGGAAAATTACGTATGTGGCAGTCTTGATGAGAATTGGCAGCGTCACCCGCGAATGCAGTGCCCGCCGCCAGGCGCGTGCTTTCTTTTGCATCATTTTCTTTGTCACGCCGACAAAGAAAATGACGCCGGCTGTCGGGCCGAGACCCGACGGTTCTAAAATTGAAATTAAAACTAAAAAGAAAAAAGCGAAATCAGACCGGAATCCGATCCTCACAGGGAATCTTAACCTGACAGAGACCGCAGGGCGTCGCTTCGGTCCCATAGGTCGACTGGGCATAGGGAGCGGTCGTACCGCGGATGTAATCAAAACACCGCTCTTTGTCGTGACCGGCCGGGGTGATCGCTTTGACCGGACAGCGCCGGATGCAAACCCCGCACTTGCCGAAAGCGTACCAGAGACACCACTGCTGGTAATCGGTGTAGGGCCGCTCGATCACCGGCAGGTCGATCTTCGCCACCACCGAACCGATCCGCACCGCTTTCCCCTTCGGTGTGATCAGCCCGTCACTCAGTCCGAAGGTGCCGAGTCCGGCGACGTAGGCGGTGTGTCGTTCCGACCAGTTAGAGGCGATGCCGAATGTTTCCGATTGCTGGTAGGCGAAGTCGGGCAGCCGCTCCGGGGCGACTGCCGGGTATCCGGCTTCGGTCAGGGCATCGGCCAGATGCAGGCGTAGCGCACAGTTGAATTTCTCGCCGAGATCACGGGAACGGGCCCAGCGATCGGCCGGCAGCTTTTCTTCCAGTCGCTGGTCGGCCCGGGTTGCCGGCGTTTGCGGCAGAACGTAAGAGATAACGCTCAACTCCTCCGGAGTGATCGGTTCGTCCGGGAACTTCATCGACCAGGCCTCTTCCGGCAGCCAGTAGAACGGCTTCAGGTCGGCCTTGAACTTTTGAAAGAGGGGGTCGTTGCCCCGGGCGACGGCGACCAGCGGTTCTTCCCACGCCTTCTCCCCGGTTTCCAGGTTGAGGGTGTTCAGGGGGCTGGTTTTCCAGAAGTTGAAGATCAGGTTGTCGACCCATTGCCGCGTACCGGCTTTTTCTGCTGGTGAAGACATAGAAACATCTTTCCAGAAAAAGTGGACATGAGCAAATTATTATTTTTCGATCCGGCAAGATCGTAGAGACGCATTGCAATGCGTCTCTACCGTTCAAAGTCCGGGGATGGGAAATGGAAAGGGGCCGGATAAAAACCCGGCCCCTTCCTTTAAATCTTTCACCTCGAACCTTTTACCTCGCCTTATCTCTCCATCAACACCCGCAGCATCCGGCGCAGCGGTTCGGCGGCACCCCAGAGCAGCTGGTCGCCGACGGTGAAGGCGGAGAGGTATTCAGGACCCATATGCATCTTACGCAGGCGGCCGACCGGTACGGTCAGGGTGCCGGAGATGGCGGCCGGGGTCAAGCGCGACAGGCTCGCTTCCTTGTTGTTCGGAACCAGTTCGACCCAGTCGTTGTGATCGGCAATCAGTGCCTCGATCTCGTCGATCGGCACATCCTTGGTCAATTTGATGGTCATTGCCTGGCTGTGGCTGCGCATGGCACCGATACGGACACAGATACCATCGATCGGGATCGGCGTGGTATTGCCGAGAATCTTGTTGGTCTCGACCAGTCCCTTCCACTCTTCCCGGCTCTGCCCGTGCTCGACCTCACGGTCGATCCACGGCAGCAGGCTGCCGGCAAGCGGGAAGCCGAATTTCTCCGTCGGCAGGCTGGCGTCGCCGAGCTGCGCCGTCACTTTACGGTCGATCTCGAGGATGGCCGAGCCGGGATCGGCGAGCTGCTCGGCAACGGTCGCATTGAGACTTCCCATCTGGGCCAGCAGCTCGCGCATGTTGGGAGCACCGGCACCGGAGGCCGCCTGGTAGGTCATTGAGGTCATCCACTCGACCAGCCCGGCTTCGAACAGGCCGCCAAGCGCCATCAGCATCAGGCTGACCGTGCAGTTGCCGCCGATAAAGTCTTTGACGCCGTTGTCGAGGGCGTTGTCGATGACCTTGCGATTAACCGGGTCGAGGATGATGACAGCATTATCCTCCATGCGCAGCGAGCTGGCGGCATCGATCCAATAGCCGCTCCACCCCGCCTGGCGCAGTTTCGGATGGACTTCCTTGGTGTAGTCGCCGCCCTGGCAGGTGATGACGACGTCGAGTTTGCTCAGGGCATCGATGTTTGAAGCGTCCTCAAGCGTGCCGGCGCCCATCGGAGCCTCCTGTCCGGCCTGCGAGGTCGAGAAGAAGACCGGTTCTATTCCGTCAAAATCTTTCTCCTCCTGCATGCGCTGCAGCAGGACCGAACCGACCATGCCGCGCCAACCGACAATTCCGACTTTCATGGTGTAACTCCTTGTATGTTTGTTGGCGGCTGCTCGGAAGCAACCGCGGGAACTATACCTGACCGGGCTGAAGATGAAAAGGGGGATTCATTTACCGGTCGTTACTTTGTAAAAAAAAGCGGCCGCAGAATCGTCTGCGGCCGCCGTCATCGTTGTTATGTTAAATCAATCTATACGATTCCTGCGACGCAGACCTTCCCGGAGCGGGCCTTGGTGGTCCGTTTGGTGGTGGTCTTGGTTGTCGTCGTCAGAATTACGTTCATAATTAGTGAGTCTGCCCAATACCGTGGTTTGAAGTCAAGAGAATTCATCACATTTTACTGGTATTATAGAAACATTCCTGCTAATACTCCGGCTCCGCTTCAGCAAGGAGAGTTCACGATGTCGGTAAACGGTAAATTCAGCACATTGAAGATCGATCATGTCGACGAGAAGGGCGGCTGGATCAAGAATGGTAAAGAGCAGATTCTGCTGCCGAAAAGGGAACTCCCGCACGGCACCAAGGCGGGGGACAGCTTCAACCTGTTCGTATACATGGACGCGACCGGTCGTTTGACCGCTACCCGGCACAAGCCGAAAGCGCAGGTCGGAGATTTCAAGCGCCTCAAGGTCAAGCAAATCGGCAAACCGGGAGCTTTTCTCGAGTGGGGGATGGAGAAGGACCTGCTGGTGCCGTTTCGGGAACAGTTCGAAAAAATGCAGGAAGAGAGATGGTACCTGGTCAAAGTCTGCCTCGATACCGAGGGGCGGGTAGTCGGTACCTCGCAGATCGAGAACTGCCTCGAGACCGAAAAGATCGACCTGAAGGAGGGGGAGGAAGTCGATCTGCTGGTCTGGCAATTCACCCCGCTCGGCTGCAAGGTCATCATCAACAACCTCTACAGCGGCCTACTCTACAAGGACGAAACGCCGGAGCACCTGCAGATCGGTGACCGGGTTCACGGCTACGTCAAACGGATTCGCAACGACAAGAAGATCGACGTCACCCGGCGTAAGGGGGGTGCAGTCGATCGGGCCGACGATCAGGCCACGCTGCTCACCGCTCTGGAGGCGATCGGTTTCCTGCCGCTGCATGACGGCAGTTCACCCGAGGAGATCAAGGAAATGCTCGGGATGAGCAAGAAAGCGTTCAAAAAGGCGGTCGGCGGACTTTACAAAGCCAGAAAGATTGCGCTGGAAAAGAACGGAATCAGGCTACTGGAGAAGTAACCCTTCATTTATTTTGTTATAAAGTCATAGCTTCCGACTCCCTGAATCAGGAGGTATTGCGAGGTTTCATCCGCCAGTAGATTTCGCACCTGGTGAATTCTCCCGATTTCAACCCGGCAACGTTTCCCCGGCGTCAGGATAATCCTGTCGTCGGGGTTTTTCATGACAACCTCGACCTCACCGGAAACTCCGAACATGTGGTCCGTCACTTCCGTGTGGTGGTGCGCCGGGCCGACCTCACCGGGGAGGAGGGTCAGGACACGGGCCTTCACGTCTGCTGTCTGGAGAATCAGTTCTTCCTTGGCCATCGGAACACCTCTCCATATCCCCTAGAGCAACTGTTGCGGGTCGGTCAATGGCAGGTCAAATGCCGCGGCAACCCCTTCGCAGGTAATTTCCCCCGAAACAACATTGAGACCTTCGCAGATACCGGGATCGGCCTGAGCCGCCCTTTGCCAGCCGTGATCGGCGATCGTCAACGCGTACGGCAGGGTCGAGTTGGTCAGGGCGATGGTCGAGGTCAGCGGCACCGCCCCCGGCATATTACTGACGCAATAATGGACAATTCCGTTTTCCTCGAAAATCGGATCTGCATGGGTCGTTGGTTTAGATGATTCGAAACAGCCACCCTGGTCGATGGCGACATCGACCAACACAGTTCCCGGTTTCATCATTGCCAGCATGTTGCGGGTCACCAGTTTCGGTGCCTTAGCACCGTGGACGAGAACGGCACCGATCACGGCATCGGCTTCCTGGACCAGTTCACGGATGGTCGCCGGCGATGACATCAGCGCAAAACAGTTCTTAGGCATCACTTCATCAAGATGCCGCAGACGGTCGAGGTTGGTGTCGAGCAGGTAGACCTTTGCGCCGAGACCGCAGGCCATACGTGCCGCCTCGGTACCGACAACTCCGGCGCCGAGAATTAAGATGGTAGCTGGCTGCACGCCCGGAACTCCGCCCATCAGCATCCCGCGTCCACCCTGGGTCCGTTCAAGGTATTTCGCCGCCTCCTGCGCCGCCATGCGTCCGGCGACCTCGCTCATCGGGGTAAGCAGAGGCAGGTTTCCGTTCTTATCGGAAATGGTCTCGTAAGCGATACAGATCGCGCCCCGCTCCATCATCGCCCGGGTCAGTGGCTCCGATGCGGCGAAATGAAAATAAGTAAAGACGATCTGCCCCGGCCGGATATGCCCGTACTCGGACGGTTGCGGTTCCTTGACATG
>PKTZ01000036.1 GCA_002868925.1 Desulfuromonas sp. | reverse complement strand
TTCGCCCGCTGGGTTGCGGAAATGACCCCGGCGGTCAATGTCCCTTCGAGTCCGAACGGATTGCCGATCGCCAGCGCCCACTGTCCGACCTTTAGCGTGTCGGAATCGCCGAGGACAACCTGCGGCAGATCCTCTTCCGGCTCGATCTTGATCACGGCAACATCGGTCTTCGGATCGGACCCGATGATGGTGGCAGCGAAGGTGTGGCCGCCCGCGAGTTGAACTTCGATCTCCTCAGCATCCTTAATCACGTGTTCGTTGGTCAGGATATAGCCATCTGCACTGATAATAAAACCGGAACCGAGGCTCTTCGACTCCCGCTGCGGTCGCGGCTTCTGTTTGAAAAGATCGCCGAAGAAATGTTCGAACAGGGGGCTCATGTTTCCCGACGACCGCATCCGGGTGGCACTGATATTAACCACCGACGGCATGACCGCGGCATAGACCTCGGTGAACGCCTGCTGCGCCGCGACCACTTCGGGGGCCGGCGTTTCGACCGGCGGCGGCGAGGACTTGCCGATCGACGAAGACGCGACAGCGCCCTTCTCGTCTCCGGAGCAAGCCCCGAGGAGGGTCACTCCGGCGAGCAGAAAGAGGACCAACAAAGCGGTCTTGAGCTGATGTTTCAGGATCTGATTTACCGATCGACACATAACGGGGAGAGTAGCCCGAACATCCCACTTTTGTCAATGATTCCACGGTTTCAAACCGTCCTTGAAAAACTCCTCGTCGCGACCACGGAAAGCAGGATTTAAACCGGAATCTCT
The DNA here is from genome assembly GCA_002868925.1 of Desulfuromonas sp. Lineage (GTDB taxonomy): Bacteria > Desulfobacterota > Desulfuromonadia > Desulfuromonadales > UBA2294 > BM707. The sequence goes on along the minus strand of PKTZ01000036.1, from coordinate 2,940 downwards.
TGACTTGCCCGCGCCGCTTCGGTAATAAATCCTTAGAGGAGAAAAGGTCATGATGGAAAACGCCCGCGAAGAGATCAAGGAACTGCAGATCGGCAGCAAGATCCGCAAGTTGCGCCAGCAAAAACGGATGACCCTGCAGGCCCTGGCCGACGCGACCGGGCTTTCCAAGCCGCTGTTGTCTCAAATCGAGAACGAGCAGGTCATCCCCCCCCTGGCGACCCTGCTCCGGATCGACAAAGCGTTCAAGGTTGGCCTGCACACCTTCTTCGAAGAGGAGGGGACGAGCAAATGCATCTTCGTCCCGGCCGGGGAAAGCCGGCAGATCTCCCGCCGCAGCCTCCCTTCCGGCATGACCCATCCCTACATCTACCACTCGCTTGCGCTTGGCAAAAAGAACCGCAACATCGAACCGTACATCATCGAATTCGAAAACCGTGAACTGACCGACGACATCCTGGTTAGCCACGAGGGGGAAGAGTTCTTCTTCCTGCTCGAAGGGGAAGTCGTCTTCCATTACGGCGACCAGATCATCCGCATGCGTCCGGGTGACTCGGTCTACTACGACTCGACCGAGCCTCACGCTTTCGTCGCGGTCAGCCAGCAGCGGCCGCGCGGTGTTGCCGTCATTTACGCCGACACGCATTAAACACGAATGCCGGGCTTGACATTTGCGCCCCGCTTTTTAAGCTTTTATTTTCCGCTTTAATGAATATTTACCTCTTTCCGATACTTAATCATTAAATCTTCAAAGGAGGAGAATCATGGCAAAAGTTGGTGTAGTTCTTTCCGGTTGCGGCGTTTACGACGGCAGTGAAATCCACGAAGCGGTGATTACCCTGCTCGCCCTTGATCGGGCCGGCGCCGAAGCTATCTGCATGGCCCCTGACGCTGACCAGATGCATGTCATCAATCATCTGACCGGCGACGTCGCTGAAGGTGAATCGCGCAACATCTTGGTCGAGTCGGCCCGCATCGCCCGCGGCAACATCAAGAACCTCAAGGACGTATCGGCCAACGACTTCGACGCCCTGATCTTCCCCGGCGGTTTCGGCGCGGCCAAGAACCTGTGCGACTTCGCCATCAACGGCCCCGATTGCAGCGTCAACCCGGAGGTCGCCCGTATCGTCAAGGAGACCGTCACCGCCAAGAAGCCGCTCGCCGCGGTCTGTATTGCCCCGGCCCTGATCGCCAAGATTGTCGGCGACAACAACTCGCCGGCCCTGACCATCGGCACCGACCAGGGGACCGCCGAAGCGGTTCAGGCGATGGGCGCCGAACACATCTCCTGCCCGGTCCGGGAGACCGTGGTCGATAAGGAGAACAAGATTATCACGAGCCCGGCCTACATGCTCGCCGGCCGGATCAGCGAAGCGGCCGACGGCATCGAGAAAACAGTCAAGCAACTGATCGACATGATCTGATCGCCCTTTTGGGCATTACCTAGAGCAGACGAAGGAGAGACACCATGGAAAAGTACCGCTGCGTCATCTGTGACTACATTTACGATCCGGAAGAAGGCGATCCGGGCAACGGCATCGATCCCGGCACCGCCTTTGCCGACCTGCCGGACGATTGGGTCTGCCCGCTCTGCGGCGCCGACAAGAGTAACTTCGAACCGATCTGATCCCGAGCACAAAAGGGGCGATCACACGATCGCCCCTTTTTACTATTACATGAAGACCTACCAGAGAAAACCGGAATGGCTCAAGGTGAAGGTCCCCGGCGGCGAAGGTTACCGGCGGATTGACCGCTACCACCGCGAGCAGGGGCTGCACACCGTCTGCCGCAGCGCCGCCTGCCCCAACCAGGGCGAATGCTGGGGCAACGGCACCGCCACCTTCATGATTCTCGGCAACAACTGCAGCCGCGACTGCCGTTTCTGTAACGTCGGCCATGAGCGCCTGCTGCCGCCCGACCCGGAGGAGCCACGGAAAGTGGCGCGGGCGATCGCCGAGCTCGGTCTCAAGCACGCGGTCGTCACCTCGGTCACCCGTGACGATCTGCCGGGCGGCGGCGCCGGCCAGTTCGTCGCTCTTATCGAAGCGGTGCACGAACAGGCCCCGGGTTGCAAGATCGAACTGCTGATCCCCGACCTTCAGGGTAACCGGGAAGCGTTGAAATCGATCCTCGACGCCGACCCTGATATCCTCGGCCACAATATCGAGACGGTGCCGCGACTCTACCCGCTCGCCCGCAACGGCGCCGACTACCGACGCTCCCTCGAGCTGCTGCAAAACGCTGTCGAGATGGCACCACAGGTTCCGACCAAGTCGGGCCTGATGCTCGGCATGGGTGAAACCGGGCAGGAGATCGAACAGACCCTGCGCGACCTGGTTGCCACCGGTTGCCGCATGCTCACCCTCGGCCAGTACCTGGCGCCGAGCCGCGACCACCTGCCGGTGGAGCGCTTTATCACCCCGGACCGGTTTGCCGAATTGAAGCAGTTTGGCCTCGACCTCGGTTTCGACCATGTCGAAGCCGGCCCCCTGGTCCGCTCGAGTTACCACGCCGAACAACAGCTGATGGAGACCGACAATGGTAACGAGCTCTGACGCGATCTATGAAACGATTATCCTCGGCTCCGGCCCGGCCGGCCTGACCGCGGCGATCTACGCCGGGCGCAGCCGCTGCTGCCCGCTGGTGATCCGCGGACGGCAGCCGGGCGGCCAGTTAACGACTACCACCGAAGTCGAGAATTTCCCCGGCTTCGCCGAAGGGGTCGACGGTCCGACCCTGATGGCCGAAATGGAGAAGCAGGCGCAACGCTTCGATGCCAGGTTCGTCGAAGGGACGGTCACCAAGGCCGACCTGACCGGCCATCCGTTCAAACTATGGGTCGATGACGAGATGTACCGTTGTCTGTCGCTGATTATCGCCACCGGAGCTTCGCCGCGCCTGCTCGGCCTGCCGAACGAGGAGACCCTCTACGGCCGCGGCGTC
>PKTZ01000058.1 GCA_002868925.1 Desulfuromonas sp. | reverse complement strand
GCCCGGCCGCTTTCTGCAGCGAAACGATGTCGCGGTGCAACCGGGATGCGGTTGCTTCCGCGTCTTGCCCCGGTTCGCGCATAACGATGCGGTGACTAAAAGGTTTCCCCTCGCGTAGCAGCAGGAGCTGGAAAACGTCCTGGCGGATCGTCAGCAGTATGCAGTCTTGTGGAAGTTGAGACAGGCCGTCGCCATAGGCAAACGGGGCGACGGCGAGGTGGCGAAGCGGCAGCTGCGCAGTATCGAAAGGTTCGAGGGTCGATGTCAGTAGCGATGTCGGCACGGCAAGGCCGATCGTTGCATGTTTGTCTGCCATCACGGCTGTCGGTTGAGCAAAGACCGAGTAATCGTCGATTTCGACCGGTAGCCGTGTTCCGAGTTCGAGCGGCAGTGCCGCCCCGATTTTTTTGCTATCGCTGAACGGGAACGCGATGCGGCGGGTCAGCAGCGCCGAGGCCTGGATGGCGGTGGCGATACGGGCGTTGCCGACTCCCCAGGACTCGAGCAGCGTTTCGATCGTCGATGCGATGTCGTCGTCGGCAATCTCCCGCTGGGCGAGGTTGATTTTCTGCGCCCCGCTCCCCGGGTCGGTCAAAGCGACGGCCCGGAGCTGGCTTTTGTCGATATCGATTCCGATATAGGTTCTGCTCATTATAAAACTCTCGTGTAGAGCGTGCGGTCACCGTTTTTGTCGACGGTGGCAACGATGGTCCGGTGACCATCATTCACCGAAGCGGTCGACTCGATGCGGTAACTCGAACTTTTGACGTCGAGATAAAGATAAACGAAACCGTACAAACTTTCCATCCCCGGCAGCTCTTTCAACTCCTCCAGCCGGGTAAATGGTTCTTGTCGGCGTGCCTCGATGATTGTTTCGGCGGCGACGGCATCCATTTGCGGAACGAGCGCTTGCAGCAGTTCGCTGCTGGCGCTGTTGACGTTCACCTTGGCGCTGCCGAATACGGTCACATGCGGTCGCAGCAGGCTGATCAGTTTCCTGTTGTAGCCCCTGATCAACACCAGCTCTTCGAGGCTGGAGAGCGCCCGATTGTTACAGTTGTACGGGGTCTCCAGCGATCGATAGTATCGCTCTTCGGCCCCGTTCGGTTCGCTTAGGTCGTCCGGATCGAGCCAGTCGATCAGGCTGTCGGTTAAAACCACCGGATCGTCCGCCCCGAGCAGGTCGAGCAGGGCAAGGTACCGGTCCTTGAACAGCGGGTCGATGTTCCCCTGCGGGGTCACCAGACGGTTCAGGTCAAACCTGCCTCCGAGGTCGGTTGCCCGGATACTGACCGTGCCGTCGGCGACCGGATACTGTTCGATTCCCTGGGCCCAGTCTTCGTTCGGCCCGTCGTAGCTGTTGTTGTCATCTTGCAGGATCATCCGTCCAACCCGGATCCCCCCTTTCGCCAACTGTTCGGCCCGGACCGTATCGCGGAAGGTTTCCGCCAGCCGCAGGTCGACCAGGGTCGAAAACGAGAATTCGACCAGCAGCGTCATCAGCAGGGTGACAACGAGCAGGACGATCAACAGGACCATCCCTTTTTCGTTCTTCCGGTCTTTGCCCATATCAATGCGTCTCCAGCGGCCAGGATGTACGCAAAGTGACCGCCTCCGTGTCGCTGCCCCGGGTCAGGCTCAACCGGAGCGCCTCCGGCAGGGTCGATGAGGTGCCTGAATCCCAGCTGTCGACCCATCGGTCGCCGCTCAGAAATTCAAGTTCGACGGTCGTTAAATCATCTGTCAGCTTGTAAACGCGTCCCGGCTCAAAGGCCAGGCTGATCTGTTCGATCCGGTTGAGGGTATAGGTCGTTGTCCCATCCTCATCGTTTTCGCTTAGTCGGTAGCTGACCCGGGCCGGTACCCCCGGCTCCCTGGCCAGCGGGGTACTCGCCGTGGTAACGAACGAAAGCAGCTCCCCATCGGCGCCGCCGTAAAACCGGGTCTGCCCGTCGCCGAGTTGGAAGTGCAGCGAGCGCAACTCCCGGCCGATCCGTTCGGTGATGATCCGGCCGGCATGGAAGGAGCTGTTTTCAACCGCCAGCTTCTCCCGGGCATTGGCCGCCGAACTGACCGTCTGGTAGACGGCGGTCAGCAGCAGGGCGGTAATCGCCAAAGCGACCAGGAGCTCGACCAGGGTGAATCCTTTTTGCGAGTGCAGGTTGTGCATCACAACTCCCGGGGGAAGAGGAACGATGTCAGCGTCACATCGGTCTGTTCTCCCCGGCCGACATCCACTGTCACCATCCGGACCGAGGTCAGCGGGGTCGGCTCGAACCGGACCTGCCAGCGGTAGTCGGTAAAGGGATCGTCGAAGGAGCCGGTCCCTTCGCGCAGGCTCTCTCCTCGTGCCGCCGCGATTTCGATTTCGGTCATCCGTTCCTGCGCAAGCAGGGTCGCCTCGGTGATCGTCTGCTGGCGGTCAGCGAGGCGGATGGTCCGCCCCTGCAGGCCGATCAGGGCAATCAGCACGGTGGCGACGATGGCGAGGGCGATCATGACCTCCAGCAACGTAAAACCCTGTTGACCCGTGGAACGGTTCTTTTGAAGATCTGTGGCGTCAGATCGTAAATCGGTGCAGCTCAACGGATCGGTGATACGCCTCGCCTGCCAATTTTTACCTTCCTTGAATTTCTTCAAAATTCCTCGTTCCAATCACCATTGTTTGTAGATCAAATCAATGAAACTCCTTGTACCCCTCGTAGATCTCGGTCTCACCGGTCAGCGGCTGCAGGTACAGGGTCAGGGTTCGTTTCTCACCCTGCAGGTGAATCACCGTCTCTTCGATCCAGCCGACCGGCAGGATGCGGCTGCTGACCTCGCCGCGGTTTATGCGTTCCCGGCCAGGTAGCGAGACATCGGCGAGTCGGATCGGGGAGGAAAGGTCCAAGTCGCGTCCCGAGCCGGTCACCGGGACCAGTTCGCCATTCTCTTCGATCCGGCGACCGCCCAGACTGTTTTTCTCGATGTCGAAAAAGAGCCGGTGTTCAAGCCCGGTCAGCGCCGCCTCGTTGTAAAGGTGCCGGGTCATGGCGGCGATACGGCGGGCGGTGGCATCGAGCCGCTTTTCGCCAATCGCCGGCAACCGGGGAACGACCATGCCGAGCAGCAGCCCGAGCAGAGCGATGACCAGGGTCAGCTCGACCAGGGTGAAGCCGTATTCAGTTGAGGCTCCAGCTCTCGACATCGGCATTGGTTCCTTCTCCGCCCGGCTCCCCGTCGGCTCCGTAAGAGACGATGTCGAAGTTGTCGTGGGCACCGGGAGAAAGATAAGTATAGGGCCGCCCCCAGGGGTCGACCGGGACACTCTTCAAATAAGCGTTCTCTGAGTACTTCTCGGGAATGCGGCCGCTCTCCGGTTTGGTCACCAGCGCCTTGAGCCCCTGGTCGGTCGACGGAAAGAAGCCGTTGTCGAGCTTGAACAGCGCCAGCGCTTCCTCGATCGCCTTGATGTCAACCGCGGCCCGGGTCTGCTGGGCCTGCTCCTCCCGTCCGAGAAATTTCGGGGCGACGATCGCCGCCAGGATGCCGAGGATGACCACCACGACCATGATCTCGATCAGGGTGAAGCCGTGTTGATCGGTGTGCAATTTGCGGATCATAAAGAACTCCTTTTTAATTACTGGAAAAAGGTTGAAGGTGAAAGGCTAAAGGTTAAAATCAAAATCGATGTCGGTTTGTCCCTTTAACCTTTTACCTTTGTCCTTTCCCCTGCACCTACCCAAACCCCGAGCTCGCTTCGAAGATCGGCAGCAGGACGGCGATGACGATGTAGCCGACGGTGCAGCCC
>PKTZ01000155.1 GCA_002868925.1 Desulfuromonas sp. | reverse complement strand
AAACCGGTTTTAAGAAGGGATATCGATGTACGAGGAAAACAAACCTTACAGTTACGCACCGACCGTTTCGTCGACCACCAGCTTCTTCCCAAAGGTCTACGGCTGGATGACCGCGGGACTGGGTCTCACCGCCCTGGCCGCCCTGCTCACCCTCTCCAGCGAGTCGATGCTCAATCTGATTTTCGGCAACAAGATGGTCTTTTACGGCCTGGTTTTCGGCGAACTCGGCCTGGTCATCGCTCTGTCGGCAGCGATCAACAAGATCCGGGCATCGACCGCCACCCTGCTCTTTCTTATCTACTCGGCCTTGAACGGGATCACCTTCGCCGCGATCTTCCTGATCTACACCAGCAGCTCGATCGCAAGCGCCTTTTTCATCACCGCCGGCACCTTCGGCGCGATGAGCGTCTACGGCTATGTCACCAAGCGTGACCTGACCGGCTGGGGCAGCTTCCTGTTCATGGGCCTGATCGGTATCATCATCGCCTCGGTGGTCAACATCTTCCTGCACAGCGAAATGATCCACTGGATCGTCAGCTACGTCGGGGTCTTCATCTTCGTCGGGCTGACCGCCTACGATACCCAGAAGATCAAGATGATCGGCCAGGCCGGCTTCGCCGACGGCGAAAGCCGCCAGAAAGCTGCCATCCTCGGCGCCCTGAGGCTCTACCTCGACTTCATCAACCTCTTCCTGATGCTGCTGCGGGTGATGGGCAACCGGCGTTAGACAAACACAACAACCGTTAAACACGAAAATGGGCGGGCCGTGATGGCCAGCCCATTTTTATTTTGAATCCTGAAAAAACGTATCTCACGCAAAGCCGCAAAGGCGCGAAGAAAAGCAAAAGTTCTTTTATGATGAAAATCAAAATCTTGAAAGCAAGACAATGAGAAAGGTTTTGTTTTACACTCAGAAAAAAGGTTTTGTCTTTTTTTCGATTCTCTTGGTGACTTTGCGGCTTTGCGTAAGACACAGATTTTGATTTTCCTGATGCCCGTAGTGGCTAATTTCACCCACTCATCTTATCGACACAGGTAACTGACGATCTCGTCGATAAATGCCGCACCGAAGCGTTGCAACTTGTGCTTGCCGACCCCGCTGACCGCGAGCAGCGCCTCCGGATCGGTCGGCATCTTCGCCGCCATCTCGGCGAGGGTCGCATCACCGAAGATCACATAGGGGGGCACCCCCGCATCGTCAGCCAATCGCTTGCGCAGGTCACGCAGGGCATCGAAAAGCTCGTCGTCGTAATCGAAATCGGTGATCCGGGGCCGTGTCTTCTTGGCCAGCGTCTTCACCCTGATCCGCGGCTTGGCCAGGACAAGCTTCTCCTCGCCACGCAACAGCGGTCGGGCCGCCTCGGTCAATTTCAACACCGAGTAGGCAGCGACATCCTGCACCAGGTAACCGCGGTGGATCAACTGGTGGATCAGGCTTTTCCATGCGTCAGCGACCTTCTCTGATCCGATGCCGTAGGTCGAGAGCTTGTCGTGTCCGAGCTCTTCTATCCGCTGGGTCTGCGCACCGCGCAAGACATCAACCACGTGCCCGATCCCGAAGCGCTGGCCGACCCGGAAGACGCAGGAGAGCGCTTTTTGCGCATCGACCGTGGCGTCATAGGTCTCGGGCGGGTTGAGGCAGATATCGCAGTTGCCGCAGTCTTCCTCCAACCGTTCGCCGAAGTAGCCGAGTAAAACCCGGCGGCGGCAGGTTAGCGCCTCGGCAAAACCGGCCATCGCCTGCAGCTTGTGCAACTCGATCCGCTTCTGCTCCGGGTTGTTCCCCTTCTCGATCAGGCTGCGGCTGATTGCGATATCGCCATAGCCGAACAGCAGCAGCGCTTCGGACGGCAGACCATCGCGCCCGGCGCGGCCGGTCTCCTGGTAGTAGCTCTCGATATTCTTCGGCAGATCGTAATGGACCACGAAGCGAACGTTCGGCTTGTCGATCCCCATGCCGAAGGCGACGGTCGCCACCACGATCTCGATTTCGTCCTGCAAAAACGCGTCCTGAACATGCTTGCGCTCACCATCCGGCAGGCCGGCATGGTAGGCCGCGGCGCGGTAACCCTGCGCCGACAATTTTTCAGCGACCTCTTCGACCCGCTTGCGCGACAGGGCGTAAACAATCCCCGACTCCTTTTTCCGGTCATCGAGAAAGGCGAGCAGTTGCGTGAACGGCTTCTGCTTCTCCACCACCGTGTAGCGGATATTCGGCCGGTCGAAACCGCTGATAAAACACTCGGCCCGCTGCAGGCCGAGCCGCTGCAAGAGATCCTGCCGGGTCTGCGGGTCGGCGGTCGCGGTCAGACCGACCATCGGCACGTCCGGGAAGTGATTGCGCAGTTTACCGAGTTGGACATACTCGGGGCGGAAGTCGTGCCCCCACTGGGAGACGCAGTGCGCCTCGTCGATAGCGAACAGCGAAATCGGTATTTCCCTCAACCGATCGAGGAATCCGTTGTTCAGCAACCGTTCCGGGGCGACGTAGAGCAGGTCGAGCTCCCCGCCATGCAGCCGGGCGAGGGTCTGACGCGCCTCTTCGGCCTTAAGCGACGAGTTGTAAAAGGCCGCACGCACGCCGTTGGCGCACAGGGCGTCGACCTGGTCCTTCATCAGCGAGATCAAAGGCGAGACGACCACCGCTACCCCGTCGCGGTGCAGGGCCGGCAGCTGGTAGCATATCGACTTGCCACCCCCGGTCGGCATCAGGACAAAGGCGTCCCGGCCGGCGATCAGGGTTTCGACGATATCCTGCTGCTGCGGCCTGAATTCGGGATAGCCGAAGACTTCATGCAGGGTCTGTTGTGGGGTTTTGCTTGCGGGCATCGGCAGTGATTTTCATTATTACAAGAATGGTTCAATCAACAAAAACGTATATTGCCCACGAAGAACACGAAGGGCACAAAGAGAAGCAAGTTCGTAAAATCGCCTCACGCAAAGGCGCAAAGAAAAGCATTTTTTGGGTGAAAGTCAAAATCTTAAAAAAAACTCAATAACGGTTTTGATTTTACTCTGAAAAAAAGATGTTTTTCCGATTATCGATTCTCTTGGCGCCTTTGCGTCTTTGCGTGAAAACTGATTTTGACCTTCTTCGTGCCCTTCGTGTTCTTCGTGGTTACAACCCTGCTCATCTTAATCCACTCTGACGATCAATCCTCCAACAAAGCGCGGATCGATCGCGTCGATATCGACGGAGCAGAATTCGAGCTCCCAGACATCGAGGCACCAATCGGAAAAGCTGTCTGCACCTTCTAGCAAGGAAGCGATCCAGCTGTTGGTCTCCTCGCGCAGGATGGTATCGAGGTGCTGTCCCCGGCAGAGGCTGCCGTGCAATCCAGGCAGCTCGTTGGCATCGATCGGCTCCGGCGCAAACGGCCGTCCGAGGATGCGGTTGGCTAGGGCGGTAAGGAAAAGCTGCGACAGGGTCACATCTTCGACCCTCTCCGGGATGCAGCCGGAAAGGTCGATATCGTCCTCCTGCGGCAGATCGAACGGCATCCGCTCGACAAAAAGTTTATATTGGACTTCGATTTTATCGAGCCACTTCTGGGCCTTGATCAGGTCGATGGCGCTGCGGAATGAACGGGCTTTGTCTTCCCCGGGATTATCGAGCCCCGGATAATAGAGCGGCTGTTGTGTTTTACAGAGTTCCTGCAAAAAGGTTTTGAACGGCAGGTCGATAAAAGGGCCGATCTCGGACTCAAGGATCTTGACGGCCCGCCGCTGTAATCGCAACTTGAGGCTGTGACCGACCTGGAACAGGTGCTGGAAATAGGCCTTGCCAAGCAGCTCGACCGCCTCCTCCTTGCTGTCGCAGAGGTATTCGAGCGCAAGGTTGAAGGTCTCGTACATCCTCTGCAGCGAGGTCTGCACCTGGTCCCGCTCGCCGAAATCGACCTGGTCGGCCATCAGCACCTTATTGGCGAGGCAGGCGAGCTCCCAGTTGGCCGACGGGGTCAGGTTCCCGGCAAGGGCGGCCGCCAACAGGTCACGCGGGCTCGCTTCGACCAGCATGAACGCAGGCTGGGCCGTCGTCTTGTCTTCCGGCCGCATCTCGAGTTTCTCCTCATCGCAACGGAATCCGTCCGGGTCGATCCAACTGTAGAGCAATTTCGCTTCGAATGGTTCGGAGAGACCGGCATCGTGCAACCGGGCACTGCGCTGTTGAAAGACACTTTCCTCAATCAGGGCGTCGCTCTCTCCCCGGGTCGCCTCGATCAGGTAACTGTAGAATCCGGGATCGAGCCGGAACAGGATATCGAACAGCCGGGTAAAGAGCTTTGACTCCTCATCCTTGGCAAAGGAGAACTCATAGCCGCCGTCGCGCCGCATCGCTTCAACGCGGACATCGTCCTCGTCGATATCCTCCGGCCCGTGCAGCACCGTGACGAACTTCTTCAGGGTCAACACCAGAAGCTCGAAATTCATCTTCTGCACGATCTCGAGGATCTTCTGTTCCTCGCAACCGAGCAGATCTTCAAGCCACTGCAGCGCCTTGTTGGCGTCGAAGTGATCGCCCTGCCAGCAGTCGAGGTCGAGGCAGAAGGTAAACTGTTCGGGGCTGACCATCGGCAACAGCAGATCGGTCGCCTCGGTCCCTATCGTTTTCAGGGTCAGGAAAACATCCTGACCGGAGAGCCGCGCCATGAGCCTGTCCCCGTCCTTCGCTTCGACCAATAGCTGAAAGCGGAACTCACTGTCGGAGACCCGCACCATCTCGAGCCGCTCGTCGTAACTGAGAGCGTTGAACTCCTGGCTGGTAATAGTCCGCGCTTCGCGGATCAGGGTCAGGTGTTTGACTTTTCTTTTCTGTGGCAGTTCGATTCCGTCCATGGACAATCTCCCATATTTTATCTGCGTCAGAACTGTAAAGCAGGCCCGGCAAAAGGTCAAAGCCAAACGGACTTATAATCGTAAAAATTGCCACCAAGACACGACGGGCACCAGAAAAGTCAAAGTCAATTTTCACGCAAAGACGCAAAGGCGCAAGAAAATCGACAATCTAGAAAAATAAATTTTTTTTTGGTTAGAACCAAAACCTTATTGAAAATGTTTGTGAGATTTTGATTTCAGCCTAAACAGAGTTTTTGCTTTTCTTCGCGGCTTCGCGCCCTCGCGTGAGATAAGATTTACGAATCTGCCTTTCTTGGTGGCCTTCGTGACTTGGTGGCGATTAAATCCTTTTGCAGTGGGTCAGAAAATACACCCGAACCGGGCATCCAAAACAAAGAAGAATTTTTATATTCATTCCGGTCTGTTATGGAAGAGTGCCTCTGAATCTGTATAATAGAACGAGCCGTCAAACTTTGAACCGAGGAGTTTTCATGCTGCGCACCGTCTTTCTGCTGATAACCGGGTTGATCCTGCTGCCACACCCTGCCTGGTCCGCCGACCTGAGGGCGCTGATCCGCAAGGTCGAGGAACAGTACATGGGGTTATCATCGAAATCGCGCATGGAGATGAGCATCCGCTCTGAACACTGGCAAAGAACCCTGGTGATGGACGCCTGGTCACTCGGCCGGGACCATTTCCTGGTCCGCATCCTGGAACCGCCGAAGGAAAAGGACGTGGCCACCCTCAAGGTCGATCAGGAGGTCTGGAACTACCTGCCAAAGGTTGACCGGGTGATCAAGGTGCCGCCATCGATGATGGGCGGCGCCTGGATGGGGAGTCACATCACCAACGATGACCTGGTCAAGGCGAACAAGATCGACGAGGAGTACAACTTCCGCCTGCTCGAGGAGGATGACCAGCATTACCTGATCGAATGCCTGCCGAAACCGAACGCGGTCGTGGTCTGGGGCAAAATCGTCTACGAAATCCTGCGCCCGAGCGAAGTGCCGGGCACCGTCAGTTACTTCGACGAGGAGATGGTCAAGGTCCGGGATATGGTTTTCGACGAGGTCAAAAAGGTCGACGGCCGTACCATCCCGCTACGGATGACGATCCAGCCGATCGACGAACCGGAGGAGAGGACCATCATTCGCTACTCCGAAATCGACTTCGATATCAATATAGACAAGAACTTCTTCTCCCTGCGCAACCTGAAACGGTAGATCGATGCTGCTGCAGCTCGCTTTCCGCAATATCTGGCGCAACCGGCGCCGGACCCTGCTGACCCTGTCGGCAATGGTGGTCTCGCTCGCCCTGCTCATCCTGTCGCTCGGGGTCTTCTCCGGCATGCTGGTCGACATCCTCGCCTAGACCACCGGCCAGTACCACGGCCACCTGATCATCACCGCCGACCACTACCTCGACGACCACGACATGTACAAACATTTCACCACCGACGACCAAACCCTGAACAAACTCCGCGCGCAGGAAAACATCACCGGCATCAGTGAACGGCTGCGCGGCTACGGCCTGGTTTCACATGCCGACAACAGCTATCCGGCCGAACTGCTCGGCGTCCACCCGGAGATGGAACGGACGGTGACCAGCCTGCAAAACCAATTGAGTGAGGGAGCCTACCTCGAGCCGGATGACGAAAACGGCGCGGTCATCGGCTCGGGACTGGCGAAGAAACTCGGTGTGAAAACCGGCGACGAGCTGGTTTTCGTCACCCAGGCCGCCGACGGCTCGATCGGCAACGACCTGCTGATGGTGCGCGGCATCTTCCGCACCGGCCACAGCGGTCATGACAACAGCCTGGTCCTGGTATCGCTTCCCTGGCTGCAAAGGACGATGGCCCTGCCGGGACAAATCCACGAACTGACCCTTGCCGTCGACGACCCGCTGCAGGCTGCCGAATATGTGCCGACGGTTTCCGCGCTATTGCCGAAGGGGCTCGAAACGACCGACTGGGGTGAACTGTTGCCGGAGATGCGCGAAGCGATCGCCTCCTTCGACGTCAGCCGTTTCATCTTTGTCGTCATCCTTTACTTCGCGACCGGGCTCGGCATCCTCAACACCATCTTCATGTCAGTCGTGGAGCGGACCCAGGAGTTCGGGGTAATGATGGCGGTCGGTCTGCGCCCGCGCCAGGTCAACCACCTGGTGCTGCTCGAGTCGCTCTTTCTCGGCATCATCGGTGCTATTTTAGGCCTAATTCTCGGTCTTTTGATCAGCTCCTACATGTCGCGGGTCGGTATCGACCTCTCTACCTGGATCACCCCGGTTACATACGCCGGCGGCACCATCCAACCGCGACTAAAGGCGATCTTCGAGACCCGCAACTTCATCGATCCGGCGATTCTGCTGCTCGTCGTCTCCCTGGTCGCCGGATTCTTTCCGGCCAGGAGAGCGGCCAAACTGCAACCGGTCGAAGCGATCAGGGAGGATTGATGGAGACGATCACACTTGCCTGGCGCAATATCTGGCGCAGCCGCCGCCGGACTATCATCACCCTGATCGCGATCAGCTTCAGCCTGATGCTGGTCCAGGGGTTTCACAACCTGGCATTCGGTGTCTACGCCCAGATGATCGACAGCGGCGTCCGCTCAGGCTCCGGTCACATCGCCGTCTACCGGGGGGACTATGCAACCTCGCGCGACGACCGTCTGAGCTGGGAGCTGGCGGGGCTAAAAGAGAAGGTTACGACCCTTGATGGCGTCAGGGCCGCTCTGCCGAGGGTCTATCTTCTGGGGCTGGCGCAATCGAGCCGGGAGAGCCGGGGCATCCTGCTGACCGGCATCGACCCGGTCGCAGAAAACGACATCAACCCACTGCTCAAAAAAATCGATGCTCCGGAATTGATCCGTTCCTTAAACGGAAGAGACGCCTTGGTCGGCAACCGTCTGCTGACCGAGCTCAAACTGAAAATCGGCAACAAGTTCGTGGTCACGGCCCAGGGCCCGGGCAAGGAGCTGGTGAGCGAACTGTTCCGGATCCGCGGCGTTGTTAAATCGGGAATCCGCGAGGTCGACAACAGTCTGGTCATGGTCGGCCGCGAGAGGGCGGCCCGCCTGATCGGTGGTCCCGACTCGGTGCATGAGCTGGCGGTCATCCTCGAACATCCGGATCTTGAAGATAAATTAACCGGTGAGATCACCTCCCTGCTCGGCAACAGGGAGAATCTATCGGCGGTCAGCTGGGAGGTGGCGATGGCCAACCTCGCCAACGCGATCAAGCTCGACTACGCCAGCCAGAAGTTCATCTTCCTGATCATCGTCCTCATCGTCACCATCGGCGTGGTCAACACCCTGCTGATGTCGGTGATGGAGAGGATTCGCGAGTTCGGAGTGATCCTGGCGGTCGGCGCCACGCCCGGTCGCCTGCGCCGCATGGTGATCACCGAGGCGTTTCTGATCGGCGTCATCTCGATGCTGCTCGGCAACCTGCTCGGCATTCTGCTGACCTGGTACCTGGCCGATGTCGGCATCGACCTGCGTCGCTTCGTTCCGGAAACGATGGAATTCGGCGGTGTCGTCTTCGACCCGGTGATGCGCGCCGCCTGGGATTTCTCTTACATGATCAAGATGTCGCTCTACGTACTCGTACTGTCGGTAATCGCATCGCTCTACCCGGCAGCAAAAGCAGCCCGCATTCTGCCGGCCGAAGCGATGCGGCATTTTTGAAAACAAGAAGAAGAGAATACAGGAGACAGAAGCAAAGAATATTTTTAAAAGCTGGCTTTTTCTATCTTCTCTCTTGCTGTATTCTGACTTCTAACTACTGCCTTCTTATTTTGAGGTTTCTCTTATGTCCCTTATCGCCCTGCGTAACATGACCAAAATCTACCCCTCGGGCAACCAGCACATCACCGCGGTCGATGAGTTGAACCTTTTCATCAAGGCGGGAGAATTCGCCGTTCTGGCAGGTCCCTCCGGAAGCGGCAAGACGACCGTCCTCAATATCATCGGTGCCCTCGATCGACCGACCGAAGGAGCGGTCGCAGTCGACCAGTGCGATTACAGCGAGATGAGCAAGAAGGAGCTGGCCGATTTCCGGCTGCGGCGGATCGGCTTTATCTTCCAGTCGTACAACCTGATCCCGGTCCTGACAGCAGCCGAGAACGCCGAGTTCACCCTGATGCTGCAGGGCGTTCCGGCCGAAGAGAGGCGGAAGAGGATCGAGGCGATCTTTGCCGAACTGGGGATCGACGGCCTCGAAAACAGACGTCCCGGTGACCTTTCGGGCGGCCAGCAGCAGAGGGTTGCGATCGCCCGCGCGATCGCCCCGGAGCCGGCGGTCATCCTGGCCGATGAACCGACCGCCAATCTCGACTCGCATACCGCCGAGGACCTGCTCGACCTGATGCGCAAATTGAACCGCGAAAAGGGGGTCACCTTTCTTTTCAGCTCGCACGACCAGCTGGTTATCTCGCACGCACAGCGGGTTGTCCATCTGCGCGACGGCCGCCTCGAAAGCGACACCCGGCAAGACGCATGATCTCTGCACGAAAGCTCATAATCCTGACCATCTTCTGCACCCTCGTATCGCAACCGGCAACGGGTGACTGGTTGACGCAACCGTCGATCGGCGGCCACGTCAAAACCTTCAACACCTATTACGACGAACCACCGGGGACACCTTTCGAGTCAGGTTTCTATTCGGCCAACAGCCAGCGGCTCGAGCTGAAGGGAAAACTTGCCGACCCGGTCGAGCTGGAAATTGCGGTCGACAACCTGCTGCTCTACAGCGATCAACCAACCCAGGTTCAGCTGCCGCGCACATCACCGAACGTCCGCTTCGACCTCGACCACGACTGGCAACGCGGCCATGAATGGTCGGACCGGGTCGTCATCGACCGACTCGCCCTGCACGGTCGGCACGACAGCTTCGACTGGGCGATCGGCCGCCAGGCGATCGGCTTAGGTCGGATCGTCATCTTCTCCCCTCTTGACGTCGTCGCCCCGTTCGCGCCCGATGCCCTCGACACCGATGTCCGGCCCGGGGTCGATGCGGCCCGCGCGGTCCGATATTTCGGGCTCGGTGGCCAGGTCGGCGGCAGCGTCGTCTTCGGCGAGACCACCGAGAACAACTCCTACCTGCTTACCCTCTCCGACAACCGCGCCGGCATCGACATTCTCGGTATCGCCGGTAGCCTGCGCGATCGCGAACTGGTCGGCGGTGGACTGGCCGGCAACCTCGGCCCGCTCGGGGTCAAGGGCGAAATCAGCCACTACCACGGCAAGGATACCGAACTGCCCGGCGGCGACCTGCATGACGAATTCTCGATCGGCGGGATCGAGTTCTGGTACCGCTTCGACAACAACGTCGTCCTGATCGCCCAGTACCTCTACAACGGCGCCGGGGCCGACAAACCTGAAGACTATCCACTCGCTGCCACTTCGGCCGCCGTCCGTGAGGGGCTGACCTTCCTGCTCGGCAAGCACTACCTGCTGCTCGGCCCCTCCTGGGAATTCCATCCCCTGGCCACATTTTCCGGGCTGGTCATCGGCAACCTCGATGACGACTCGCTGCTGCTGCGTCCGCAGCTGCAATTCTCCCTTGGCGACAACCTGAGCCTCGACCTGTTCTACAGCGTCAATCTCGGCAAGGAGCCGCGTCAAATCTTTCCCGGGGTCTCCGTTCCCCGCTCGGAATTCGGTTCGGCCGGCGACAACGGCGGCCTGCTGCTACGCTGGTATTTCTGATCGGGTTTAACCGGTTTTATTTGTTGGGTTGGTTAGTCTGGCTGTATTCATTTTGTCGGTTGGATCGGTCGGAATGGAAACAACTTACCTACTTTTTTTCAGTGTAGGTCCTGATTTTCTCTTTCAACGTTACTGCCTCGGCCGGTAGTCCGCCGGAGCCGGTGAACAACTCCTCGGACGACACCTCTCGTTCGTAAAAGGAGTGGTTCCACTCCTCATCGACACTCAGCACCGAACCGACGAGCGAGACCCCGGCGAAGAGGCCGCGGCTGCGCGAATAGGAAAGGACCGAGGCCCGGAACGATTTATCGGTCGACGTTTCGGCCTGACGACCGACCGGGCCGGCGGCAACGGCGGCATCGGCGCCGAGGGTCATCCGCCCCCGGACAATCTTATCGACCCCTTTCCTTTTTTTGAAAACAAGGATCACGTCGGAGGATTGGGCCCCGAACTGGAAACCGAGGCTGCCGCCGCTAATGGTGATGAAGATCGGGTGCCCCCATGCCCCTTCGTCATTCCGGGCCAGAATGACACCCCGACCGAATCGACCGGCAATGATGAATCCGGCCTTGACCACGTTCGGGATGATAGCGATCGCGGCCGCCTCGCCGAGCAATTCACGCGGTATTCCCTTTTCGGGGATTACCACCGCCGCATCGAGGGTCGATATAACCTGATCGATTTTATCCCGCTCGTGGATACCGGCAAACGCCGGGCCGGCAACAAGAGTAATAACCAGAATGAGTATCGGCAGGAAAAGAAAAAGTCGATGGATCGACATGAAAAGCTCCAGCTCACGGGGATTATTTGCCTGATTACAACAGAATGGGAAGGGAAGTCAACGGCAATCACTGCGTGACCTGTTTACCACCGGTCATCGGGTCGAACCTTTTCTTTTGACTTTTTTTACCTGATAAACCCAGTCGACCAACTCTTTAACCAAAAAAGGCTTGAAGAACGTTCTGCTCCCGAGCCGTCGGGCCTTCATCGACAGGTCGTTCGATCGCTTTTCGGCAACGACGGCGCTGTTTTCCGGGCTGATCATGCAGCCGTGTCGTTGCTGCCAGCTGATCAACTCCAGGCCGGACTCTCCGACCTGGCTGTTGTTGATGATCTGCAGATCGCAGCATGGCTCACTGAGCGGACATTGGCCCGAGGAGGATTGAACCGCCCGGCAATATTCTTTTCCCGAGGCGATACTCACCTCGTGTCCGAGATCCCCGACCAACTTCATGAGCATGGTCCGGTCATCCCGGTCCGGCTCCATTATGACAACACGCAGTCCCATAGCCGCTCCGTTCGACAATGAACATTAAATATAGTTCATAATTGAAATTGAAGCAAATCGTTATCGGGAACCGTTAAATGAATGGAGGGAAATGCAAACTATCGAGAAAAAAACTACTTCTTTTCAGCGACCAGCAGAAATGGGGAATCGGCACGGTTGGCAACGGACAGGCGGAGCGTCTCCCAGGTGGAACCGTCGAG
>PKTZ01000167.1 GCA_002868925.1 Desulfuromonas sp. | reverse complement strand
GCCGAATGGCGGCATGACATCAGCAAGCGATTCGACTTCGGTCTGCACGGCAGTCTGCTACAGGTCGATGACGTGTCGCAGTCGTTGACCCACTCCGGTGTTTCCGTCGGTTACTCGCCGGCCAAGAACTTCTGGATCAGCCTCGGCTACAACATGACCGGATTCAACGACGAAGACTTCTCGCAGGCCGATTACACCGCCCAGGGCCCCTACCTCAAGTTCCGCTTCAAGTTCGACCAGAACTCACTGCGGGATGCCCTGAAATGGATGGGTCGCAACTGATCTTATCTTTTTCCCGCCATCCTTTGCACTCAACCCGACAATCTGTTATGGTTCAGCATCAATAAATCATTGAATAAAGGGGAAAACATGTCTAAAGCGCAAAAAGAAAACAAAGTTAAAGTTCACTATACCGGTACTCTTGAGGATGGCACCGTCTTCGATTCCTCCCGTGAGCGTGAGCCGATCGAGTTTGAGGTCGGTGGTGGTGAAATGATCAAGGGATTCGACGATGCCATCGTCGGCATGACCGTCGGCGAGACGAAGACCTTCACCATCGCTGCCGAGGATGCCTACGGCCCGCGTCGTGATGAGATGGTGTTCAAGGTTGACCGCAACCAGTTGCCCGAAGGGATGGAGCCGGAAGTCGGCCAGCACCTGCAGACCGAAGCCGAAGGCGGCCAGCCGGTCATTCTCGAAATCGTCGAGGTCGAAGCCGAAAACGTCACCCTCGACGGCAACCATCCGCTCGCCGGCAAGGATCTCAACTTCGATATCGAGCTCATGGAAATCGCCTGAGCGAAAAGTAAATAGTCTCAAACGAAAAAGGACTGCCAATCGGCAGCCCTTTTTTTTATGTTTGCTATTAAACGAGAATCAGAGATTCTCAACCTGTGCCTTCAGATAGGAGGAGACCCCTTCGGCATCCGGCTTCATCGCCTGGTCACCCTTGTTCCAGCCGGCCGGACAGACTTCACCGTACTTCTCGGTAAACTGCAGTGCATCGATCATGCGCAGCATCTCGTCGACGTTACGGCCCAGCGGTAGATTATTAACCACCTGATGGTGAACGATCCCTTCCTTGTCGATCAGGAATGAGCCGCGGAAAGCGACACCGGCCTCACCGAACTCGACATCATAGGCCTGGCAGATCTCGTGCTTGACGTCGGCAACCAGCGGATAAGCAACGGCACCGATCCCGCCCTCATCGACCGGGGTATTGCGCCAGGCGACGTGGGTAAACTGGGAATCGATCGAGCAGCCGATCACCTGGACGTCACGATCCTCGAATTCCTTGATCCGCTTGGAAAAGGCGATCAGCTCGGTCGGGCACACGAAAGTGAAGTCGAGGGGATAAAAGAAGAGGACAACATACTTTCCCTTGAAATCAGAGAGGGAAAAATCGGTCTTTATTGTTCCATCCGCCAAAACGGCAGCAGCAGTAAAGTCGGGGGCTTCCTTACCTACCAGTACGCTCATATCAAATCTCCTTTTGGTTTTATCGATGTATTGATTGGAAAAAGTTGAATGTCATTTTACCGGCTAATCTATACCTGTCAAGACAATTCTGACCTTTTTGGTCATATTTTATAGAAAAGATTCAAATAAATTTTCGTAGCGAATCATTTTTTCCAAAATATATAAATGAGATGTAGTCGGTACGCAGCTATTGGTTCATTCAGATCGTCAACTCTTTTTCCTGCTGCGCGGATGGGCATTGTCGTAGACACCGGTCAGATGATCGACACTGACCTGAGTGTACTTCTGAGTGGTCGACAGTGAGGAGTGACCGAGCAGTTCCTGGATGGCGCGCAGGTCGGCACCGCCGTCAAGCAGGTGGGTCGCGAAGGAGTGACGCAGGGCGTGCGGGGTCGCATTCTTGAGCATTCCGGCGAGCAGAAGGTGTTTTTTGAGGTGACGCTGAACACTACGGGAGGTCAGACGATTGCCGAAACGATTGAGGAAGAGTGGCTCGTTTTCCGGTGGCCAGGTCCGATCAGTCAGGTAGTCGTGCAGCGCTTTGAGCGCGTGCTCTCCGATCGGCACGATCCTCTCCTTCCCCCCTTTACCGAGGACTCGCACCAACGCTTGATCGAAATCGACGTCACCGACATCGAGGCCGGTCAGTTCACTGATCCGCAGACCGCAGGAGTACAGAATCTCGAGAATCGCCCGGTCGCGCAAGGACAAGCTGTCGCTTCCCTGCATCGATTCGAGAAGAGCATACGCCTCGTCGACGGTCAGGGTGGTCGGTAGGTACTTCTCCTGGCGCGGCGTCGCTACCAGCTCGCCCGGATTCGAAGTCATCACCCCTTCACGCACCAGGTAGCGGAAGAAGGTGCGTAACGCGGCAAGCTTGCGGGCGATGGTCGATTTTCGGTTTTTTTTGTGCAGCAGCGCCAGGTAGCGGCGGAGGGTGATCTTGTCGACCCGCTCCAGCACCGAACGGTCGGAGCACTTGAAGCTCTCCTCGAGAAAAAGACGGAATTCGGCCAGGTCGCGCAGGTAGGCGCTGCGGGTATGTTCTGAAACATTTCGCTCGATCTGAAGGTGGCGGCTGAACTGGTCAATCAGGGTTTGCATCCATTCTCTCCGGAAGACGGCAAAAGATACCGGTATTGTTGCACGATTCGCAAAAGAGCACAATCTGCTCCCGATTGACGACGGCCTGTTAGCGTGAGATAATATCTGCCGACTGGAGCCGATGACATGACCTTCCACTTCCTCTTGAAAACTTTCCTGCTGGTGCCGCTGCTTTTTCTGCTGCTGACCTACACTATATACCTGTTCGAAAAAACAAACCGTGAACAGACCCAGGTCAAGCGGATCGTCGATACCGGCAACCTCTTTTTCTCACTGCGAATCCTTGTTGTCGAATACTGCCTGCTGCTGATCACCCTTATTCTCTGGCCGTTCGGGTTTCTTAACCTCAAGGAAGGCCAGGATGACAATGGCCAGAAAAGGCCGGTCCTGTTCCTGCACGGACTCTTCCTTAACCGGGCCTGCTGGAGTGCGATGAAACTGCGCCTCCGGCTGAAGGGATGGAACGACCTGCACACCATCAATCTGCCGCCGACCCGCGATGTTGAGACCCTGACCGAGAAGGTCGGGCTCAAGGTCGACGCACTGCGTATCGCCAAGAAGTGCGACAAGGTCGATTTGATCGGCCACTCGATGGGCAGCGTCATTGCCCGCAATTACATCCAGATCCGCGGCGGCGCCAACAAGGTCGAACACTGCATTTTGCTGGCCGGTCCGCATCACGGCAGCCAGCTCGCCCCCTTCGCTCTGACTAAGCTGGCCGAGGCGATCATGCCCGGCTCGGCGTTCCTCGACAACCTGAACAGCCAGCCGCTGCCGAAGGATGTCCGGGTGACCAATATTTACAGCCGTCACGACAACCTCGTCATCCCGTTCGAGAGCGCTATCCTCGACAAAGCTCACAACGTCGAACTTACGGGGAAGGCCCACCATATGATGCTTTACGATGGCGAGGTTTTCCGGAACCTGCTCGCCGCCCTGAATGAAGAGACGAATGAAGACTCTCCGGATCAATAGCCGCAGCCGGGTCGAGATGATTGACATCACTGCCGAGGTGCGTGCCGCGGTCAAAGATGCCGGGATTGCTGACGGACTCATCCATCTCTACGTGCCGCACACTACGGCGGCGGTCACCATCAACGAAAATGCCGACCCGGACGTCACCCGCGACCTGGTGATGGAGTTGAACAAGATCGTGCCGTTCGAAGACGGTTATCGCCACCTCGAGGGGAACAGCGCCGCCCATCTAAAGTGCAGCCTTGTCGGAGTCAGCGAGCTGATTCCCCTTGAAAACGGCCAACCGGTTCTCGGCACCTGGCAGGGGATCTACTTCTGCGAATTCGACGGGCCGCGCCAGCGCAAGCTCCAGCTCAGGGTTATCCCGGCATGAAACACCGGGTTGCCCTCAACCACGTCCCAGACTACAGCCCCGACCGATTACGAGAGGTCGTCACCAGTCAGATCAAAACCCTCGGCGGGATTGACTCCCTGGTCAAACAGGGGCAAAAAGTCCTGATCAAGCCGAACATGCTCGCCGGTAAACCGCCGGAAAAAGCGGTGACCACCCACCCCGAGGTCGTCCGGGCCGTGATCGAAGCGGTTCAAAAAACAGGTTGCGAGGTTCAGGTCGGCGACTCGCCCGGCATCGGCAAACCAGAGACGGTCGCGCGCAAGTGCGGCATCATGCAGGTGATCGAGGAGACCGGTGTCGCCTTCGCCCCGTTCACCGAATCGATCAACGTCCCGTCGCAGACCGGCATCTTTCATCATCTCGAAATCGCCCGAGACATCCTCGATGCCGATGTCATTATCAACCTGCCGAAACTGAAAACCCACCAGATGATGGGGCTGACCTGCGGCGTCAAGAACTTGTTCGGCGCCGTCGTCGGCATGCGCAAGCCGCGTCTGCACCTGCAGGCTGGGAGTGACAAGGAGTTTTTCGCCCTGATGCTGCTCGACCTGGCCGATTATCTCAAGCCGGCCCTGACCTTGGTCGACGGCGTGACCGCTATGGAGGGTGACGGCCCCGGCAGCGGCGACCCGATCGACCTCGGTCTGATTCTCTCCTCCCGGTCGGCACTGGCGGTCGATACCGTCGCCTGCGAGCTTCTCAACCTCCCCACCAGCTCGGTCTGGACGCAGAAGGTCGCCCGGCAACGCGGGATGCCGGGTTGTCAGCCGGACGAGATCGAACTGGTCGGTGACCCCCTGGACGATCTCCGGCCGGAGCGGTTTCGGCCGGCCAAGAGCACCGACGTCAACTTCAACCTCCCCGACTTCATCAAAAAGCCGCTCAAAAAGAGCCTCTCCGCCCACCCGGAACCGGACCGGGAGACCTGCGTCCTCTGCGGCGAGTGCGTACGCAGCTGTCCGCCACAGGCGATGTCCATTGAAAAGGGGCTACTTCAGATCGACCTCGATCGCTGCATCCATTGTTTCTGCTGCCAGGAGCTCTGCCCGCACGGCGCCATCGCGACCCGACAGGGACTGCTTTTAAAACTCGCCGGTTACCTGGGAAAATCGAACTGAATCAGATACGGCTCCAGAATATCCGGAGCCGGGCGACCTCGCGATCGTCACTCTCGCGCCGCAGCTGGTGCAGGCTGATCGGCTCCGGTTCGGAACTGAATTGCGTCTTTGACAGGATGCGGTCGCCATAGTTTGCCTCGGCCCGGTACGAGACCTCGATCGTTCGCGGTCGATAGCGACCGATATCGGAAGGCGGCAGAGCTTCCAGCGCCCAGTCGACATAGACGGTGTTGTTGACGTGCCGATTGATGTCGAGGTCACTGTGACGGACCCGGAAAGGGAGTTCGCAATCGAACCGATCGGGAATCGGCAGGCTGCTGAAGCTGTCGTGTACCATGCGGCGCTCGACGGTCGGCAGGTCGGGTAGGTGGTCGGCAATACGGACCGGCCGGCGGCTTGTCAGGTCGATCAGCATCCAGGAACTTGTTGCCGTCACCACCGGGTTACCGTCGCCGTCGACGAGCTCGAAATCGCGCAGGGCAAAACGCCCCTCCTTGGCCGAAGGCCAGGTCTTCAGGTGGATGGTACTGTGAACTGGTACGAACCGGTGGAAATGGACATGGTACCGGGAGAGCACCCAGGTCAGGTTCATCTTCAGCAGCGCCGGTACCGAGGCGCCGAGACGCGAGGCATGCTCGCCGGCCGCGTCCTGCAGGTAATTGAGCAGGGTCAGCGGTCGGACGCGCCCATCGGTATCGACTTCGTAGCTGCGAACGGTGTAATCCGCCTGGTAATGATTCGGTATCGTCATGGATTGATCATAGCAAAAACCGGGGACATCGAAAATGGTTCTCCCCTCCCCGGAGAATAAAAAACTGCGCCGACTTGGCACTTATGCGACTTTCTGGTAGGATGGCTGCTCGATTTTATCCGACCCGCAATTATGACTTTTTCGAAAGGCACTCTCATGACCCAGCTGGACCAGGCACTCACCAACCTGCGTGAAGACCCGGAAAACATAGAGCACCGCAATCACTTTTACAGTCTCTTTCTGCAGACCAACTTTTTCGTACCGAGTTTCGATGAGGAGAGTGGTGACATCGCCAAGGGCGAAGGTCCTGTTGAGGATCCGGACAAGGCACTGCCGCTGATCATGGAAGCGGACGGCGCCAACTACATGATGCTGTTTGACCATGAGGATCGGGTCGTTTCCTGGGCCGAAGAAGGTGTGAAATGCATCATCCTTCCCGGATATGTCGCCGTATCGATGGCGACCGAAGAGCTGCACCTGGCGATGAACGTCGGGACCGACTACGCCAAGCAGTTCGTTCCGCAAGAGATCGCCTGGCTCAAGCAGATTGTCGATAAGAGCAAGGATACGGAAGAACCGGCAGAATAAAGCGACCTCATGCAAAACAGACAAAAAGGGCACCCGATAGGGGTACCCTTTTTCGTTTTCTTAACCGGAGGCGAGGATTACTCCTCGTAGACGAGGGTCCTGACCAGACCGATGGTCGAACCATCCTCGGTCGTTGTCGCGTCGCTTAAGGAAATGACCCTGGTAATGTTATGCTCGGCAATAAAGCTGTTGACGCGAGCGTCGAGTTCTTCCAGTTCCCGATGCGCCTTGAACGGCTGCAACGGTTCTCCGAACGTCTTGACCTTGACCATTATCGCCTCCTTTTTCTTCGAGGTCGTTTAAACCTGGACGACCTCTTTGATCCCCGGAATGTTTTCAACCAGCGTCCGCTCGATCCCCATCTTCAGGGTCATGGTCGACATCGGGCAGGAGCCACAGGCACCGGTCAATTTAACACTAACGACACCGTCTTCGGTGACATCGACCAGCTCGACATCGCCGCCATCAGCCTGCAGGGCGGGACGAACCTTTTCCAGAACTTCTTGTACTTTTTCTTTCATGATTTTTCTCCTCTGTTTTCAGTATAGCCCTGTCCTGCAAACGGGGCAAGGCGGCATCTATTTTCTCAGATTCCCGGAATCGGGATATCGGCAATCTTTCTTTGACATAACAGTTCAGGAGATCCGACACCCTTCCCCTGGACCAGCATCTTGAACATGCTCCCCATGCCCTGGTCCGGCATGATCAGGTTCTTCAGGGTCATGCGTAGCGCCGCCGCTTCTCGCTGGTCGGAGGTAGATGCCTGCAGTTGCATCAGCCGTTCGAGGAAACCGAGCGCCATCAGGAACTGGTACTGCTCCCCGAAGTAAAGCGGTTGAAGTCCGACTTCGGCTCCCGCTTTCTGCAGGGCTGTGAAATCGACGTGCGCGGTGATGTCCTGTTCGCCAACCAGTCGATACGGGTCTTCGTTGGAGCTATGCTTATGGTAGCACATGACGGTACCGTTGCGCCGGAACGGAGCGTAAAGCTCTTCGGCCGGGTAACCGTAATCGATGGTCAGAACAAATCCCTTTTCGAGCTTCGCAGCAACCTTTTTCATCCAGTCGATCGCGGCCAAGTTCGCCTCCCCCCGGTTCCCTTCGCACGGGGCCTGACCGAGCCAGTCAAAATAGTCCTGCAGCATGCCGCAATCGGGCCGCAACTCCTCACCGAAACTTCCGTCTTCGGTCTTGACGACGAACAGTTCCTGGAATCCGCCATTGCGCCGCTCGACCACGTGGATCGGCATTGCATCGATTAGTTCGTTCGAAAGAAAACAGCCGGTAAAGGGAGCAAGCTCCTCCTCGGCGCACCAGGTTACCCGCTCAAGGTGTGAAATCAAACGTTCAGCCTGGCGCCGACGGTTGTCGGGGGAAATCTCGACAATACGGTAAGAGAGGTTTTCATACAGTTCGGCCGCTTCATCGCGGAGGCAATCGAGGATATCGGCCGCGAGGTGGCCATCACCCGCACCCTGTTCGACGACGGTAAACACTCCCTGCCCCATAAGCTCCCACATCTGCCTGATTTGTGCTGAGATCAACGATCCGAACAGGGCATGAACCGAACTCGAGGTAAAAAAGTCACCCTGCTTGCCGATCCGGACCCGGTCCTTCATGTAGTAACCCTGGTCGGGATGATAGAGGCAGAGCCCCATGAAGGTGGCAAAATCGATCCCGTTCTGCTCGTCGATCTGCCGGCTGATATAATCTGCAAGTTGGCTATTTTGCTGGTCGGACATCCGTTGCAACCTTTCGAGAAAGCGGGATTGTACCTCAGCAATCCCGAACTGGCAAGCAAAGATTACTGTTTTACTCAGGTTTAAGGTGTGGCATACTTGAAATCAAGTCCACGTTGTCATGAAGGAGACCAAAAAGGTATGAAAATAATTCAGACCGTTCTGTTAGCACTGCTGGCATTCGCCGTCGTCATCCCGGGGCAGAACACCCTGGCCGACAACGATGTAAAGGGCGACCGGATCATCCAGGTCTACAAATCGCCTGGCTGAGGCTGTTGCGAAGGTTGGGGCGATCACCTCGAAGAGAACGGGTTCACCGTGCACTACAAAGATGTCGGCCGTATTTCTGGCATCAAGCGACAATACGGCGTCCCGAACGAGCTCCGCTCCTGCCATACGGCCATCGTTGATGGCTACGTATTAGAAGGACATGTTCCGGCAGATGCGATCATAAAATTGTTGCATCTGCGCCCTGCCGACGTTATCGGGCTAGGCGTGCCCGGCATGCCGATCGGTTCCCCCGGCATGGAGGTGGAGCACCTGGAACCTGAGAAATACCATGTCTATGCTTTTGACAAGGAGGGTAACGCTTTGATTTTCTCAACCTACAACGATCAATAACCGTGTTGCGAGAAGTCCGGGATAAAGGAAAAAGTGACCTTTACATGACTTCATCCCTTTGATCCAAAATCATCAAAACAGTTAAAATTCTTCCATTTTTTCGCCTGTCACGATATCTTGTGATGCGAACAGATTCCTTTATCGTGATTATTGAAAATGAAACTCTTCCGAACGCATTATCGTATTCTTATCTACTTGGCAGTTGCGGGCATCTTCGCTGCCGCTCATTATTATCAGCCTGACACTCTGCAAAAACTCGCCCTCCCCTTCGAGGACTTGAAACTCTCATCACGCAGCCTTTTGAGTTCTACGCATAACCTGCCGGATGAAGTCGTCATCGTCGCTATCGACGAGAAAAGTATCAACCAATATGGGCGCTGGCCCTGGAACCGGGCACTGGTCGGAGAACTGTTGAACAAGCTCGACCAGGCATCGGCGGTCGGCATCGACATTATATTCTCCGAAAAAGCATCCGCAAGGGAAGACGAAGCTTTAGCAGAGGCTTTGGAAAACAGCGGCAACGATATCCTCGGCTTCTTTTTCCGCAACAAGGCGTCTCAAAAAATAGGGATCGATGCCACCGACCTGTTGGAAAACTGCGCCTACCAGGCCGTCACCTACCAAACAGAACGTACAGGACTGGTCGAATATCCCTTTCCCGAAGTCAACATCCAGCTTCTTGCCGAAGCAGCTGCTAGTTGCGGCTACGTCAACATCCTACCCGACGGGGATGGCCTCTACCGGCGCTACCCGCTCGGCCTGGTGCATAACGGCTATATCTACCCGCCCCTCGCCATCCAGGCACTGCAATTTCACTGGAACAAACTTGCCGAAATCATTCTCGATGAGAATGGGATCGCCAAATTCGCCATCGGTCAGCGAGTCCTGCAACAGAACAATCGACTGCATCTCAACTTTTATTCCGAAATGAGCTACAGCGACCATACGATCTCTGCAGCCGACATCCTTAACAGCAGATATGACAGGAATTATTTTTCCAATCGGGCGATCCTGCTCGGGGCGACCGAAATCGGCATTTTCGATGTACGGCCGACACCGATCAGCCCCGTTACGCCGGGGATACTGCTGCATGCGACGGCCCTCGGCAACCTGATCGACGGAACCCTGCTGCGCTCTGCCCCGACCGTCGATCGACTGCTGCTTCTTCTCAGTCTGGCAGCTATCACCCTGGCCAGCAATCTTCGCAAAACCTGGAAACGTTATCTGGCTTACCTCGGCCTGCTCATCCTTTCGGCAACGACAATCTGCTACCTGCTATTCGAACATCTGATCTGGGTGCGCGACTTTTTCCCGATTACCGGGGCCATCGGCATGATCCTCACCCTGGAAGTCATCTCCTACCTGACCATGGAGAAGAGTGCTCAAAACCTGAAGCTCGCATTCTCCTCCTACGTCTCCCCCGCCCTGATTAAGGAAATTACAAAAAACCCGGAGAGCCTCCAACTCGGTGGCGAACTGAGAGAGATCACCACCCTTTTTACAGACATCAGGGGGTTCACTGGAATCACCGAGAAACTTGAGCCGATTCAGACCGTGACCCTGCTCAACGAAATTCATGACCCGATGACCGAGATCGTCATGGACCACCATGGCACCCTCGATAAATATATCGGCGACGCCATGATGGTTCTTTACAACGCGCCGGTACCAGTCGAAAACCATGCCGATCATGCCGTCGCTTCGGCCCTGGAAATGCAGGCGACGCTGCAACGGATCAACAGGGATATGTCGCAAAAGGGGTTGCCCGAAGTCGCCATTGGAATCGGCATCAGCAGCGGCGAATGCGTCGTCGGCAACATGGGCTCAAAAAAACGGTTCGCCTACACTGCAATCGGTGATTCGGTTAATCTTGCCTCTCGCCTCGAAGGGTTGTGCAAGCAGTACCGGGTCCCGATCATCATCAGCGCCAGCACCCAGGAACGACTACAACAAGATTGGCTGCTACGCCAGATCGACCGGGTACAGGTGAAGGGGAAACTGGAAGCGGTCGAGATTTTCCAGGTTCTGTCAGATTCCGAAGAGAACCGGTCGTTGGTAAAGACTTTTAACGAAGCACTTCAACTTTACTTCACTGCCGATTTCGCTTCGTCCCTCGCCTTATTTTCAAATCTCGAACAAGCGGGGGATCGACTCTCCGGTCTCTTTGTCGAGCGGTGCCGCCGATACCTGGAATTACCACCGGATGCAGCCTGGGATGGAGTATATGTTGCGACCAGTAAATAGCGCGAAGAAAAGGATGGGCCGTAGCCGGCCCATCCTTTTTCAATATCTTTAGCGATCCGATTCTGAGCGTTTTAAAAAGTGTCCAGTTGTTCGAATTTCTCTTCCCATTCGGGAGTCATATCAAGCTTTGAAAGATTATTCCCATCAACCTGAATCGCCATTCCGGCCGACATTTTAAAATCATTGATCACCTCAACGTTAAACTGCATCATCCGCTCCCGAGACTCCCGGTAGTTTTTCTCCATCTGCTGCTTTTTCTCACTATAGTTTTTCGCCACCTGCTGCTTTTTCTCACTATAGTTTTTCTTCACCTGCTGCTTCACCTGATCATAATGATCCTTTATCTCCTTCATCCGACGCAAATAATCCTCTTTCAGTTCCCCCCGCAGTTGAAAACCCTGTTCCGGCTCGCTCGAACTGAGATGTAGTTCCCCTTCCTGCAACAGAACCGAGACTTTTCCATCTTCATCCTTGGAGACGGCGAAGCGAGTTCCCTTGACCCCGATCGTCACCGCATTGGCTATCACTTTCAACCCTCGGGCGCCACCAAGCTTCTTGATATCGAACAGTACCGTCCCTTGCTCGGCCGTCCACGACTCCTGTTCGTGAATTATCAACGAAGACCTCTCCTCAAGGACAATCCGGTCTCCGGAGACCAAGACCAATCCGGCGCTCGATGATCTCTTGGCCTGAACTCGGGTTCCAAAATCAACCGACATCGGCGTTTGTTCTACCTCCTCAAGCCGAGGTGATGTCGCAAGTGCATAATAGACTTTTCCTGAGACGGTTTCAATTCTCCCGGCGGTGTCGGCCGACACTCGACCAAACGGAACAATCAAAGACAAAAAAGCAAGACAAATAATGATTTTTCTCACATAACCCTCCTAAAAAAAACAAAATCTCGGCGCCCTTCCATATATGCCGAATATCCAATGATCACTTTAAGCAATAATTACAATGAAAGCCATAACAAATCAGCACTGACCATCCACAAATTGTCAGGGTATTTTGTAATGAATCACGGAATCACACCAAGAAGCTTATGAACCTGTAGCAGATCAGCCGTCTCCCTGACCAGTAACGTTTTGATCCCGAGTTCTTTCGCCGGCTGCAAATCGACTTGGTCGCGGTCACCGACGAACAAGAAACTTTCCGGCGGTCCGCCGATATCCTCCAGAACCTTTTGAAACGCTTCCCGGTCCGGCTTGGGCAGCCAACAGTACTCGATCGAGTAGATCTTGCGGAATTGCGTGCCGACTCCGAGCAGCTTCATGATCCGCTCGGCAAGTGCTGAATTGTTGTTAGTGTAGATGTAGAGGTCGCAAATCGGTTTCAGGGAATCGAGCAGGGATTTGAGTACCGGATCCTCGAGCAGGTAGCGCTCCGGCTTGACCTCAATCTCGAAATAGCGGTGCAGGTCCGGCAGTTCGAGACCGAGTTCCATGCAGGTCAGTGACAGGGTCGGCTCTTCGTCGTTGATTTCGGTCAGACGCTGCCGCGAGGTGCGGATCAGCTTTTTCCCTTCATCGAGGGAGACCCCACGGGCCGAGGCGACGGCAACATCGGCCGCGGCGGCGATCTCTTCGGCCAGCTCCGGAGAACTGTAAAGGGTGCCGTCAAGGTCGAAGACGACAGATAAAATGTGCTGGTCACTGTTGAGCATCGATCCTCACTGCCTGCGCAAAACCCGATAAAAGTCTAACATGGCAACAGGGGGTGTCAAAAAACGGGGTCAGGGCGTGTTGGTAAAGAGACCGTCGACCCCGAGCCACAACATTCTCCTTTTATCTGTGTCACTGTCGACCGTCCAGGGGTAGATTGTAAGTCCTTGGCGCTGTCCTGCGGCGATAAGGGTGCGCGAGCAAAAACGGGCCGCCGGATGGAACGACTCGGCCCGGCAGACGACGGCGCGACGCATGGCCAGCCGCCAGAAGCGGGTGTCACTCAAAAAGCCGATCGGCAGGTCAGGTCTTTGCTGGCGAAGACGGAAAAGGAGTTTATGATTGAACGAGGAGATCAAGACGCGGGCGGCGGGAAAATCAGTAAGCAGCTCGAGAACCGCCTGCCCGGCATCCCGGTGTTTGATCTCGATGTTGATCCGCAACCGGTCGCCGGCCCAAGCCAAAACGTCTGCCAGCAATGGGATCCTCTCACCGGCGAACCGTTTATCGAACCAGGAGCCGATATCAAGGTCGAGCAATTCCGAAGCGCGCATGGCAGCGACAGTTCCGGTTCCGTTTGAGGTTCGGTCGACCGTTTCGTCGTGGATGACAACCGGCGCCCCGTCCCGGCTGAGATGAACGTCAAGCTCAATACCATCGGCACCCAGTTGCTCGGCGGTGCGAAACGCCGCCATGCTGTTCTCCGGGGCAACGGCTGACGCTCCCCGGTGAGCCCAGACAAACAGATCATCTTGCCTACGGAAGGATGTCATGAAAAAAGAGAACCTTCTGCTCGTACTGCTCGCCCTCTTCCTGCTGGCGGCAATGTTTTATACACTATTCGCCGGCGGCAACAGCAGCCGGCACGGTTACGGGCAGATTCAAAACGGATCGACGGAGACCTACGGCAATCCGGTTATGATCGGATAACCTTTCCTCTTCCAGGCATAGATCCCACCATAAAGGTTATAGACCTCCGGGTAACCGACCCGGGCAAGGTAACCGACCACCTGCGAACTCCGGGAGCCGACAGCGCAATAAACAAGCAGCGCCTTGTCCTTCGGAATCTCGTTGACCCGTTTGAGCAGCTGGCCAATCGGGATCAGCTTGGCGCCATCGAGCCTCAGTTCCCGAAATTCCCCCGGGGTCCGGACATCGAGCAGAAAGAGGCTTTCACCTTTTTCCTGAAGCAGCTTATAAGCATCGTCAGCTGAGATATTCCGGGCCGTTCCTGCCAGCGCCGACCCGGAGAAAAGGACTGCTATTAGCAAGAGACAGAATACTTTTCCTGTCGTTTTCATCATCAAAAACCTCCACAAGCAAAAATCAGAATCTTTTATCATTCTATGCGGAACCGAAGATACATCACAACCAAAAATATTGTCACCCGCTGCGAATCGTGCCATCATACCGACGACGAAATGAACATCGATCAAGGAGGAAGTTCCCATGGATCGCAACCTTGCCCTTGAACTGGCCCGCGTTACTGAAGCGGCCGCCCTGGCCTGTGGTCGCTGGGTCGGAAAAGGCGATAAGATTTCGGCCGATGCCGCCGCCACCGACGCCATGCGCCGCACCCTCGACTCCCTCGATTTCAGCGGCACCGTTGTCATCGGTGAAGGCGAGATGGATGAAGCGCCGATGCTCTACATCGGTGAAAAGCTGGGCAACAGCAGCCAGCCCAAGGTCGATATTGCCGTCGATCCGCTCGAAGGGACAAACCTCTGCGCCAAGGGGGTCAACGGTGCCATCGCAACAATCGCCCTTGCCCCGAGAGGTGGATTCCTCCACGCCCCCGATATGTACATGGAAAAGATCGTCACCGGTCCGGCCGCCAAGGGAGCGATCGACATCAACGCCTCGCCGACCGAGAACCTGACCCGGATTGCCGAAGCGAAATCATGCAACATCGAGGACTTGACGGTCGTCCTGCTCGACCGCCCCCGTCACGACAAGGCGATCGCCGAAATCCGCAAGGCGGGCGCCCGCATCAACCTGATTACAGATGGCGACGTCGCCCCGGCCATCGCGGCCGCGGTCGATGGCAGCGGTGTCGACATGATGATGGGGATCGGCGGTGCACCGGAAGGCGTTTTGGCCGCCGCGGCCCTCAAGTGCATGGGCGGCGACATGCAGGGTCGGCTCGTCTTCATGACCCAGGAAGAGAAGGACCGAGCGCCGGGCATGGGGATAACCGACCTCGACAAGGTCTACACCTGCGAAGAGATGGCAAGCGGCGATGTCTTCTTCGCCGCGACCGGTGTCACCAATGGCGAACTACTCAACGGCGTCCGTTATTTCTCGGGCGGTGCCGAAACCCACACCATCGTGATGCGTTCGAAAAGCCGCACCGTCCGCTTCATCGAAGCGCGCCACTACTTCGAGCACAAACCACTTTATTGAAAAATACCACTTGTGGATTTCATCTTGTCATTCGACGGTCGAGTTGATAAACTTCGGTGGTTTTCGAAGTTGACACGTTAACAAGGGAGAAATCATGGCAATCATTACCATTTCCCGTGAATTGGGTAGCGGTGGCATCCCGATTGCGCACGCCGCCGCCGAAAAGCTTGGTTACACCCTGGTCGATGGAGAAGCTTTAAGAAAAATCGCCGGGAAATTCGGACTGACCGAGGAAGCGTTCGAACAGGCCGATGAACACCCGCCTGCCTTTGTCGCCGAAAAGGACTTCAGCCTCCTGGTCAACCTGCACCGGATCGAGTTGATGATCCTCGATTACGCCCTCAAAGGGGATGTCATTATCTACGGTCGGGGCGGACAGGACCTGCTCAAGGATATCAAGAGCGTTTTCCGCACCCGGATCGTTGCGCCCTTTGAAGACCGGGTCGAGCGCTGGGCCGAAAGAGAATGGATCGACCCGGAGCTGGCACGATTCCTGGTCCGTAAAAGTGACCAGCAACGGGCCGGCTTTATCAAGTACTACTTCGACCGCGACTGGGAAGACCCGCTCGATTACGACCTGGTCATCAATACCCAGCGCCTCTCCGAGGGAAAAGCGGTCGAACTGATCTGCAGTGGTGTTAGCGACAAGAACCTTGTCGAAGAGAAGAGCAACTCGAAACGGATCCTCTCCGACCTCATCATGTGCAAAAAGGCCGAGATCTCGGTCCTCTCTCTGCAGGATATCGACGGGCAGCACCTCTCCCTGTCGGCCGAGAACGGAACCGTAACCGTATCGGGACACGTTCACAGCAAAGAAGATCACGCCGCGGTTCTGGATGCCGTCGCCAAAACGGAAAGCGTCGGCAACGCCAAGGACAAGCTGCAGGTCATCAGTTACCGCCAGGAACCGGATGATCACTAGTTCAACCATCCAAAGCCGGGGCAACTTAAAAGTTGCCCCGGCTTTTCTTTTCCCCGCTCCACAAAGTCTTGAACCACCCCCTTTCCCCATCTGTGTCACAAAGCCCTCCCCTTCTCGTAAAGTTCTTGTCGCAATCCATATCAACATGCTAATATCTTGTATTTTCTAATAAAGTACGACGAAGGAGCTGCACAACATGGCTGGACACAGTAAATGGGCCAACATCAAACACCGCAAAGGTGCACAGGACGCCAAAAGAGGGAAAGTTTTCACCAAGTTGATCAAAGAGATAACCGTTGCCGCCAAGATCGGCGGTGGCGATCTTGAATCGAACCCACGCCTGCGCCTGGCTGTCGACAAAGGCAAGCAGGCCAATATGCCGAAAGACAACATCGACCGGGCGATCAAAAAGGGAACCGGCGACCTCGATGGTGTCACCTACGAAGAAGGGACGTTCGAAGGATACGGCCCGGGCGGCGCTGCCATCCTGGTCGAATTCATGACCGACAACCGGACCCGCACCGTTGCCGACGTCCGCCACATTTTCAGCAAGAACAACTGCAACCTCGGCAAGGATGGTTCGGTCGCCTTCATCTTCGAACGCAAGGGGTTGATCTCCTTTCCGACCGACTGTGACTTCGACTCGATCTTCGAGGCGGCATTGGAAGCCGGCGCCGAGGATGTCAAGGACGAGGGGGATGCCTACGAAGTTTTCACCGAGCCGGGCGACTACATCGAAGTGCGTGATGCCTTGGTCGCCGCCGGACTGAAGCCGCAGACCGCCGAGGTCTCGATGATTCCGTCCAACTCGGTCGATCTCGAGGGGAAGCAGGCGGAGCAAATGCTCAAGTTGATGGATATGCTCGAGGACAACGACGATGTCCAGAACGTCTACGCGAACTTCGACATCTCGGAAGAGGAAATTTCCCGGATTATGGGGTAGCTTGCAGACTGAATTATTTTGCCGATGCGCATTCTTGGAATAGATCCCGGCTCGCGGGCCACCGGCTACGGGCTGATCGTCAAGGAGGGGAACCGACTCATACACGTTGATAATGGTGTCATCAGGCCACCCGAAAAAGCCACTCTGCCAGAGCGGCTGCACACCATCTTCCTCGGCCTGGGTGAAATTATCAGCGAATACTCCCCTCAATACGCCGCTGTCGAACAGGTCTTCGTCGCGCGCAACCCCCAATCGGCACTGAAATTGGGGCAGGCGCGCGGCGCCGCCATTCTGGCTGCGACCCAGGCCGGTCTGCCGGTCGGCGAATACAGCGCCATGCAGGTCAAAAGCGCGGTCGTCGGCTACGGCCGCGCGGCCAAGGGCCAGGTCCAGCAGATGGTCAAGGCTTTGCTGAAGCTGCCGGAAATCGCCCAGGAGGACGCTTCGGATGCGCTGGCGGTGGCGATATGCCATGCCCACAGTTCGAATCTCAATGCCAAGCTGGCCGGTGCCGGCGGCAGGAACAGGTAACGATTGTGATTGCACTGCTCAAGGGGGAAATCGCCTACAAGTCGATCGACCATGTCATCCTCGATGTCAATGGCGTCGGCTATCGCCTGATGATTCCACTATCCTCCTACTACAACCTCCCCGAGGACGGACCGGTCAGAATGTTCGTTCATACCCATGTCCGGGACGACGCCATCCAGCTTTTCGGCTTTTTGACGGCCGAAGAGAAGCAGATCTTCATCACCCTGATTTCCGTCTCCGGGGTCGGCCCGAAGCTGGCGATTAATATCCTTTCGCACATTCCGGCAACGGAACTGGCGGAAGCCCTCGCTGGCGAGGATACAAAGAAACTTTCGGGACTGCCGGGAATCGGCAAAAAAACCGCCGAGCGGCTTGTCTTAGAGCTGAAAGACAAGGTCGAAGCGCCGGCCGCTTCGACAGGCGGCGACGAGAGCCCGCTGCCGCGTAAACATGGCCAGGATGATCTGAATGACCTCATCTCGGCCCTGATCAATCTCGGCTACAAGGAGACGGTGGCCAAGAAGGCGGTTGAATCGATGGAGTTGAGCCCGGAAGCCAGCCTCGAAGAGGCGCTCAAGGCAGCCTTGAACCTGCTGGGCAAATAGGACCAAGGAATGAACGACCGTATCATTGCAGCCGATGCAACCTTTGAAGACGAGCAACTCGAGCTCTCCCTGCGCCCCCGCTCGCTGCCCGAGTACATCGGCCAGGAGAAGGTCAAGGAGAACCTCCGGGTCTTCATCGAGGCGGCGCGTGGACGGGGTGAAGCGCTCGACCATGTCCTCTTTTACGGGCCACCCGGCCTCGGCAAAACGACCCTGGCCAACATCATCGCCAACGAGATGGAGGTCAACATCAAGAGTTCCTCCGGCCCGGTGATCGAGAAGCCGGGAGACCTGGCCGCAGTGTTGACCAACCTCGAAGAGGGGGACGTGCTCTTCATCGACGAGATTCATCGTCTGTCGCCGGTGGTCGAGGAGATCCTCTACCCGGCGATGGAGGATTACCAGCTCGACATCATGATCGGCCAGGGCCCATCGGCCCGCACCCTGAAGCTCGATATCCCGCGGTTCACCCTGGTCGGTGCCACGACCCGGGCCGGGCTGCTCTCCTCGCCGCTGCGGGACCGGTTCGGCGTCATCAGCCGGCTCGAATTTTACAGCGATGAACAGCTCGCTGTCATCGTGCAGCGCAGTGCCGGCCTGCTCGACATCGCGATCGAAAAGGAGGGCGCCTTCGAAATCGCCCGCCGCAGCAGGGGTACGCCACGGATCGCCAACCGCCTGTTGCGCCGGGTCAGGGACTTTGCCCAGGTCATCGGCGACGGTCGGATCGGGCGCCAGATCGCCGATGAATCGCTGCAACGGCTTGAAGTTGACCGTTGCGGTTTCGACCACATGGACCGATTGCTGCTGACGACCATCATCGACAAGTTCTCCGGTGGACCGGTCGGGCTAGACACCCTGGCGGCGGCGATTGGTGAGGAAAAAGATACCATCGAAGACGTTATCGAACCGTTTCTAATCCAACAGGGTTATCTGAACCGAACACCGCGTGGCCGGGTCGCGACAGCTCTGTCGTTTGAACATTTCAATAAAAAATTGCCGAACGGAAAAACAGGTGATCTTTTTTAAAGAGAAAAAAGAAAAAGTCCTGACCTGGCTGGCGGTTCATCCGCTGATCAATCGACTCAAGGTCTCGCACAAGGTTGTCCTCGCCTACCTGCTGATCGCCTTCTTCAGCCTGAGCGCCATCTTTTACGCCATCGGCGCCCTGCACCAGCAGATGACCAAATCGACCGATCTGGTTCATCGCGATGTCCGGGCGGTCGCCCTCGCCCGGGAGCTCCAGGGGAATCTCGGGTCACAGGAACGCCTTGAACGACAGTATTTGATCCTGCCGAAGCAAGAGACCCTCGACCTGATGCTGGAGAAATACGAGCAGTTCCCCCGGCTCTGGGACGACTTTCTCCCTCTACTCGCGGCGGAGCAAAGTGAACCGATCAGAGCTATCTACGAAAAGTATCGCCAGGCCGGAAACACCTTCCACGATCTCATCAAAGACGGCAAAAGAAAGAGCACGCTGAAGAATCAGTTTGAAAAAACCTTTATGCCGACCCACCAGGAGTTGTATGGCGGTCTCTCCGATTTCCGCAACACCCAGCAGGAAAAGATCGACCAGCTCCTTGCCGACCTGTCGGACGACAGCAGCCGCTCGTTCAACACAACCTTTACCCTGCTGCTGCTCGGCATCTTCCTCGCGACCCCGGTCGCCCTGTCGGTTATTCTCAACATCCAGTATTCACTGCGTCACTTAACCCAAGCGACCATGCAGCTGGCCGAAGGGAACTACGATATCGAGATCAACCTCTGTGCCCACGATGAATTTGCCCAGTTGGCGGACGAATTCACACTCATGAGCCGCAAACTGCAGGAACTGGAAGCGTCCCATCTCGATGCCAATCCGCTGACCCACCTGCCGGGCAACCTGGTCATCCAGCGCCGGGTCGAAGAACTGCTTGAAGGGGGGGAACCGTTCGCCCACGCCTTTGTCGACCTCGACCATTTCAAGGCCTACAACGACCGCTACGGCTACCAGAACGGCAGTGACATCATCGCCGAGGTTGGACGGATCATCAGAATCATCGTCAACGAGGATAACCACGAGACCAACTTTACCGGCCACATCGGCGGCGACGATTATGTCTTTCTCGCTCATCCTGACCGGGTCGAAGAGATTGCCAAGAAAATCATCAGCGAGTTCGAGAAGATGATTCCGAGCCACTATTCCAAGGAAGACCAGAAGACCGGCTTTTTCGTCTGCCAGGACCGCTTCGGCGTCGAACGGCAATTCCCACTGATGACCATCTCGATCGCCATTATCTGTACCGACAAGACCCAATACGATTCGGCCATAGCGCTCAGCCATGAATGTGCTAAGATGAAGGATCATTTAAAACGACTGCCAGGAAACAACTACCTGATCGACAGAAGAAAGGGGAAATCCTGATGAGATCGCTGTTTTTTATTGTAATGCTGATATTGTTGACCGGTTGTATCCCGGCCTTTCAGAACAGTTCAACAAACACAACGACCACTGTCGAAAAACCGGACACTGACCAACTAACTGTTGGTCTCAACAAACTCGAAAAGTCTGGCGATCCTGCTGCCCTCGAAGCATTGATCAAGGCCGACCCCGATTCGACCTCGGCGGCCAGCGCACGTTCTATCTTGAACATCAGGGCGGCACAAAACAAGCTGATCGCCAAGCTGAAGAAAGAGAACGCCGAGCTGGTCAAGGAAAAGCAGACCCTGCAAAACAACCTGGAGCAGTTAAACCAGATCAATCTTGAACTCGAAAAAAGGGTTCAATAAATTTCGGTTTAATCTCATATTTCGATTGGCAAATTCTCGCCGGGTGTGATAAGACT
Organism: Desulfuromonas sp.; assembly: GCA_002868925.1. Taxonomy (GTDB): domain Bacteria; phylum Desulfobacterota; class Desulfuromonadia; order Desulfuromonadales; family UBA2294; genus BM707. The sequence continues at coordinate 1,600 of PKTZ01000167.1, read as the reverse complement.
TTAATCGGGGGACAAGGAGAGAGCATTGCCCTGCTGACTCACCCCCAGGCCGTCATTGTGGCGGCCTTTTTTATTTCTCCATTCTTTCACCCCCCCGGCAAACCGAGCAGATGATGCAAAGCGAAATCCTGCGACATTTCTCAAAACAGCTCCACGCCTGGTGTCATGATCGGATAACACAAAAGCCCTCCCCGTTTTGCCAGGTCGAGCTCCACCCGGACCTGCTCGGAACAGATGACCGGCAGGCACAATCGGTCGTTCTTTGGGTCAATCGGGAAAGCTGCCTGGCCGGTGCGCTTGTCCTGCTGCCACCCAACCACGAAGAAGAAATTTTCCCCGAAGCGACCGCGACGGCAACAGCGCTCGGCCTAGATATGTTCTACACCTGGGGCCGCTACGAGATCAGCGCCTGGTCGAGTGAGTACGATCCACCGGAAAAGATCTGGGAATATGATATCTCTCTCGAGGAGCGGTCATCCGCAGCCTTTTTTCAAAAAGCGCTCAACCGCCTGATCGACCAGATCGAAAAAAACTTCTTCGAACAACAGTCCCAGGAACCACTGGTCAACCACCTCTACCTGGCCAACCTGCTCCATCTCACCTATCTCGACCTGTTGCCGTCTTTTCAAAGCGGGCTGCAGGAAATCAACGCTGACCGCGACGGGCAGTTGACGACCCGGGAGGTTCAAAACCTGCTGTTGCGCACCCTCCTGCTGCCACCAGCACTTGCGTGTGACAACCTGTTATCGCTTCCATCATCCCCGGAGAAGCTCGAGTCCTCTCTCGTTTCCGATTTAGAACGACTGCCAGACGATTTGCGCGACGGGTTCTCAAGTCGACTCGGGTTGACGATTCCACCCGGCTGCCGGCGCCGATTCAACCACTACGTTCGCCGCATCCGCCAGCTCGCACCCCACCTGCCGGACATCCTCGCTCAGACCACCCAGCTACTTCTTGAAAGATGGGCCGAAGCGCTCGGCGGCTTTCGCGGGCCGGATTCCGATGCCGAAACGAACTACGTTCTTGTCAACTGCGCCGATTATGACTTAGGGCTTCCGGTCGATATAGAAATTGCGCCGGCCGGTATCCTGGCCGCCAGAGCTCTCATTTTCGACCTTGCCGGACCTGACCGGAGAACTGCACCAAAACGCTACAAAACCCCATTTTCCTTGAGCGAACGGATCGACGGACGACTGATCTACGGCGTCCTCGACGATGACCACCCCCCTTCCGCTACTGAGTTGAAGAATTTCAAGGCAGCCCTGCGCTTCTCCTGGCCGAACCGAAGGCTCAAAATGACCGGCAAGACCCCGTTATGGGGCTGGCAACTCCTCCATCTCTGCGGACTGGTCGGACACGACTGCCGGCTGGAACTGGGGCTTCCTTCCAATTGGCTGCGCCAACCATTCGGCGCGGCGATCCTTTCAACGCTGCAGGACAAGATCCATCTGCGCGAAATTGAAGTCGAGTCGTCAGGACGCGTGCTCTGCAAATTCCAAACTGATTCTGACGACGCCGATGCGATCGTCAGCTACAGCAATGAAACAAGGCGCCCCGTCCCGTCCGAACCACAGTGGTCTTTCGGCAGGCGCCTTCTTGC
>PKTZ01000134.1 GCA_002868925.1 Desulfuromonas sp. | reverse complement strand
TACTCCGGGAAGGGCTCAACAAGCCCCCGGTCCGATTTGCGCTTTTGATCATGGGGTCAGGCGGGCGTAAGGAGATGATGCTCGAACCGGATCAGGATAACGGTATTATCCTGGAAGATACGCCGCATGCCGAAGTACCCGAGGTTGTTGAGTGGTTTGCTCTTTTTGCCGAGCGGCTCAATCATAACCTGGCCGCGATCGGTTATCCCCTCTGCCCGGGCGATATCATGGCAAAAAATCCGATGTTTCGGAAAAATCTCGCCGGCTGGAAGGAGCAGATTGCCCGGATGGTCGATGCTCCGAACGAAAAAGCGGCCCGCTGGTCGAATGTCGTTTTCGACCTCGATACCCTTTACGGTGATGCCTCGTTGACGGCCGAATTGCGTAAGCATGTCCATCGACATCTTGCGGAAAAACAGTTGTTGCTCAGTCTCATGGTCGAAGACGACGCCGAGGGGAGACCACCGCTCGGTATGTTCAATCGCCTTGTCGTTTCAAGCGCAAAGGAGGGGAGGCGGATCGACGTTAAGCGCAACGGCCTGCGCATTATTGCCGATGCCGCCAGGGTTTACGCCTTAAGCCGCGGCATCAATGCCTGCAATACCCATGATCGAATTAATGCCCTGGTCCGGCTCGGGACACTTGATGTTGATTTTGCCGATTCGGTGACGAGTGCCTACGAAGAGTTGATTACCTTGGTGCTCGATCATCAGCTGGAGCAGTACGGGCAGGGGGAGCCGCCTGATAAGATGATCGATCCTAGGAGGTTGACTCCCCATCAGCGCGAAGTTTTGCGCGACGCGATGCTGGCGGTCAAACGGTTTCAGGATAAGTTGCAGGGCGATTTTGCCCGGATGAATTTCTGACAGAGAAACCCGGGGCTGTCCCGCAAAGTTTCATTCAGACTTTTACCAGAGTTGAAGGATGTCCCGGGCGAAGATGGCAATACAGAAAAGCAAGGCAATGCATCCGAACAGAAGGCGGACAGTGTCCTTGTTCCCCTCTTCATCGCGAAAAGTGATGCCGTTGTAGGCAATAAAGCCGGTCACGGCGACGAAAATCCAGTTTCCCAGTCCTGATAGAGATTCCTGCACCTGAAACACTCCTGTCGATAATCATTGTTGGTGGCGATTCTGGACGTGCTGAATCGAATTGTCAATAACTCGTAAACGGGAAATGCTCAGATCTGACGTGACAGGTAGGGGTTGTGAAAACCGAGTTTGGAGGAGATGATGGCGCTGGTCTCCTTGAGCTTTGGCAAAAGGTCGGTTTCGATTCTCTCTTTTGTCAGTCTGAAGTCAGGGCCGACCAGGCAGAGGCTGCCGTTCAGTTTTCCACCGCTTTCGAAAAGGGGAGTTGCCAGGCAGCAGATCCCTTCTCCGAGGCCTCCGGTCTCCAGTACGTAGCCGTTTTTCCTGATCAGTTCAGCCTTGGCCGGTGGGAGTGTTTCATCGCCGGTCGTCGAAACGGAGTCCGGAGTCAGGGCGAGGAGCAGCTGCCCGGGAGCCGTGCGCTGTAGCGGGAATCGCTTGCCGACGAGCGAGACGATCTTGACCTGCTGTGAGGTGTCGACCATGTCGAGAAAGAGAACCTCCCGGTCCCGCTGCACGGCGAGGTAGAGCGTTTCGTCGCAATCCCTGACAAAGCGTTCCATGACCGGGTGGGCCTGGCGCAGGAGACCCATGCGCGATAGCAGTTTCTGCCCGATTTCGTAGGCCGAAAGCCCGAGCCTGTACTTGCCCGAATCGTCTTTGCGTTCGACATAGCCTCGGCTTTCAAAGGTCGCCAGCAGGCGGAAGACGCTGGTTTTGTTCATCTGGAGTTTTTCACTCAGGCGTGAAATGCGGACATCTTCGTCTTCGTCGCACAGGGCTTCGAGGACATCAAGCGCATTCTCGACAGATTGGATACAGTAGGAGTCCTTGTCGCGAGAGGGCAATATGTGCTCCTTGATTCATGGATAGCTGACGCTAATTGCATTTAACAATAAACAACTACATCGGAAAAGTAATACAGTGTTTTAATATTGTCAATCTAAATCGTATCGAAAATATGGAAGAGAGGTAATTTTGCCGTTTATTGGCTTCAGGGTTGGGTTTGCTCGCTGTAAATTAATAAAATATCATTCTACAAGCACTGATAGAATGCAGTTTCGTGGAACTTTTCCGATTTCATTTTGAGGGGTGATGTTTGTGGTAATAAATTATTGTTTTACTGATTTGATATGACAGTTTCCAAGTCAACGTGACTGCTCTCCCTGCAGACGGGATACAATCGGCCGATCGGCTTCGAGCAGGTCGTAATGACTCAATTCTTCAACAGTTACGAAGCGATGCTCCGCGACCTGGATATTTTCGATCCGGTTCGGCCCGGATGAGCATTCATAAAACAGCAGGAGCACGGGGCCCCATTCATAGCGGTGGTAGATGACGTCATAAATCCGATCAACCGAGGCCTTCAGGTTCAGCTCTTCACGCAATTCTCTTTCCAGTCCCTGCTGCGGGCATTCGTTCACCGCCAGCTTCCCGCCTGGAAACTCCCATTTTCCGGGAGAACTTGAGTTGTTCGAGCGCTTGGTGATGAGGACGCGATCACCCTTGCGGATAATGGCCGCTGTTACAATAAGAGGGTGTGTCATGCCATCTTTCCATGCTGAGTTTGGTGTGTCCGCTCCGGCTTCGGTTCACGGGCGCGGAGTTTTTGTTGTTCCGGCATCGCTATTTGTGCTAAATACATCGCAACTTCTCAACAGGACAGGGATCGATGTCGGAAATATCTGAAAAAGGGCGGGGCATTCGCGATATGTTCCAGACGATTGCGCCGCAGTACGATTTTTTAAACAGACTGCTCTCCTTCGGAATCGACCGCTACTGGCGCTCATTTGCCGTCGGTCAGCTATCGATACCGGATAACGGCAAGGTGCTCGATATCGCAACCGGAACCGCGGATGTGGCGCTGAAGATTGCGGCGACCACCCCGTCTTCGGTTTCGGTCATCGGTGAGGACTTTACCCAGGGGATGCTGGTCCTCGGGCAGGAGAAGATCGATCGTTCTCCATATGCCTCACGGATGAAACTGGTGAACGCTCCCTGCGAGTCGATTCCCCATCCCGACAACATGTTCGACGGCATTACCATCGCCTTCGGTATCCGCAACGTCGTCGACCGCGATGCCGGGTTGCGTGAAATGTGCCGGGTTCTCAAGCCGGGTGGTCGGGCAGTCATTCTCGAATTTTCAACGCCGCGAAGTCGCTTCTTCGGGGCGATCTACCAGTTCTATTTCCGCAGGCTTTTGCCTTTTGTCGGCGGGCTCTTTTCACGTCGCAGCGCCTATCAGTACCTGCCCGATTCGGTCCTCGCCTTTCCTCCCCGCGAAGAATTCAGCGATATGATGCGTAGGGCCGGGTTCTCGGAGACCGAACGCTACGATTTGACCTTCGGTATCGTCACCGTTTACGTCGGGACCAAGTAGCGCTGTCGGTTACCCGTCAGAATCGATCCCTTCGCCCGTTCCGGCCCCTATAACTTATTCAATCGCTTTCCCGACATCTGAGATGACTTTGACCGGGAGGGTGAATAGCCGTTTGAAGATCCCGAC
>PKTZ01000054.1 GCA_002868925.1 Desulfuromonas sp. | reverse complement strand
GGCATTCTGCCGCTGTCGGTCAGACGCAGCGGAATCGACCTGCTGGCGGTTGCCGGGCACAAGTCGCTGCTCGGACCGCCCGGGGTCGGATTTCTTTACATCGCGCCCGACCTTGAGCTCGAGCCGCTGATCTATGGCGGAACCGGCACCCAGTCACGGAGCGCTGAACTGCCGCAAGAAATGCCGGAACGTTTCGAGAGCGGCACCCTCAATACGCCGGGAATCGCCGGTCTTCAGGCCGGAATCAGCTATCTTCAGGAGACCGGGGTTGAAGCGGTCCGGAACGGTGAAAAAAAACTGGTTAAAGCTTTATCTGATGGTCTTCGTTCAATCGATCAGGTCAAGGTCTACGGCCCGGAGCGTTTCGAACAGCATGGCGGAGCGGTCTCGTTCAACTGCGCCGAACTCGATCCGGCCGAAGTCGGCTACCGGCTCGATCACGAGTTCGATATCATGGTCCGGGTCGGCCTGCACTGCGCTCCCGACGCCCACCGAACGATCGGGACCTTTCCGCGGGGGACGGTGAGGGTCAGCCCCGGTTGTTTTAACACTGTCGGAGATATTGATCGACTGCTCAACGCCGTAAAAGAAATAATCAGTTAAAAGCTTTTTGTTTTAGTGATAAATGGAGGTCAAGGTGAAAAGATTCATATTATCTGTTCTTTTAATTGCTTCGATGTTGACATCCTGTGCCCTGCCGCCGGAGACGCCGGTTACCCGACAACAGCTGATGCGGACCGGGATCTACCAGAAGTACATCATCGAAGATTCACCGGAGCAGGTCCTTGATATGCTCAATACCTACGGCGAGGCGATCCTCAAAGGGAAACGGAATATTCCCGGGAAAAACTTCCCGGTCGATCTTAAGTTGCTCGCGATCCCCGGAGAAGTTGAAATTATTGAATATGACCGCTAAAGGCTGATATGTAATGAACAAGTATTACGTGCTCGATACCAACGTCCTGCTGCACGACCCACAGGCAATGTTTAAGTTCGAAGATAACGAGGTCGTCATCCCGATCACCGTGATCGAAGAGATCGATCGCTTCAAGAAGGATATGAGCGAGATCGGGCGCAACGCGCGGCAGGTTTCCCGTTATCTCGATGAGCTGCGCCGAACGGCACACCTGTTCGAAGGAGCACTGCTCGAGACCGGCGGCCGCTTGCGGGTGATGCTCTTTACCGAACGCTCGCATGAACGACTGCCGCCGGAGCTGCAGGATAATCACGCCGACAACCGCATCCTCGCCGTCGCCCTCGATCTGAAAGCTCTCGGCGACAAGGCGGTCGTCTTCGTGACCAAGGATACCAACCTGCGGATCAAGGCCGATGCCCTCGGTTTGATCGCCGAGGATTACGAGTCGGACAAGGTCTCGATCGAGGAGCTTTTTTCCGGCAAGGCCGAAGTTTCGGTCGACAAGGAGACGGTCGACCGCTTCTACGAAAACGGCGCGATCGAACTGGAGGGTGACTTCCTGCCGAACCAGTGCCTGACCCTGACGGATACTTCCAACCCGTCCCATACTGCACTCGGTCGCTACGATGCGACCATGCGCCAGGTGGTGCCGCTGATCAAGGTGCCGAAGGAGGGGGTTTGGGGGATCCACCCGCGTAACCGTGAACAGCAGTTCGCGATGGACTTGCTGCTGAACGAGGATATCCAGTTAGTTACTCTAGTCGGCAAGGCTGGCACCGGCAAAACCCTTCTCGCCATCGCCGCCGGCCTGCTCAAATCGGCCGACGACGGTAGCTACAACAGACTTCTGGTGTCGCGCCCGGTATTTCCGCTCGGCAAGGATCTCGGTTTTCTGCCGGGAGATGTCGAGGAGAAACTGGCGCCATGGATGCAACCGATCTTCGACAATGTCGAGTTGCTGCTCGGTTCGATCGACGAAGAAGGTAAGCGGAAACGGGGCTACAAGGAGTTGGTCGAGCTCGGTCTGCTCGAAATCGAGGCATTGACCTACATCCGTGGGCGCTCGATTCCAATGCAGTACCTGATCGTCGACGAGGCGCAGAACCTGACACCGCACGAGATCAAGACCATCATCACCCGCGCCGGTAACGGTACCAAGGTCGTTCTGACCGGCGATCCGTACCAGATCGACAACCCTTACGTCGATTCATCGAGTAACGGTCTGACCTATGTGGTCGAGAAGTTCAAGGAACAGGATATTGCCGGGCATGTTACCCTTTACAAAGGTGAGCGTTCCTGCCTGGCCGAACTGGCGGCTAATCTGCTTTGATCAGTTAATGGGACAATAATCAGGTCAAAATCTGTGTCTCACGCGAAGACGCAAAGATGCGAAGAAGGTCGACAAACCTTTAAAAATAGAATCTTTTTACGGGTTAAAGCCAAATTTTTTTGATTTTGACCTTAAATGTTACTTTTGTTCTTTTCGCGCCTTTGCGGCTTTGCGTGAGAAATGATTTTACGAATCAGTCTTTCCTGGTCTCTGAATAATTTGTAACGATAAGCTTTGTTTGAGCTCTGGACCTAAATATTTTACTATTTATTAAATGCTTTTACTGACCATCGAATCATCCTGTGATGAAACCTCCGCCGCCGTCGTCCGGGATGGCCGGCAGGTCCTGTCGAATATCGTCGCTTCCCAGATCGAAACCCACGCCCGCTTCGGCGGGGTCGTTCCCGAACTTGCCTCGCGTTGTCACACCGAGTCAATGGTGCTGGTCATCAACCAGGCGCTCGCCGAGGCCGGGGTTGATATCAACCAGATCGAAGGGATCGGCGTGACCCGTGGCCCGGGATTGATCGGAGCACTGCTGGTCGGACTGTCGGCGGCCAAGGCGATTGCCTATGCCAAGAATATTCCCCTTGTCGGTTTGCATCACATGGAAGGTCATATCCTGGCGGCACAACTTGAGACAAATATCGACTATCCGTTCCTCGCTCTCGCCGTATCAGGGGGGCATACCCACCTCTACCGGGTAGATGGCATCGGTTGTTATTCCATCCTCGCCCAGACCCGTGACGATGCGGCCGGCGAGGCGTTCGACAAGGTAGCGAAGCTGCTCGGGCTCGGTTATCCCGGCGGTGTTCAGATCGACCGGATGGCGGCGCAGGGGAACCCGCAGGCCATCGAATTCCCCCGGCCGATGAAGCACAAGGGACTCGATTTCAGCTTCAGTGGTATCAAGACCGCAGTCCGCAACTATCTTGTCGGGCATCAGGATGACCCCGATTTCAACATGGATGATGTTGCCGCCTCCTTTCAGGAAGCGGTGGTTGAGGTCCTGTGTTATAAAACAATGAAGGCGGCCGACGAGCAAAGCCTTGACCGGATCGTGGTCTGCGGCGGTGTCGCCTGTAACAGCGGACTGCGCAGGCGGATGCAGGCGCTGGCCGATAAAAAGGGGAAACATGTCGTTTTTCCGTCACCGGCATTATGTGCCGACAACGCAGCGATGCTGGCGGTCGCTGCCGATCATTATCTTACGTTAAAGAGCGAACGTTCGTTGTCGATGAATGCCGTTGCCGGATGGGGTCTCGATGTCGCCGGACGGGAACTGTCCGGGTAGGGGGAAGTAATGTGGCGCCGCTGGCCGTTCGTACGGCAGACCAAGCTGAATTTCGTGCGCTTCATCCGACTTCGGGGTACCCCCGAGGAGGTCGCCAAGGGGTTTGCCCTCGGTATCTTTATCGGCATGACCCCGACCTTCGGCTTCCAGATGCCGATCGCCTTCTTTTTCGCCTGGATCTTTCGTGAGAATAAGCTGGCCGCCATTCTCGGGGTCTGGATCACCAATCCGCTGACCGCCCCGTTTATCTACGCCTCCGAATACGAAATCGGTCGACTGCTGCTCGGCAAGGATCGGCTTTCATTGCCGACGGAATACTCTTTCGAGGCGCTGAAGAATATGAGTTGGGATATTCTGCTCCCACTCGGACTCGGCAGCTTGATCTTCGCCATCCTTTTCGGTGCGATCTTCTACGCGTTGACCATCCGTTTTATCCCGGAGCTGCGGGCCCTGCGGGTGCCGCGCTGGCCGCGACGCAAACAGGACTGACCCATGACCGATACGACGCCCCCCTACCGGACCAAGAAACGGTTCGGCCAGCACTTCCTGCACGAGCGTAAGTATATCGATGATATTCTCGCTGCCGCCGCGATCGGTCCGACCGAAAGCGTCCTCGAGATCGGTCCCGGTCTCGGTGCCCTGACCGACCATCTGCTGAAGTTGACCGATCGTCTCGATGTGATCGAGCTCGACCGTGACCTGATCGAACGGCTGCAGCAGCGCAGTGAGCCGAACCTGCACCTGCATCAGGGTGACGCGCTGGCCCTCGACTGGGATGAAATCCTGGCCGGACCTCCCTATGTCTTCGTCGCCAATCTACCGTACAATATCTCGAGCCAGATTCTGTTCAAGCTGATCGACCACCGCAGCCTGTTTTCACGGGCGGTGTTGATGTTTCAGAAAGAGGTCGGCGACCGGATCTGTGCCAAGCCGTCGACCCGTTCCTACGGGATCTTATCGGTCCTTTGTCAGTTTTATTTCGACGTTGCGTCGGTGGCGGTGCTGCCGCCCGGCGCCTTCAAGCCGCCGCCCAAGGTTGACTCGATGGTGGTCTCGTTTGAACCCCTGGAACAGCCGCGCTACCCGGTCGAAGACGATCTCTTCTTTCGACGAGTCGTCAAAGCCGCTTTTCGTCAGCGTCGCAAGACTCTTCGCAACAGCCTGAAGTCGGATGGTTTTGAGGGAGAGGAGATCGACCGGGCCTGTCATGACTGCGGTATCGATCCGGCCCGCCGGGGCGAAACGCTACAACTGAAAGAGTTCGCTGCTCTTGCCAATCGACTGGTGAATGGTTTATCGTCTACGGAATAGATTTTTGAAGTGATATTTTTTCGATTTTATAAAATCCAAACAAGTTTTTTTACCACGAAGTTGCGAAGAATACGAAGAAAGGCTGATGCTTAAAAGCCTTTCTCACGCGAAGACGCGAAGTCGCGAAGAGAATCAAAAACATTTTTGAGGTGTAAATCAAAAACCTGAAGCAAATAAAGGTTTGATTTTAACCCTTAAAAGAGATTTTGCATTTTTAAGATTGTCGACTTTCTTCGCGCCTTCGCGTCTTCGCGTGAGAAATCGATTTTGATTTTCTTGGTGTCCTCCGTGTCTTGGTGGCGAACCTTTTTTTGTTATGAGTTTCAATTATCAAGGAGTGTCTGAACCATGAGTAATGATCATTTTGCCCGGGTGAACGGAGCCGAAATCAAGCGGTCTGATCTCGAAAACGCGATCCAGGGCTATGCTATCGAACAGTTGCGCAAAACCGCCGACCAGCTGACCGACGCCGAGATGAAGGAAGTACGCGAACTGGCGCAAGAGAAGCTGCTGGCGCGGGAGTTAATCTTCCAGGAGGCGCTGGTCTATGGCATCGTCGCCACGGAAGAGGCAATTGACGAGGAACGGGCGAAGATCATCGCCAATTTTCCTAGTGAGGACGAGTTCTACGCGACCCTGGAGAAGGCCGGTATCGATGCCATGACCTATCATCGCATGCTGCGCCAGGATATTTCGGTCAACTTGATGACCGAGAAGAAGATCGCCGATCTGCCCGACCCGGATAAGGACGCGATCAAGGCGATGTACGACAAGCACCCGGAGAAGATGATCCGGCGTGGCCGGGTACGGGCCAGTCATATTCTGGCCAAGCTGCGCGAAGGAGAAGAGGAACAGGCGTTGGCCAAGATCCGTGAACTGCAGCAGGAAGTGACTCCGGAGAATTTTGCCGAACTGGCCCGATCCCATTCCGACTGCCCGAGTTCGACCGCCGGTGGCGATCTCGGCTGGTTCCGCCGGGGCGACATGGTCAAGCAGTTCGAGGAAGTAGCCTTTTCCCTAAAGCCGGGCGAGATCAGTGATATCGTGGCGACCCAGTTCGGATTTCACCTGGTCATGCTTCTGGAGCGGGAGGAAGATGCACCGCTCAGCCTGGAAGAGGCGGAACCGCAGATCATCAAGCTGCTCAAGGAAGAGACGAGTGTCAACCTGCTCAAACAGTGGGTAGAGGAGTTGAAAGAGCGGGCTGAAATCGAATTTTTCGATAACTGATTATGTCCGGAGTGTTGCAGGTTGCCCTTGCATACCATAACCTGTAATCAGTGGTCGGGATTGTTATCTGTAGGTGGAGGTGTAGGGAATGAAAGTCATTGTGACATCGAACGATCGGCGACCGGCCAGGGAAGAACTGGCTGGTAAAACAGCCGATATCCTGAAACTGCTCAAAAACCGGCAGTCACCCGAAACCTTTGATAGGATGTCGACTTTGAGCGATATCCTTGCCGCCAATACCCCACTTTACTATCTCGCACCACCGACGGCCGAACAGCTGGCCGACTGGGTTGAAACGCTCTATAAGTTTATTGAGAACAGGAGTGAACCGATCTCGGTCAAGCTGGTTCCTTTCCCCCGCCGTGGCGGCTCACTACTGCTGACCAACTGTGCCGACGCCCCGTTCCTGATCCATACCATCCAGCTCTGTCTGAACCGCCGTCATATCCACTTCCGAGTGGTGACCCATCCGATCTTCCGGACCGGTCGGCGTGACGGCGAACTGACCTCCCTTGAGCCGATCGAAGGCGCGGGGGAAGCCGAGTCGTTGGCCGTGATCGAGCTGGAGAAGGCACCGGAAAGCCTGATGCAGGGG
>PKTZ01000099.1 GCA_002868925.1 Desulfuromonas sp. | reverse complement strand
TTGTCGTCGCGGCCTGCTCAGACTTCGGTTACTACAGTCAGGGTATCGGCGGACATCTTTCGATGATGGCGAAACGGCAGTCGATCGAGAAGATTGTTGTCGATCCCTCCAATCCGGAACGGCTCCGGCACGAATTGCAGCTCGTCCTCGATATCCGCTCGTTTGCCGAAACCGATCTGGCGATGCCGGTCGGCGAAAGTTTCAGCACCTATGCCGATATCAGGCGCTCCTACGCCGTCTGGAATGTTGTTGCCGCGCCGGCCTATTCACTGGCGCCCAAAGAGTGGTGTTTCCCCTTTACCGGCTGTTTGCCGTACCGGGGGTATTTCAGCCGGGACCGGGCTGAACTTTTTGCAGATTCTCTGCGTCAGCGTGGACTCGATGTGTACACCTACGGGGTTCCTGCTTATTCGACCCTCGGCTGGTTCAATGATCCGGTGCTCAACACCTTCGTCGACTACCCGGAGTGGGCCTTGGCCGGACTGATTTTTCACGAAATGGCACACCAGATGGTCTACGCCGAAAGTGACGGAGACTTCAACGAAGCATTTGCCAGCGCAGTTGAGGGTGAAGGGGTCAAGCGTTGGCTCAATGATAATCGATCGCTGGAAGAGCAAAAGGAGTATGCACTTTTCCAGCAACGGCAGGGCGACTTCCTCGATCTGGTTGCTTCGACCCGGGAAGAGTTACTGGACTGTTTTGACGGGCGTATGAATGGCTCCTCGGCCGAACGAGAAGAGTGCAAGCAGCATGCATTTTCCGGCATGCGCAAGGCTCACCGTGAACTTAAACAGGAATGGGGTGGCTATTCCGGCTACGACGACTGGTTCGCCGGTGGTTTGAATAATGCCCGTTTCCTGTCAAGCCATACTTATCGTTTTCATCTCGATGCTTTTGCCGAATTGTTGCGGCGCAATGGCAATGATTTGCCGGCATTTTACCGTGCTGCGCAGCGGCTTGCTGCTCTCCCTTCAGTCGAACGACAGGTCGCCCTGGCCGATCTGCGCAAGGCTTTTGTCGCGGCAATTCCGGACGCGTCTACTCCCGCACACCACTCCGGTTCGGACCAATCTGCCAAAAGCGGAATTTAAGCTCTCCATACATCTTTACAATCGTTTTGTTATCTGTTTATATTGACCTCATTTCAAAGGGGGTTTTGACCTATGGCGCGAATTATAGATGGAAAGCAGATCGCCAAAGATTTGCGGGTTGCAATCGCGGACGATGCGGCCGATCTGAAGAAAAAAGGTGTTACACCGGGGCTGGCTGTCGTACTGGTCGGTGACGACCCGGCGAGCCGGGTTTACGTGTCGATGAAGGAGAAGGCCTGCGCCGAATGCGGGATCTTTTCCGATGAGCACAAATTGCCGGCCGAGACCAGCGAAGAGCAACTGCTCGCTTTGATCGATGAGCTGAATAACGACGAACGGATCGACGGCATCCTCGTTCAGCTGCCGCTGCCCAACCATATCGACGAGAACAAGATTCTCGAAACGATTTCACCGGCCAAAGATGCCGACGGGTTCCACCCATACAACGTCGGACGCCTGGTCACCGGTAAGCCGCTGTTCAAACCGTGTACGCCATACGGCGTGATGAAGATGTTCGAAGCTGAGGGCGTCGACCTCAAGGGGAAGGATGTGGTCGTGGTCGGTCGTTCCAATATCGTCGGCAAACCGATTGCCATGATGTGTCTGGCTGAACATGCTACCGTCACCCTCTGCCACTCGCGCACTCAAGATCTCGATGCCAAGGTCCGCGCCGCCGATATCGTTATTGCCGCCGTTGGTCGTCCCGAGATGGTCAAGGGGGACTGGATCAAGGACGGTGCCGTAGTCATCGATGTCGGCGTCAACCGGGTCGGCGATAAAAAGCTGGTCGGCGATGTCGATTTCGAAGGGGCCAGCAAACACGCCAGTGCCATCACCCCGGTTCCGGGAGGGGTCGGTCCGATGACTATTACCATGTTGCTGTATAACACGGTCGAATCGGCAAAACGTCGGGCCGAAAAACAATAGATTTGAGATTTCTTCATGATTATCAGCAACCAGAAAAAAAAGGATGAACTTCTCGCCGCTCTCGATGGCGCGGAACGGCTTTTCCTGGTCGGCTGCGGCGCCTGCGCGACTGCCTGCAAGTCGGGCGGGGAAGAGGAAGTCTTCCAAATGCAGGAATGGATCGAAAGCGTCGACCGCGAGGTGACCGGCAGCGTCGTTATCGACGAGGCCTGCCATATCATGAGGGCCGGACGTGACCTGCGCCATCATCGCCAGGCGGTCGAAGATGCCGACGCCCTGCTTGTTCTCGCCTGTGGTGCCGGTATCCAGTCGATCTCGGCCAGCAGTGACAAGCGCGTGGTCGGCGGTCTTGATTCCCTGTTCCTCGGCAATATCAAGCGGTTCGGGCAGTTCGAGGAGAAATGCTCGCTCTGCGGAGACTGCATTCTCAACGAAACGGCCGGCATCTGTCCGGTTACCAACTGCGCTAAGGGCCTTCTCAACGGTCCCTGCGGCGGCATGGAAGAGAGCAAGTGCGAAGTTGATCGGGAGATCGACTGTGCCTGGCACCTGATCTACGAGCGTCTCAAGAAACAGAAACGGCCTGGGGTGTTCGCCCGTACGGTCGCGCCGAAAAACTGGGACAAACGTCGCAAACCGGGACGTTTCAATATCAAGAAGTAAGATTATTATCTCGGCCGGTCAGGCCGCGGGGAATGTTGATGTCACGATTGCAGGAAGAGTTGGCGGCCGGTCGTTTTACGGTGACGGCCGAGGTTGCCCCGCCCAAGGGGATCGACCTGCAGAATGTTCTGGACGTTGCCGCGGCGTTTTCCGGCGTGACCGCGGTCAATGTTACCGATAACCAGGGCGCCAACATGCGGATGTGCCCACTGGTCGTCGCCGGTAAACTGGTTGATGCCGGGATCGAGCCGATCCTGCAACTGACCTGCCGCGATCGCAACCGGATGGCGCTGCAGTCGGATATCCTCGGCGCGGCCGCGCTCGGGATCGAGAACCTGTTGCTGCTGTCGGGAGATCACGCCCGGTTCGGCGACCACCCGGAAGCGCGTTCCGTCTTTGACCTCGACTCGGTTCAGCTGCTGCAGGCTGTGAATGATCTGCAGCAGGGGGTTGATATGGTAGGGCGTAAGCTTGATGGCGTCCCGATTTTCTTCCCCGGGGCGGCGGTCAGCCCGGAGTCGGAGCCGTTCGAGCTGATGTTTCAGAAGTTCCGCAAGAAGATCGATTCGGGCGCCCGCTTCTTCCAGACCCAGGCGGTCTTCGACGGCGGCCGGTTCGAGCAGTTCATGGCCGAGGCGCGAGAGGTCGGAACACCGGTGCTGGCCGGGATACTGCTCCTGAAAAGTGCCCGCATGGCCCGTTTTCTCAATGACAATATTCCGGGTGTGCGGGTTCCGGAAAAGCACATCGATCGGTTGGAAAAGGCGGGCAACCCTCTGGACGAGGGTGTCGCCATCGCCCGAGAACTGGTCGGTGTTGCCCGATCCTGTTGCCAGGGTGTTCACCTGATGACGCTCGGCCACGAGGATCGGATCCCGGAGATTCTCGATAACTGATTTTTCGTTCTGGCATTTTTCAGTAAACTGAACTGATTTTGATCAAAGCTCATATCAACAGGGCAGGAGGAGAACATGGAATACCCCGAAGAT
>PKTZ01000183.1 GCA_002868925.1 Desulfuromonas sp. | reverse complement strand
TAGCAAGTATTCATCACCTTTACGAACAATCTGATTTTCAATGGACATATAATTTTTTGTTCCGAGTTCATCGGCAAATATTCGTGCCGCAGATCTTGTAATCGCCCTCTGATCCACCGCCCTGTCCTGCAAATATTCGATCTGCAGGAAAGGGCTCTTCTGTCTTACTGACAGATCTACGTCCTTGATTTTTATTTCCGATCCAGTTTGCTGACTTAGGTATTCTTGGGCCAAAAGCTCCAAATCGACTTCTATTTCCTCGCCACCGATCTTGCAGATAAAGTCGTCAGACCCCATAGACTCCTCGATATAGATTGAACCCTTGTCGCACTTATACAGTGAAGTCATCGTCTTGTACAGATTGCTCAGATCTCGTCCATAGACAGATTTTTTCATTTCGTGGGCAACGGTTTTACAGTCCTTACTGACTTCACCTCTAAGCGTATCATCCCTGTATTGGTCACAGACATCGTCAGCATCTACCGACATCGCGTAACCGCCTCCAGATGGTTTGAGCATTTTAGCGGCCGACTTATTGTAGGAGCTAGTACGTAGCATTTTTGCAAGAAGTTTCAGGACTATCGACTTGTCATTATCGACTGTTACATGTGAGGTCGAAGCGGCATAATTAAATACGATTTCTCGTTGATTCTTGCTCTTCAATGAAAACTCATCGAGCTTCATGCCGCTTCCCATCGACCTGACTTTTTGTGAAAAATCACGTTTTGCGGAATTGGCAAGGTCCTTAAAAACATCAAACTCGACCTGTTTTGGACCGGAGGCGACAGCTCCAAGCTCCAAAGACCACCGCCCAGAGTTTGCAAGGACCTTCACGGGTACGCCATAACGGTTAAGAAAGACCTTGAACAGACTAACGTCATCCTTTCCGGGGATGTTTGTTCTTTTACAGGTAAAAGCAGATTTGGCACATCTCATACCGGCCAAGGACAGGTCACTGGATGGAGCCTCTTCGAAGTACAGTCTTATCCCTGTACGCCCCGTGCCATCGTAAAACATCAAATTTTCATTCGGTTTGATTTTATTGTTGATAAATCCAAGCAGCATACTTTCCATAACCACTGCCGGAATCTTTTCAAACTGCCAAGGCGAATTCTGCTGGATTTCATCCCAGACAATGGCTTTCGTGCTGGCATCACCGGCTATGTAGCTTCGAGCTCTTTTAGGAGCCTTGTCGATATCGTAATAGATCGTATATTTATCTTTTCCCTTACTCAGGGTGTTTAGAGAAAGTCCATCACTCGTCGTGAAACTTTTTGAAGGCACAAAGAAGGGTATCCGGTCATCATTGCTGACGCCGTAATAAGAAGAAACAACCGAATCATCCTTTATGCTGAACTCAAGCAACCCTTTTCTGTGGGAATCTACATCAATATAGTACTTAACTGTTTTGTTGTTAATTTGGGAGGCATTTACAACCCCGGCTGTTAACAAAATCAGAACGAAAAAGGAAAGGATCTTTCGAGATATCATCTTCCAACAACCTCCTTAAATTGACCGATCATCATATCTACATATTTGCCGGGCATTGAAGCCAGGACATAAACAGTGCAGGTCTCGCCGTCCTGCCAGGTGTCTTCGTAGCGTACAAACCCCATTTGTCTTTGTGTTGTTGTCTTAACAAGGCTGCGCACATCGATTGTCATGCTGGATGAATCATCAGACTCCCTGGCGACAATTTCCTCTTCGAGCTGACTGAAAATTTCAGTGTTGAGTTGTTCAGCTAAATCAGCTTTAGCTGCTATTTGAGCAGCTTTTTTCTTATCCAGACGGCCATTGGGGCTGCCATCAGGTTTCTTTAAAACCGGGCTGCTAATCCCGATTCCATACAATTTATTCCCGGGGGGGTAATCGAGATCGGCCCAACCGGGGCGCGGTCCGTTAGATTCGAAGTCGCACGGATTGATACTCTTGGGTGCCGAGCATCCCGAAAGGAAAACCAGAATAGAGAACAAGAATAAAATTGAATATTTCATAAAAATCTTAACGGTTAAAATTGGATTTCACAGGGTTCGAAACCGTACATTTCTGAAACAGCGACACGACCGCTAAAAGCCTCCTCCAGGCTTTTAACGGTCGTGACATGAATCCTTTTCGATTGACCAGGCAGTAATTCCTGAATACTTTTCCCCCCGGAGTTGCTACGGCCTTGAAAGGAAACAGCTATCTGTTCAATGCGGCTTGTACCATCGTTCTTAACATTGGCAAAGACATCGAAACCGGAAGCAGTACCTTCTATGACTTCCATCACAACAACGGGTTTGGGAGGAGCCAGTAAACGTAACTCTTTCAGAAGTCTGTTTGGGTAATAATCTTCTGTCCGGGTAACATCTACCTGCTTGTATTTGGGCCAACGCCCTCCGCCTGGTATCAGAATATTCTCTACGCGGAAAAATGAAAACTGGGGATCATCCTGACTAACTTGTGAACGTGCACGCATCAGTTTTTTTTCTGCATCTTCCAAGTCATGTTTTTTGTACAACTCTCGTCCTTCTTCAAAATATTCAAAGGTGCTAACAGCGGTATCATTGCTGTACGAACCACTATTCCTCAGTGAAATACCTGCAGCACACAATGAAGCAGACAAAAGGACCATGACAACACTCAAGAGAGCGATACTTGTTAGATTCAGTTTCAACAGGATGTCTCCGCGTAATGAAATTAACAATCAGTTAAAGGTTATTAAAATGTCCAGGTCGCCGCGAGGGAGATCAGGTCGAGGTCTTCCTGGCCGTTCCACCAGTGACCAACAGGCCAATCAAACTCTCGGGTTTCCTTGGTCAGGTCAAGACCGAAATGGTCAACGATCAGGGTGCCGATACCGAACGATTTCCCCTTAACGTGAGGCGCACTCCATTCAGCCATATCAGATTCGTAAACACCGGCACGGAACGCCAGGTTCTTCATGAAGAGAATCTGCTTGCTGATAACGTATTCAACGCCAAACGAAGTTTTCTCCCAGGTTAAGTCTTCAGCGAGATCACCCATTGAACCGTAATCGGTTTCGCCGTACTGCACGGAGAGCAGCAACGCGGACGGGAACGCGGCAAAAGACTTTGAGAAAGATGCACCGATGTCCCAACTCGAAGGCCGCTCAACAAAAAGGTCAGGCTCATTGCTATAGGTATCGGCGCTTTCAGAACTCGATTCTGAATGATAGGTCGCACCGAGCTTGATGTTCATTCCTTTAGACTCAATCGGGATGACATACATTGCGCCAAGAGAAGCGGCAAGACCAATTGCAGAATCATCCTCTACGACATAATTCGCCGGAAAACCGTTCTTATAAACATCAGACTGTGAATCATCCAGCGAGATGTAGGTCATATCGATCGTAAAACCCAACTTGAAATTCCCATTAGATCCGAGGCTAAATCCCTTGCCCGCTGAGAGTTGGTTTACGTCTGAGGAAACGAGGCCTGTATACGTGTTGCCATTATCAACAAAATTAATACCATAAGAAGTTTTATACGGCTCATAAAAGGAGACACCCCAACCGCCCTTGAAACGACCAGCCAAAAAGTAAGAGGAATCGCCATCGGAAAGTCGCGATTTGTTCTTGTCCCATTCAACTGAGTCGGAATATTCAAGAATGACATCGGTTCCTTCAAAAGCGAGACCGGCAGGGTTGTACCACATGGCTGATCCGTCATCAGCAACAGCAGTAAAAGC
>PKTZ01000068.1 GCA_002868925.1 Desulfuromonas sp. | reverse complement strand
GGGTCGGCCTTATTGTAAAGGATGGCGGCCCGCTCTGCCTTCAGATCATCTGCAGCAAGCTGCGCCATGACCCGCCCCTGGACCCCGTCGAGGTAACTCATTCTAAAGACGTAGCTTCTGCCGTAGGTTGTCTTCGAATTAGTCGACATCGGCGAAATCATCGGCACGCGCGAGATCTCGGCGATCGAGGCAGTTGGAATGGCGTCGCCGCTGTACTGGGGACCGATCACGGCAACCACATCGTCCTTGTTGATCAATTTACGGATCGCAGCAACCGCCTGCTCCGGGTTGAACTCGATCTTTTCTACCACCAGCTCCAGCTTGACTTTCCGTCCGTCGATCATCAGGCCGCCTTCCTGTTCGACATCGGCGAGCGCCAACTCGATGCAGTTCAAGCTGTGATAGGCGTCATCGAGAAAATCATCGGCGATAACGCCGATCCGGACCGGCTGCTCCTTATCCTGACATCCCACCAGTGGAAGCAACAGCGTAATAAGAAGGAGAAATGCCAAATTTTTCAATAAATATTTTCGGGTCATTTTGTTCCTGCCAATCAAGGTTTCATTGTTATCAATTCATGCCGCCGAAAGCCGATAACGGCAAGGTCAGCGGTACGATCAGGATTCGGGCAACGGTTTGACGTAGATGTCGGCGGTGCTTTTGCCGCGGCAAAAATCGATCGCTTCATGGATCGCGATCTCCCGGGCGGTAATCCCGACCGCTTCGTCTCCGTAGTGCCACTTATCGACCAGAACCTCGCCGTTTTGCTGGTGTCGCAGGCAGATTAGGTCATCCGTTTTAAGATCACAAGCGACCTTGAGTGAGACCACCTCGTTCGGAGAGGAGAGCGGCCCGCCCTTGACCATGATGTCGCCCGTACTCGTCTTCGGCTGGTACTCAACCACTTCATCTTCGGCGATCGAACGGACCGCTATCCCGACCGCTTCGCAGCCGAAACGCCACCGTTGCAGGATCTGGTGACCATCGAGACCGGTCGCCAGGCAGACCAAGTCACCGACCGTGATCGATTCCGATGCCCTCAGTTGCATTCCGCGTCCTCCGTAAGTGAAATAACCTAAAATTTAATAATAACAGTTATTTTGGCTCAGTCGAAGCGACAATATTTATAAATATATCAATTAAATTCAAACGAAAGATTCATCATAGTATGTGACCTGCCAATACTTAAAGAGTTTTTTGTTAAACAGACCGAAGAATTCACTTCCATTTTCTCTTGACAAAAACTAATGTGAAAACTATCATCACACCGATTTAATTTGCTCAAACTAACTTCACTAGGAGGAAAAGAACATGAAGAAACTGGTTGTAGCTCTGATGATCGTTGCCTTTGCCGTCACCGCTGCCTGGGCAGCCGACACCGTAACCTATGAAAACAAGAAGGGGAACGTTACCTTCAATCACAAGGCTCATGGCGATAAGCTCGGTTGTAATTCCTGCCACGAAGGTGAGCCGGCAAAGATCGCCGTCGACAAGGCTGCTGCTCACGGCGCCACCTGTAAGGACTGCCACAAGGACCAGGGCGGCCCGACCAAGTGTAACGATTGCCACAAGAAGTAAGTCATCACGATATAGTGATATCAAGGCCCCGCTTATTGCGGGGCCTTTTTTTATGCAAAATTGAACAGAGCTGGAAATCTGTCCGGGTTCATGGTAGATAATTTCTAAGAACCTAACTTCGGCCCGGAGAAAAAAATGAACCATTTCGCCCTGACTATCATCGGTCGTGACCGACCCGGCATCGTCTCCCAGGTCACGGAGATCCTCTTCAATCATGGTTGCAACATCGCCGACTCGAGCTGCTCGATCCTCGGCGGCCAGTTCGCCATGATTCTGATTCTGGCCCACCCGGAGTATACCGGTCGCGAGAGCTTCGGCGACGCCTTTGCTCCTCTGGAGGAGGTCGAACTTTCGGTCTTTTTGCGGACCCTGAAACCGGGAGGAGAGACCCACCCCGACATCGAAGGGGAGATCTGCATGATTTCGGTCTACGGTTCGGACAAACCGGGGATCGTCTACCAGGTCACCAAGGAACTCGGGGAGCGCAAGGTCAACATCACCGATCTCAACACCAAGCTGGTCGGCAGTGCCGACAAACCGGTCTACGTGATGATGCTCGAGGCAGTTTTGCCGGCCGGGACTTCGGTCGAAGATATCGAGCAGATGATGAAACATCTGAAGCAGGAGCTTCAGGTCGACATCTCGGTCCGCGCTATCACCCCGGTCGAACTCTAAAACAATGGCTGTTCGCGAAATCAGAATCTATCCCGACCCGATCCTGAAAGAAGTTTGTGCCGAGGTTGAAGCCGACGATCACGAGGTCGATGCTCTGATCCAGGACCTGGTCGACACCATGATCGACGCCGGGCACTCGGTCGGAGTAGCCGCCCCCCAGATCGGCGTCTGCAAGCGGGTCGTGGTTGTCGATGTCTCCAACAGCAAGCTCGGACGTGAGAACAATCACGGCCTGCTGACCATGGTCAATCCCGAGATCATCCGCAGAGAGGGGAACAAGACGATGCGCGAAGGGTGCATGAGCGTGCCCGACTACACCGGCAACGTCGATCGGGCCGAATCGATCGTTGTCCAGTTCAACGATCGTGACGGAAACCGGCAGGTGATCAATGCCAGCGACTTCGAGGCGGTGGCGATCCAGCATGAACTCGACCATCTCGACGGCCTGCTCTTCCTCGATCGGGTCTCCAGCCTGAAAACCGATATTTTCAGACGAAAAAAATAGTCCCGATACCGGTCGGTACGAGCAAATCCATACAACAAAAAAGAGGGACCGGATCATCTCCGGCCCCTCTTTTCATTTCACAAGTTCCTGCCAATTCAGGACGTGCTTTCCGGTTCGCTTCCGTTCCGCTCGAGATAGCCGACCACTTTCTCCGCCGCCCGGTTCGATGCCTGCACGCAATCGTTGAGCCCGATACCGAAGAAGGCGTTGCCGCTGAAGAAAAAGCCCGGCAGTTTGTGAAATCCCTCCTCCAGGGCGAGCAGGCGCTGGCCATGCCCGGTCGTGTACTGCGGGATCGCGTTCTGGTGCCGGAAAATACGGACAAAATCGGGGGACGCGTCGATCCCCATGATCTCGCGCAGGTCGGCCATGACGTAATCCTGCACGTGCCGGTCGCTCAGTTTGATCGCCGCCGCATTGGTCGCGCCCCCCATCATCGAACGGAGCATGACATGCCCCTCCGGCGCCCGGTTCGGGAAGATGCTGCTGTCCCACAGGGTGCCGAGGATACTGCATCCCTCTTTTTTGGGGATCAGGTATCCGAAACCGTTGAGGTCGTGCTCGATCTTCTCTTTTTCGTAACCGAAGCAGACGACGTTCATCGGCGCGTACTTGATCGCCCGCAGGATATCGGCGAGGACGATGCTGAGCCCGCTGACCATATTCGCCAGCCGGTACGCCGGCACTGCGGTCACCACGACCTCGGCGTCAATCTTATCCCCGTTCTGCAGTGTCAGCTCGTAGCCACCCTCTTTCTTTTTGATCTGCTCGACCCCGGCACCGGTCCGGATCGTGCCCTGCAGACGATCGGCGGTGCTGTCGGTCAACTCCTGGATACCGTTGACAAAAGAGGTCAGCACTCCGCCGGGACCGGCGGCGCTGGCGACCGCTTTGCCCGCTTTCCGTTCCGCCTTTTTCTGCTTGGCCAGTTTGAGCATCGCCTTGAGCAGGCCACCGAACTCCTGCTCGAGCTGGTAGATCCGTGGGAAACAACTTTTCAGGCTCATCGTCTCCGGGTCGCCGGCAAATATGCCGGAGACCATCGGCGCGATCAGTTTATCGAGCGCCTCCTCTCCGAGACGACGGCGACCGAACTCAGCCAGGGTTTCGTCAACATCATCCTGCCGCTTCGGGATGAAATACTCCTTGGCCAGGCGGAACTTGCCTTTCCAGGAGATCAGATCAGACCTAATGAAGGAGGGTCCGTTCTCCGGCAGGCGATGCAACTTGGCGTCGGAATAGATAAAGCGCTTGCGGGCGTTGTCGTCGGAACGGGCAAGTCGATTCTGGATGTCGAGGCGCTCACAGAGTTCAAGGGTCATCGGTTTGTTGTCGAGAAAACCGTTCGGCCCCCATTCACAAAGATACCCCTCTTCCTTGATACTCCAGATCTTGCCGCCGAGCCGATCTTCTTTTTCGATCAGTACCGTTTCGACCTCGAGTCCGCGTGAAGCGGCGAGGCGTTCTATGGCGAAAGCGGTCGACAGGCCGGAGATACCGCCGCCGATGATGGCAATCCGGGTCATTTTCCCTCACATTGATCGGTTAAATGTTGGTCTGCATCCGTATCGAGAAAACAGAAATGCCAGATGGATGCAAAGCATATTATCCCACATACAGGGAGTGGTCAAGCAATCGAATTTACAGCTTTTTCAAGTCCACATAACTGACTTGACGGATGCCTTCCCCCTACCTAGAATTAGAGCAGCATCGTAAGGAGAGATTAAATGGCAAAAGATTATTACACTGCTCTCGGTCTGCAGAAAAATGCGTCGGCCGACCAGATCAAAAAAGCATACCGCAAGCTCGCATTGAAATACCATCCCGACAAGAACCCGGATGACAAGGAGGCTGAGGACCGCTTCAAGGAGATCACCGAAGCGTACGCCGTCCTCTCCGACCCAGAGAAGAAGGTCGCTTACGACTCGTACGGCGATGCCAACTTCCACCAGCGATTCGGTCAGGAAGATATCTTTCGCAATTTCGATTTCGACAGTATTTTCAAGGAGTTCGATATTGGCGTCGACCTGTTCGGCAACCTCTTCGGCTCACGTGGCGGCCAGGCCCCACATCGCGCCGGCGGCTTCCCGAGCAAAGGTCCCGACTACAACCTCAAGGTCCGGATTCCGTTCAGCCAGGCGATCCTCGGTGGTGAACGGCGGGTCAACTTTCACTCAGAACGGGGCGATGAACAACTCAACGTCCGGATTCCGGCCGGCACCGAAACCGGGCAACGTTTGCGCGTCCCCGGCAAGGGGGGCGTTTCCGGTAGCGGCGGCCCTGCCGGCGATCTCTTTCTCGAAATTACCGTTGAAAAAGATTCCCGTTTCAGCCGTCAGGGAAACGATATCCTTGTCAATGTCTCGATCCCGTTCAGCGAACTCTGCCTCGGCACCTCGATCAACGTGCCGACCCTGACCGAAACCAAGCGGGTCAAGGTGAAAGCCGGCATGCAGAATGGCGGCAAGATCCGGCTCAAGGGTTTCGGCGTACCACACAAGGGAGACCTCTACGCAGTGGTTCAGGTCAAGGTTCCGGCATCGCTCACAGACAAGCAGAAGGAGTTGCTGGAGGAACTGCAAAAGGAAGGTTTGTAATAAAGCACCTCTCCGGCGGCCCTTCATCGACAATATGGGAAGCCAGGCTCAGGCAACCACGCTCTTCAGCTTTTGTTGTCATACGCGCAAGAGAAGCACAAAACCTCAAACGAACGAGCCGCATCTCTTTGATGAAACCATCTATTCTCATCAACAACCTGAAAAACTTCTCCCCGGCCCAGGCGCTGGTCTTTTACTATGCCGCCGCCATCCTGATCGGCGCACTGCTGCTCGCCACCCCGCTGGCTGCCAACGGTGAAGCGCTCTCTTTCCTCGACGCCCTGTTTACCGCGACATCGGCCCAGTGCGTAACCGGGCTGATCGTCGTCGATACCGGAAGCCGTTTAAGCCTGTTCGGGCAGGGGGTAGTTCTGACCCTGATCCAGATCGGCGGGTTGGGTATCACTACCTTCTCGGTCTACCTCTTTATTTACCTGCGGGTCGGCATCAGCACCCGTGGCCGCTGGATCATCAACGAAACCCTGATGCATACCCCGATCAACTCGTGGCGGGAACTGGTGCGCGACATCATCGCCATGACATTTATCATCGAGCTGGCCGGAGCGGTGGTCCTCTCGTTCGCCTTCGTCCCGAAACTCGGATTCTGGCCCGGTATCTACAGCGCCCTGTTCCATTCCATCTCGGCCTTCTGCAATGCCGGCTTTTCACTCTTCAGCGACAGCCTGATCGGCTTTCAGAACAACGGCCTGGTCAACATCACCGTTATCACATTGATCATCCTCGGCGGCATCGGTTTCCTGGTTATCCGCGAACTGTTACAGCTCGGCTTTCGCAGAAAAAGCCGGAACGGCAACCGAAACCGACTCTCCCTACATACCCGCATCGTCCTGATCACTTCGGTCGGCCTGATCGTCTACGGGGCAATAATGATCGCCTGGCTGGAAGCGGACGATGCCCTGGCCGGGATGTCGTCCACCGAAGGCTTCTGGACCGCCCTGTTCCAGTCGGTAACGGCCCGGACCGCCGGTTTCAATTCGATCGACCTCGGCAATTTCAGGGTACCGACCCTGTTCCTCATGATTTTCCTGATGTTCGTCGGCGCCTCTCCCGGTTCGGCCGGAGGCGGCGTCAAGACCACCAGCCTTGCCCTGTTTCTGTCGATATTCTACAGCCGGCTCAAAGGGAGCCCCCATACCTCGATTTTCAAAAGGACCATCCCCGATGATGCCATTACCAAGTCCCTCGCCCTGGTCATACTAGCGATCATCCTGGTCGGGGTCGCCCTATTCGGCCTGCTGGCCGTACAGACATCCGACCTCGCCCACGAGGCGCATCGGGAATTTCTCAGCTACCTGTTCGAAACCTTTTCCGCCTTCGGCACGGTCGGTCTCTCCATCGGCGCCACTGCCAAGTTGAACAGTGCCGGGAAAGTCATCATCATCCTGCTGATGTTCGCCGGCCGAGTCGGGCTGCTGACCATGGCCTTCGCCATCGCCGGCCGCACCCGGCGCTTCGCGCCGCACTACGCCGAAGAGAACATCATGATCGGATAACAAGGGAGATCGTACTGATGAAGAAAAAATTCTGTGTCATCGGCCTCGGAAATTTCGGCCTGCATGTGGTAAAAACCCTCGACCAGGAAGGACACGAGGTCATCGCCATCGACTCCGATAAAGAAAAAGTCCAGACGGCAAAGGATATCTGCACTTACTCTATTCTCGGAGATGCCGGCAACAAGGAATTTCTGGCATCACAGGGTGTCGAGGAGATGGACGCGGTGGTCGTCGCCACCGGAGACAGTTCGCACCTGTCGACGTTGATTACCCTCTACCTCAAAGAGTTGAAGGTACCGCGCATCATCGTCAAGGCGATCAGCGAGGACCACGGCCGGATCCTGGAGAAAGTCGGAGCGACCGACATCATCCACCCGGAAAAGGATATGGCGCAGCGCATCGCCCGGACCCTGTCGAGCCCGAATGTGCTGGAGTTTATCCCGTTGGCCGAAGAGTATTCGCTCTCCGAAACCGAACCGCCGAAGCATTTCATCGGCCAGACCCTGGTCGGACTCGACTTGCGCAAAAATTTCGAGGTGACCGTCATCGCAATCAAGGACGTGCTGACCGATAGATTCATTCCGGCGCCACCGCCGACCTATACCATCAAGGATAGCGACGTTCTGATCCTGATCGGCAAGACCGAAGATGTCGACCGGGCCCTGAAGGCCGAGACGTAACACCGAAAACCCTTGATTATAAAACAGCGTTATGTATTATTGATCGAGCTGTAATGGACTGTCTCATCGATTCATGAGGAGGACGTTATGCCGATCGCCCCACCACCTGAAGACCTGTTGATTCACCAGGAATTGAACCTGATGGAGCTCTTCGGTCGGATGCGGAGCCTGGCCGACCGGGCCGGGTTCAAGGGAACCCTGCCCGCCATCTGGCAATGTTCGGACGAAACCCAGTCGATCAAGAAATCACTGTTCGGCTATGTCTTCAACTGCCCGAGCTTTAATCTCGGCCGGGTCGGCAGCCTGCTCGACCCGTCCCGCCTGGCGACCGCCGCTCACCACGGCCACGACCTTGTTATCGTCGGTGGCAGCCACATCGGCGCCGAGGAGGTCGACGGCATCGGGTATATCAGACGTATCCATGACCAGGTCGCGCCCTGCTGCGGCATGATGCAGCGACTCCTTAGCGACTACCTTCAAGTTTACCAGCGGGCCACCAAGCTGATCAAGATCTGTCGTCGCAACGACACAATCAAGGTCGAAGTCCCTTATAAATATCTATTCCGCAAACCGGCCGGCGAAACCGTCCGCATCCTGATCAGGCTGCGTGAACTGACCGATGACGCTTCGATCGGCGAAGGCACCCTGGGTAAAATTTATCGACTTCACCCCGACCTGGTTAAGGAAATCCCAGAGCACTTCCGTTCGCTCGACGAGAATTTCGTACCGATCGGCAGCCTGCTCACTCCCAAGACATTTACCTTCAGCAAAAAGATCGACCACGCCAGCCACGAACCGAAGAATATGCTCGAGGTCTCGCTGTTCGACTTCATGCCGGATGTCGTCGTCTCCAGTCACCCGCACCGCCGCCTGTGTGATGTCAACACCTGGCGCCAGTTTCACCGCATCGCTTCCTACGTCACCGACGATTTCGACAGCAGCGACCGCAACATCTTCATCCTCGCCGGCCTGAGCGTTGACCACACCATCCACCACCAGACCTTCATTCCACAATACGGATTCTGGATGGAAAAGGGGCAGGCTCTCGAAGCACGCTACTACAGCCCGACCGAAATTCACGACCTGCTCAAGCAGCAGGAGGTCTATCGGCCGCCGAAGAGTTTTCTTGAATATGCTGGGATTGAATAAAGCGACTCAGCATGAAAAAGCCTCCACATACAGGAGGCTTTTTCATTGGGTCGATAATTGAACAAGCTGAGAGTGGCGGACATTTTTTTTGCGGTTTAAAGTCAGAACCGTCGGGTCCCGGCCCGACAGCCGTCTTCATCTTCTTTGTCGGCGTGACAAAGAAGATGAAGCAGAAGAAAACACGCACCTGGCGGTGGGCACTGCATTCGCGGTTGACGCTACCACTTTTCATTGGAGATACCAGTATCGATAAATTCCGTCGCTGTGGCTCTCTATCCTGAAGCGGGCTTCGAGGATTTACTGTTTGTGGTGGTTTTGGCCGTTCGAATTTGCCTTTCGCCCCGTGACGGAGCGCCGAGTGAGGAGGATGAAAACCGATTAAGCCGAGGAAATGTCTGAGCGCAGCGAGTTTTTGCTCGGCCGGTTTTCATCCGTGCGAACGAGGAGATAAGCGGAGGGTCGGGGCGCAGCTCTTTTCTGCATACTCTTTTGGAGCGTTGCCAAAAGAGTATGGCGGAGTGTGAGGCCGCGACCTCACGACTTTATCTTGTAATATTCAAAATTCAGATAGAACAACTCAGCTCAATCCATATTCCGACAATACATCATCCCAAGCATCCCCCGATTCTCAAGACAAGTCGGGCAAAGCTCCTCGCCATCACGCAAAACATTCTCCCCGAGAAATTCCCCCATCTCGACAGCCGGACCCTGCCCACGCAACTCCGGATCGAACTCCTTCTTGCAGACCGAACAGGTTTTCATCACCTCTGCTCCGTCCGGTTTCTGACCAGGTCGGCCATGGCGGTGATAAAGATCGGGTCGACATTAAGCGACGGCGCCCGGTAGAAATTGTGAATGCCGGCATTAATGGCGTGGTCACGATATTCGATGTCGATCTCGTGCAGGGTCTCGATATGGTCGGAAACAAAAGAGATCGGCACCATCAGCAAAGTGCGGCACCCCTCTTTCGCCAGATCATCCATGACCTCGGTCGTCTCCGGTTCCATCCACTTGACCGGACCGCTCCGGCTCTGGAAACCGAGGTGATACGGATAGTCACCGACCCGCTGCATGACGCCGTCGACCGTCGCTTTGACATGATCGAGGTAGGGGTCGCCCCGGTCGATGAATTTCTGCGGCAGAGCGTGAGCCGAAAAAACGATCTGCAGTTCGTTGTGCAGCATGTCGTGGACATTATCGATCGCCGCCTCGATCCGCCCGGCCAAGGCGTCGAGATAACCGGGCCAGTCGTACCACTCCTCGATGTAGCTGCAATTCAGCTCCGGGGCGTGTCGGGCGACGGCCCGCTTGAAGTCCTTGATGCTGCTGCCGGTGGTGGCGCCGGTATAGTGCGGATACATCGACAGAACGACACAGTCGCGGATACCGTCGAGTGCGATCTTCTTCACCACCTCGTCGGCCCGCGGCATCCAGTAACGCATGGCGACGTAGGGCCGATAGTTTTCTCCCAGCTGTTCTGCGATCGCCGCCGCCTGTTTCTGCGTCCACTCGAGCAGCGGCGATTTGCCACCGATGACGCGATAGTTCACCTCGACCTTCTTCGCCCGAAAATGCGAGATCATCTTGGCGAAAGGCTTCTGCAGCAGGGCACCGGCCGGCAGCTGAATCAGGTCGCGATCGGCGAAGAGGTTGTAGAGAAACGGCTCGATCGCGTCGAGGCTATCGGGGCCACCCATATTGAGAAGGACAAGCGCTTTTTTGTCTGAGTTGCTCATGTCAGGTTCCAATTAAAAGGGGACAGAATTGAATTCTGTCCCCAGATGATTTTCGCAATGCTCCGGGGCACAGCAAAAAGTTTGGTGGCAAGGCTTGCGCGGCCGAGAAGTGAGGCGTAGCGGAACTACGTCGCAACGCACGAGGCCGGGCGTAACACCGCCACCGAGCTTTTGGCGAAGCCCTTTACTTACCGCTCAGGCGGTGGACGCACTCAACCATGTGTATGGCATTCTCCGGCGGAACAGTGGGGAGAATTCCGTGGCCGAGGTTGAAGATAAAACCGGGGCGACCGGCGTTCTCGTCGAGGATGCGCTGCACCTCTTTTTCGATGTAATCCTTCGGCGCGTAGAGGACAGTCGGGTCGAGGTTCCCCTGGACCGCGATGTCGGGGCCGAGGATATCGCGCGCCTTACCGAGGTTGACGTGCCAGTCGAGACCGAGCACGTCGGCGCCGGCCTCTTTGACCAGTTCGAGCATGCCGCCACCACCCTTGACGAAGTAGATCACCGGGATGCCGTCGCGGTTGAGACCGTTGATCAGCTCCTTGACGTACGGCAGGATGTAGCGCTCGAAATCGTGCGGCGCCAGCAGTCCGCCCCAGGTATCGAAGATCTGGATCGCCTGGGCGCCCGCCTCGATCTGCATATTGAGGTAACGCCGATCCATCTCGGTCACCTTCTTCATCAGTGCATCGTAGAGCGGGAAGTCAGAGTACATCATCTGCTTCAGAGTCGCGAAGTCCTTGCTCCCCTTCCCTTCGACCATGTAGCAGGCGAGGGTGAACGGGGCGCCGCCGAAGCCGATCAGCGGAACGCGACCTTCAAAAGCAGTGCGCAGCCGCTTGATGATCTCCGGCACGTAGGAGACCGCCTGCGACATATCCTCCGGAACAACCAGGGCATCGACATCGTCCGCAGTACGGATCGGGTCCTCGAACACCGGACCGGGAACGAAGTCGAGCTTCATTCCCATCGGCTCAATCGGAGTGAGGATGTCGGAGAAGAGAATCGCCGCGTCGGCATTAAGGATGTCGATCGGCTGGATCGTAACCTCGGCCGCTCTTTCGGGATCCTTACAGAGATCGAGGAAGGTGCCGCCCCCCTTGGCGCGGACATCCTTGTAGCATTGCAGGTAACGGCCGGCCTGGCGCATCAGCCAGACGGGAACATAATCGGTCGGCTGACACCAGCACGCCTTGAGAAATGGGTATTCCTGAGACATTTTGTCTTTCCTCCTGATTTATTTTGAAATGTTCAATTTATTGAGCTGTTATTTCGGCGCAAGTTCTTCCGATTCCTTCTCCATCCGCTTGCGGGTCCGGTTCGGAATGTAATTGCAGAACGGCTCCTCCGCCATGTAGTCGCCGTAGACCGCATCGGCCCGGGCGCGGCAGCCGCCGCAGACGTTGATGAATTCGCACTCGCCGCACTTGCCGCCGTATTTCTTGAAATCGCGCAGGTCGTTGAAAACCTTGGAGTTGAACCAGAGCTCCTTGAACGGGATCTGCTTGACGTTGCCGACCGAGGAGTGGAAGTAGGAACAGGGTTTGAGATTGCCGAAGCAGTCGATCAGGCAGATGGTCTGGGCAGCGATACAGCCCTTGCCGCCGCCGGTCGAAAAGGTCAGGGAACGGCGCTCGAAGGGAACCCCTTCCGCCTTCGCCATCTGCGGCACGATCCGGTAGTAGTGCGGTGCACAGGTCGGCCGCATCAGAATGTCGTCTTCATTCTTCTCCTGTTTGTAGTGCCAGGAGAGAATCTCCTCGTAGTCTTCCTTGGAGATCAGCTCGTTCATGATCTCCTCGCCGCGGCCGGTCGGGACGATCATGAACATGTACCAGGCGGTAGCGCCGAGCTCCTTGGCGACCCGAAAGGTATCGCCGATATCATGCTGATTGCGCTTGGTGAAGGATGAATTGATCAGAAACTTGATGCCGTTGCGCTTCAAGGTTTCGGCGCCACGCACCACGCCTTCAAAGGCGCCGGGGCAGGAGCGGAAATCGTCGTGGATTTCGGCGGTCGAGCCGTCGAGGGAGAGCGAGACCATCTTGATATCGGCCTCTTTCATCTGCTGGCAGACCTCGTCGGTGATCAGCGTTCCGTTGGTCGCCATGCACATGCGCAACCCCTTGTCGGTGCCGTAGCGGGCGATCTCGAAAATATCGTCACGCAGCAGCGGCTCACCACCGGAGAGGACCATGACCGGCTGCGAGACTTCGCAGATATCGTCGATCAGTTTCTTCGCTTCTTCGGTATTGAAATCGCCCTTGGCGGCGTCCATATCGGACGAACAGCGGCAATGCACGCAATTCAGGTTGCAGCGCTGGGTCGACTCCCAGGCGATCCATTTCGGAATAAATTCAGGTTCCTGCTTGGCCATAAAAGCTCCTTACTTTGTTTCAGTACAGCATAAGGTTATAATTGTACAATAGATATACATCGCAAGACAAGAAAGAAGAGGTGCCAGATATAGACTTAAACAAGAGATGGACGAAATACAAAGACGGCAGCCCCTCGGGACTGCCGTCTCATCTTGATTTATTTAACTTTCGAATGGATCATTTACTGGTTGACCGCATCGGCCGACGCCGAAGTCGCGGCTTGCGGAAAGAGATCGTCGAAAACCTCCTGAACCGTCTCGATCCGATCCGCCTTCCAAGCATTGGTGCCGCAGAAAACGATACCGGTCTCGACATCGCCGCGCTGTGCCCGGTCGAGGGCGTGCACAATACAGAACCGTTCGCGGCCCTCTTTATAACTGCACTTGCGCAGGCAGTTCGAAGGGCAGGAGACATTCAACTCGACATCACGCTGCCGCACTTTTTCGAAGTTCTTGATGATCGCCCGACCAGGCAGACCGGCCGGACTCATGATCAGACCGATATCCTCCTTGTCGCAATCGAGGTAGAACTGTTTAAAGGCATCGGCGGCGTCACACTCCTCGGTGGGAACGAAGCGGGTCGCCATCTGCACCGCGTCAGCGCCCTGTTCCAGAGCATATTCGAGATCTTCCCGACTCCAGATACCGCCGGCGGCGATGATCGGGATATCGAGCTGCCATTCATCGCGGAAATAGCTCTTCACTCCACGCACGGTCGCGTACTGGTCGTACTCGCCGCTGCCGATATTCTCCATCTTTTCGCCGAGGTGACCACCGGCCGTATCCGGGTCTTCGACAACCACCGCGTCGGGCAAACGTCCGAACCCCTTGTGCCACTTGCGGGCGATCAACTGCGCCGCCTTGACCGAAGAGACGATCGGAACCAGGGCGACATCGGGGTAGTCGGCGGTAAGTCCGGGCAGGTTCATCGGCAGCCCGGCCCCGGAGACGATCAGCTGCGCGCCGTATTCGCAGGCGGCCCGGATCATGTCGTCATAGTTGGTGGTCGCGACCATACAGTTGACACCGATCACGCCGTCCGGAGCGAATTCACGCGCCTTTTCTAGCTCATCCTTCAATCCCAGCGGATCGGCGGTGAAGTAATTGCGGCCGTTGAAATGCGGGCTGTTGACCGCCAGACCGGCGCTGGCAACCAAGCCGATACCGCCACTGCGGGCGACGGCGCTGGCCAGCTTGGCGCCCGAGACGCGGACACCCATTCCACCCTGAACAACCGGGTACGGAACCGTATATTTTCCAATCGTCAAGCTCATCGGCACAAATCTCCTTTGCTTTAGCTGACAACAGTGTAACAACGTAATAGAACGATGAATGTAATAGTTCTGTAAAAGCTTGTCGGACGGTCCGGTCAAGAATCCCCTTGTCGTCCCCTTGTCGGGATGGTAAAGAATGGTCTCATGAAACTACTGAAGCGCCTATTCAGCCCGTTGATGGCCTTTATCGGCATCCAGGTCGCCTGGCTCCTGGTCGTTTTCTTCTGGATCCGCTGGTTCATGCAGAAGCACTGGGAACTGCGCGACCTGGCCGAACAGTACAGCATCGGAGTGCCGAAGGGGATCGACTGGTTTATCCTGGTCGAAGGCCTGGTCCTGCTGGTCGCAATCCTGGTCGGGGTCTACGTCATCTACCTCTACTGGCGCAAGCAGGCCTCACTGCTGCAGGCGAAGCGAAATTTCATCGCGCAGGTGACGCACGAACTTAAATCACCGCTCGCCTCGCTACAGCTCCACATCGAGACCATCCGCCGCAACCCACCACCGCCGCTGAAGATGGAGACCTTTCTCGACACCATGCTCGCCGATACCGACCGGCTCGGGGCGTTGATCAACAACCTGCTTTCGGCCAATCGGCTCGAACAGCGCGGGATCAAGCTCTCCCTGAAAACGGTCGATTTTTCGCAGTTTGTACTCAACTACTTCCGCCCGCTGCAATACTCGCTGCCGCGGGCCGGCACCATGGAACTGGAGATCGAACCGGATCTCTCCGCCCGGATCGAAGCGGAATCGATCGAGACCGTCTTCCGCAACCTGCTCGAAAACGCCATTCTCTATTCGCCAAAAGCTCCCCACATCACGATCAAATTGTTCCTGGAAGGAAAGTCCCTCCACCTGATCATCTCCGACCAGGGGCGGGGCGTTGTCGAGCACGAACAGAAGAAAGTTTTCCGCATCTTCTACCGGGGGCACAAGGAGGGGGAAACGATCAAGGGGACCGGGCTCGGCCTGTTCATCACCAAGGCGGTCGTGCGCCTGCACAAGGGGAAAACCTGGATCTACAGCCCGGGGCTCGGCAAGGGGACAGAGGTTCACATAAAACTTCCTCTGGCCACTGCGGGTAACGGAGAAGAAGAATCATGAGCCAACCGCATATTCTCCTGGTCGAAGACGAACCGCATATCGCCAGCGGCCTGGTCTACAATCTCGAAGCCGAAGGCTACCGGGTCACCCATGCCAACCGGGGCGAGAATGCCCTCGAATTTCTCTGGCAGGAGCCGTTTGAGTTGGTGGTCCTCGACCTTATGCTCCCCGGCATCGACGGCATCGAAGTCTGCCGGCAGATCCGTAAACACGACCCGAAGCTGCCGGTCCTGATGCTGACCGCCCGCTCCGAGGATAAGGACCGGATCGAAGGGCTCTCGGCCGGGGCCGACGACTACCTGACCAAGCCGTTTAACCTCGACGAGTTCCTGCTACGGGTTAAGGGAATGCTGCAACGTTCATCCTGGTATCGTCCACAGGCGGCACCGGAGAAGTATTACCGTTTCGGCGACAATGAGATCAACCTGCAGGAGTACCGGGCACAAACGAGGAACGGAGAAATCACCCTGACCGAACACGAGGCCAGGCTGCTGCGCACCTTCTTCCAGCACGAAGGAGAGATTCTCAGCCGGAGCGAACTGCTCGAAGCGGCGTGGGGGGTTAACCCCAACACCGAAACCCGCACCCTCGACAACTTCATCGTCCGTCTGCGCAAGTATTTCGAGGAGAAGCCTTCCTCCCCGGTCCATTTTCAGACGGTCCGTGGCCGAGGCTATCGCTTTATCAAGGGGGAAACCGAAACAGAATAAGTGCAGGGGATATTTTCCCCGTTCTTACCTTGAACAGCAACGCCCTTTGCGCTACAGTTCCCTCCTGCTCAATTCAACCTGCACAGTTGCATGACAAATATTTATTTCAATGAAGGAGAGAAGAGATGAAAGCAGTTTTGCTTGACGAATTCGGCGGCCTCGAGGTTCTGAAGGTCGGTGAAACGGAAAAACCGTCCCCGAAAGAGGGAGAAGTATTAATCAAGGTCGTCGCGACCTCGATCAACCGCCCCGACCTGGTCCAGCGCCAGGGGAACTACCCGCCCCCACCGGGTGACTCGGAGATTCTCGGCCTTGAGGTTGCCGGTACCATCGAAGAGATTGGCGCCGGTGTCAACGGCTGGAACGTCGGTGACAAAGTGATCTCGCTGGTCGGCGGCGGCGGTTATGCCGAGTACGCGGTCGCTTACGCCAACCACCTGATGAAGATCCCGGAGTCGATGAGCTACGAAGAAGCGGCCTGCGTCTGCGAATCGTACATCACCGCCTTTCTCAACGTGTTCATGATCGGCGACCTGCAGGACGGCCAGACCGCGATCCTGCACGGCGGTGGTGGCGGCGTCAACACTGCAGCGATCCAGCTCGCCAAGGCACTGACTCCGAACGCCAAGCTGATAGTCACCGCTCATCCGAGCAAGATCGACCGGGTCAAGGAGATCGGAGCCGACCTGGTGATCGATTTCACCGAGACGCCCGACTTTACCGACGTCATCAAGGAGTACACCGGCAAGAAGGGGGTCGACCTCATTCTCGACCACGTTGGCGCCAAGTACCTCAAGCCGAACATGAACTCCCTCGCCTACAAGGGGAAGCTAGTCATCATCGGTGTTATCTCCGGCATCAAGGCCGAACTCAACCTCGCGCTGATGATGGTCAAGCGCCAGCAGATCATCGGCTCGGTGCTGCGTTCGCGACCGGTCTCGGAAAAAGGGGAGATCGTCGCCGAGTTCACCCGGCGCGCCCTGCCCAAATTCGCCGACCGGAGCATCGTGCCGATCATCGAGAAGGTCTTCTCCATCGACGAGATCGTCGATGCGCACCGAATGATGGAAGAGGATAAGCACTTCGGCAAGATCGTACTGAAGATTGCCGAAGGCTGATCAATCCTCATCGCTGCATACTCAAAAAGGGCCGGAAAATTTCCGGCCCTTTTTCATTTTCACCTTCACTTTCAACCCGCTATACTGAAAACCATGGACGCTGACGAAAACATTATCCTGATAGGCATGCCCGGAGCCGGCAAAAGCACGGTCGGCGTTGTTCTGGCTAAACGGCTCGGCGCCGACTTCATCGACACTGACCTGCTGATCCAGACCCGGGCCGGCAAGAGCCTGCAGGCGATCATCAACGAAGACGGCCTCGACACCTTCCGCCGCATCGAGGAAGAAGTTTTGCTCGACCTCAATGTCGCGCACACGGTTGTCTCGACCGGCGGGTCAGCCGTCTACAGCCCGGCGGCGATGACCCACCTGAAACGCAACGGCACGATCGTCTTTATCAACACGCCGCTGCAGACCCTGCAGAGAAGGATCGCCGACATGGAGAGCCGCGGCATGGTGATTAAACCCGGCGACAGCTTCGCCGAGCTGTTCATCGAGCGCAACCCTCTTTACCGCAAGTACGCCGATATCATCATCGTTGACCAGGACAAGAGTATCGAAGAAATTGCAGCCGAAATCAGTGAGCAGGTCGCCCGCGACTGAATGAATCGAGTATTACCTAAGGACCTAACGAAGGACGAATGGGGACACTTCCCTGAACTTCGGGAAGTGTCCCCGTAGACGCGGGACTGTCACGGTTTTTCATTTTTTCTCGTGGAAATAGTTATAGATGGTTTCGGCAAGGCTTTGCGACAAGCCGGGAATCGATTGCAGCTCTTTCAGTGAAGCCTCTTTCACTTTTTTCAAACTGCCAAAATGCTTGAGCAACTGCTTGCGCCGCCCCGGACCGACCCCCGGAATCTCCTCGAGCGACGATTGCAGGGTACTTTTACTACGTAGCTTGCGATGATAAGTAATGGCAAAACGGTGCGCCTCGTCGCGCAGTCGTTCGAGCAGGAACAGCGCCGGTGAGCCCTGGCGTAACAGCACCGGGTTCTTGCGCCCCGGCAGGAAGAACCGCTCTTCCGATTTTTCGACCACCTTCCCCCGCACGTTCGCCTTGACCCGGCTCTTGGCGATCGAGACCAGATCGATCCGTGTATCCAGCGCCGCCTCCTGCAACACCGCATGGGCTGAGGAGAGCTGCCCCTTGCCACCGTCGATCAGGATCATGTCTGGCAGATTCTCCTCCACCTTTCCCCGCTCCAGGCGTCGGCGCAACACCTCGGCCAGTGAGGCGAAATCATCGCTACCGATCACCGTTTTGATCCGGTAATGCCGGTATTCGCGCTTCGCCGGCTCGCCGTCGACCAAAACCGCCATGCTGCCGACCGCCTGCGCCCCCTGGATATTGGAGATGTCGTAGCATTCTATCCGTCGCGGCTGACGACTCAGGTGGAAGGCGCCAACGAATTCGGTCAATAACGCCTGCCGTGCCGCTTCACGACTGCCGCGCTGGCGGAACGCCTCGGCGGCGTTGCGGTTCGCCAGATCGACCAACCTTTTTTTGTCGCCACGCTGCGGCACTAGGATCAGCACCTTCTTGCCCCGCCGATCGGAAAGCCAGGAGGAGATAGTGTCAGCATCCTCGATTGCCAGCGGTAACAACAGTTCGTCCGGGAAGACGACGTCCCGGCCATAAAACTGCTGCAGGAAATTGGTAAACAGCGAATCCTCGTCGAGCCGCCATTCGAGCGGAAAGGTCCGTTTATCGATCAGTTTGCCATGCCGGACAAAGAGGATCGCGATTTCGACCTCGCCTCCTTCTCGATGCAGTCCGAACACGTCCTGGTCGATACCGACAGCATCTGCTACCTTCTGCCGCTCGACGCTCTTTTCCAGCGCCGCGATCTGGTCGCGCAAACGGGCTGCTTCCTCATAGCGCATCGCCGCGGCCGCCTCCTGCATCCGTTTTTGCAAAAGGCTTTCGACCTCTTCCTCACGTCCTTCGAGCAGGGCGACGACCCCGCCGACCAGTTCGGCGTATTCCTCCCTGCTGATCAAACCGTGACAGGGACCGCTGCACTGACCGATCTGGTAGTAGAGACAGGGCCGCCCGCGCGAGCGGCAGGTCGCAATCGGATGGTGCCGCAACGGGAAGATCCGGTAGAGTTCCTTCAGGGTCTGGCGAATCGCCCCGGCAGAAGCATAGGGTCCGAAGTAACGGGCGCCATCCTCCTTCGCCCGACGCACGACCTTGAGCGCCGGGAACTCCTCGCGCGGGTCAAGCCGGACCATGACGTAGGTCTTGTCGTCACGCAGGTCAATGTTGTAGCGGGGGCGATGCTTTTTGATCAGAGTGTTTTCGAGCAGCAGTGCTTCTTTCTCGGTGTCGGTCACGATCGTTTCGACCGCCGCCACCTTTTCCAGTAGGAACCGGATATGGATGCGCCCGTCGCCGCGACCAGAGAAGTAGGTGCGCAGACGGTTGCGCAGGTTCTTCGCCTTGCCGACGTAAAGCACCTGGCCGGCCGCGTCTTGCATCAGGTAGACTCCGGGTGCGGTCGGGTATTTCCCCGCCTCAAACTTAAACTTTAAGTTCTCTGACTTTTCCTTCACCTGTACTCCCCCGAAGCAGCTTGTCTCCGATAAGAATTCTAACAGAAGCGATGTCCCGACGGAAACGGTTTTCCCTTTTTTGTTTCGCCAACTTACGTTATAATTCGGCAACCTTGAACTATCATTTCTCCCGCGAGCGGCAAGAGGAGCTGATCATGCGTATTGTCTCAACTATTTTTCTCGCCCTCTCCCTGATCGTCCCGACCATTGCCACGGCCCAGACCGAGCTTCTCGAACAGGTTTCCAGTCAGTATAAAGACGTTTATCCCGGGCTGGTTTCGTACCGGGTCAAAGTAAAGACAAACAAACTGGCCGAAATCCTCGACCGCATGACGGCGAGCATCCCCAAGGATGTCCCACGTCCGGAAAAACCGGACCTGATGAAATTCTGGAATCGCAAGTATGGAACCGTCATCCGGTCGATGACAGTAACTTCCGCCACCTACCAGCAGCAGATGATCGACCGTTTTTCCAAGCGTTTCGCGATCGATCTCGGCACGCTTTTCCTCCCGGCCGAAAAAACTGAAGAACGCAAACAGTTGCTCGCGAAAGCGTCCATTAAAAGCGCCACCTCGGAGATCGCCGGCGAACGTATCCAGCAGTTTGAACTCACGTTCAAGGAACCGACGAACCTCGGTGGCGCCTTCTACGGCACCGCCCTCGAACTGCCACAGCGGGCGATCAAGCGCTTAACCATCGATATCGACACCAAGCGCCTGACCCTGGTGCATCTCGGTATCGAGTCGGAAGAATCGTCGCCGCTCTCCATCGAGGTCAGGCATATCGAAGCAGGAGAAGACTTTCTCCCGAGCGAAGTTCTGATCACCTCTCCCGACGGCAGTATCGACGAACGGTTCGTAACGACCTTTAAAACGATCGAAGGCTACCTGCTTCCGGTCAAACAGGAGCGTTTTTTCCAACACCCGGGGAGCGACGAGAGCCTGACCGCCGAATTTTCAGACTATGAACTCAAATTGGAATAATTTCTTTATATTGACCTGAAACAGGAGGGATCGTGAACCCACTCTGGAGCACCAGTTTCTTCCGCAGCAAAAAAGAAGAAGAATCACTGGCCTATTTTCTCAGCCAGGTCCCAATCTTTTCCGACCTCGGCAAGAGGGACTGCGGCCAGCTCGAATCACTGGTCCATTGCCGGAGCTACCGTCAGAACGAGACGATCTTCGAAGAGGGGGATCCCGGCTCCGGAATGTACATCATCCGCTCCGGCCGAGTCCAGGTCTTCACCCGCATGTCCGACGGCAGCGAGATGGAGCTCGCCCGTCTCGACGAGGGCGATTTCTTCGGTGAAACGACCCTGACTGCTCCGGCCAACCGGACCGCCTCGGTCAGGGCAGTGGAACCGACCGAGCTGCTCGGCCTGTTCCGGGCCGATGTCGTCGAGATGGTCAAGAAGCAGCCGCCGGTCGCCTGCAAAATCCTGATGGGGGTCACCCGCATCATCAGCGAACGGCTTCAGATCGCCGGCAAGGAGTTGATGGAATTCCGCCAGGAAAAAGCCCGGGCTGCGGCTGAGGACGAAGCGTCGTGAACAACATGAGCATCCCACCAAAGGCGAAAGTCAATCGCAACCAGGCGCTCCTGTTCTACCTGACCCTGACCGCCGGCATCGCCACCGGGCTGATCGTCTACAGCTCGGCGACGACCATCGTCACCCTGCTCCGCACGGCGACGACGGCGCTCTTCATCCCGCTTCTGGTCTCGCTGGTGCTGACCTTTCTGCTCGAACCGCCGGTGACCTTCCTCGAGCGTAAAACCGGTCGCCGCACCCTGAGTATCTTCATCGTCTACACCCTGCTCGGCCTTTTAATCTATCTCTTCATGATCTGGATGATCCCGAACTCGAAGGCCGCCTGGCAGTCGCTGCAGGCCGACCTGCCACGTTATCTGGGCCGCCTGACCGAGTATTTCAAGGAGCTCGTCGACAAACTGCACAACGAGTTTCCGGTGGTCGCCACCTACGACCTGCCGGCACGCGGCCGGGCCATGGCCGAACAGGTTCTCGGCGGCATTCTGATCAGCACGCCGAAATCGGCGCTCGGCATCGGCGGCATCCTCCTGATCGTGCCGCTTTTCACCTTCTTCTTCCTGCGTGACGGCAGTCGCATTGTCCGCACCTGCCTCTCTTTCATCCCGAACCGGACCTTCGAGATGGTTCACGACATGACCTACCTGATCATCATGCAGCTCTCCTATTTCGTCCGCGGCCGGATCATTGAAGCGGCGATCATCGGCTGCGTCGTCTACGCCGGACTCTCGTTGACCGATATCCGCTACGCCTTCTTCCTTGCTGTTTTTGCTGCCATCACCAACTTGATTCCGTACATCGGGCCACTGATCGGCATGGTCCCAGGGGTTCTCATCGCCCTGATCGACCTCGGTTTCGGCGGCCAGTTCTGGTGGATTGTCATTACTTACTTCATCATTGCCCAGGTCATCGTCGACAACTTCATCCTGATCCCGATCCTGATTTCGCGCTTCTCCAACCTGCATCCGCTCTGGGTCATTACCTCGATCATTATCGGGGGCAAGCTGTTCGGCGTGATCGGCATGATTATCGGCGTCCCGATCGTCAGTATCATCAAGATAACGTTTACCGAGATTCGGCACTACCGACGCACCTTCTCGTTGATCGAAACAACCCTCGAGGCGGAGCAGTCCTGACGGTTTAGTGCGGTCGACTGATGATTTTGTCTGGGAACAGAAGGTAACCGCCTCCGGGCACCTTGTTCATCGCAATGCCACAACCAGCTACTCGATATCGCAAAAAATTATAAATCTTGCTTTTCGGGCCTTCAGAAACCATAATCCCGGAAACTTTTTCCATATTTAATACGTATGGCACGACATCTTTTCAAATTCGTAAACAATCTCCGCATCCGCTGGAAAATGATGGTGGTGGTTCTGCCGCTGGTGCTGCTACCGATCTTCCTGGTCGGCAGTATCGTCGGCTTTATCGGTTACCAGCAGGCGCAACGGGGCATCACCCAGACCAGCATGGACGACCTCGACCACCTGGCGCAGTTCAGCCTCGACCTGCTCGATGCCCATTACCAGCAGTTCCACCTCTACAAGGAAGACAAAAAGGAAAGCGTCCGCGAGGAGTTGCAGACCCTGACCGACCTCGCCTACAGCCTGGTCGAAGCCGAGCAGCGGCAGGCCAATGATCGTGGCATCTCCCAGGCGGCGGCCCAAAGTGCCGCCCGCGACATCCTGAAACGGGTTCAGGTCGGCGAGAGCGGTTACATCTACGCCATGACCGGCAAAGGCGACCTGGTGGTTCACATCGCCCGCGAAGGGGAAAACATCGCCGACGAGCAGGACGAGGAAGGGAACTTTTTTATCCGGCAGATGCTCAAAGCGGCGCCCGCCGCCGAACCGGGCGAAATCCTGACCACGATCTATCCCTGGCGCAACAAGCAACTCGGTGACACCGAACCACGCCGCAAGATGGTCACCTACCGTTATTTCAAGCCGTGGAACTGGATCATCGCCACCGGCGGTTATCTCGAGGAGACTTACGAGGACCCGCAGTTTGAACAGCGGGCCTTTGAAAAACTGAAGCAGAAGATCAAATCGAAGAAAGTCGGCGCCACCGGCTACATCTACTGCATGGACAGCTCCGGCACCCTGGTCATCCACCCCGATGCCGAGGGAGAGAATATTCGCGACGTCATCGACTCCTACGGCAAACCGTTCGTCAAGATCATGACCGACAAGAAGGACGGCTGGATTACCTATGACTGGAAAAACTCGACCGATCCGAAACCGCGACGCAAGATCGCCCGTTATGTCCACTTCGAACCGTGGGACTGGATTGTCGCCGTCGGCTCGTACGAAGACGAGTTCTACGCCGAGGCGAACCTGATCAAGGGGAGAATCCTGCAGAGCATGGGTACAATCTCGCTCTTTGCCGCCCTGATCTCGGCGTTTATGGTCTTTCTCGCCGCCAAGGTCCTTTCCGATCCGATCCAGCATATGACCTCGGTGGTAAAGAGTATCAAGTCGGGCAATTTCCGGCGGCGCATGGTCGTCAACAGCCAGGACGAGCTGGGCGAACTCGCCACCACATTCA
Source organism: Desulfuromonas sp. (assembly GCA_002868925.1). Taxonomy (GTDB): domain Bacteria; phylum Desulfobacterota; class Desulfuromonadia; order Desulfuromonadales; family UBA2294; genus BM707. The sequence goes on along the minus strand of PKTZ01000068.1, from coordinate 12,347 downwards.
ACCGCATGACCCAGATGCTGCGCCGCAACAAAAAGCTGGAATCAGACCTGGCGCAGCAGGAGAAGATGGCCTCTCTCGGTATCCTCTCCTCCGGCGTCGCCCATGAAATCAACAACCCGCTCGGGGTCATCCTCGGCTTCGCCGGCTATCTGGAAAAGAAGCTCGATCCGGAAGATCCGAACTACCACTACATCAACGAGATCAAGCGGGAGAGCAAACGCTGCAAGAAGATTGTCCAGGATCTGCTCAACTATGCGCGCACCCCGCAACCCGAGTTCCATGAAACCGACCTCAACGAACTGCTCGAACAGATCGCCGATTTCGCCGCCAACCACACCGACCTGCGCCAGGTCGAGATCGAGTACGACTTCGACCCGGAGCTGCCGCCGGTCGCGATAGACGCCGACCAGATCCGGCAGGTTGCAATCAACCTGATCCTAAACGCCGGTGCGGCGATGCCGGAAGGGGGCGAACTGCTCATCAGCACGAAACGTGACGAAGACAGGGCCATTATCAGTGTCGCCGATACCGGCTGCGGCATCCCGGCCGAGGAGCAAGAGAAGATCTTCGAGCCGTTCTTTACCACCAAAGCACGCGGTACCGGCCTCGGTCTGGCGATCACCAGGCAGATCATCGAGCAACACCGCGGGCTGCTCAGCATCGCCAGCAAGCCACAAGAAGGAACAACCATAACCATCGAATTGCCGATAACCCGGGAGGTTATCTGATGTCAAAAGCACGGATCATGTTGATCGACAACGAAGAAGGTCTCTGTCGGATGATGGAGGCGATCCTCAAGGACAGCGGCTACCAGACCAAAAGCTACACCCGGCCGGTGCAGGCGGTCGCCGATTTCACTGCCGGCACCTACGACCTGGTCATCACCGACATCAAGATGCCGGAAATGGACGGCATCGAGGTGCTGAAACACATCCGCGGTCGCGATCCCGAGATTCCGGTGATCGTCATCACCGCCTTTGCCACGGTCGAACTCTCGATCGATGCCCTCCGCCAGGGCGCCTACGACATGCTGACCAAGCCGTTCGAACCGGACGAACTACTCTACCGGGTAAAGAATGCCCTGCAGCACCAACAGCTGGTCGACGAAAACCGCGAGCTGAAGGAGGAGCTCTCCGGCCGCTTCTGCTTCGACAACATCATCGGTACCTCCGATCCGCTGCAGCAACTGCTGGGCAAGGTCGCGAAGGTAGCGGTCCGCGACACCTCGGCGCTGATCACCGGCGAATCGGGAACCGGCAAGGAGCTGATCGCCCAGGCGATCCATTATAACTCGCCGCGCGCCAAGAGCCGCTTCGTCGCCCTTAACTGCGGTGCCCTGCCCGGCAATATCCTGGAGAGCGAACTGTTCGGCTATCGCAAGGGGGCCTTCACCGGCGCCGACGAAGACCGGCGCGGTCTGCTCGAAGAGGCCAACGGCGGCACCCTTTTTCTCGACGAGGTCGGAAACCTGCCGATGAACATCCAGATGACCCTGCTCCGCTTCCTGCAGGAACATGAATTCATGCGGCTCGGCGAACGGGAACCGACCCGGGTCGACGTGCGGATCATCTCGGCGACCAACTCCGACCTGCAGGCGGCGGTCAACAAGGGAGAATTCCGCGAGGATCTCTTCTACCGGCTCAACGTTATCAACCTCCACCTCCCTCCACTGCGTCAGCGCAAGGAGGACATCCCCCTGCTGATCAACCACTTCATCGGTGAGCAGAACAAAAAGTTCGGCACCGAAATCAAGGGGTTGACCCCGGAAGCGCTTGCCGCCGCCAGGGAGTACCCGTGGCCGGGTAATATCCGGCAACTGCGCAACGTCATCGAAGCGGCGATCACCCTCACCACCGACTCCTACATCGGGCTGCCGACCCTAGCCCAGTTCATCGAAGTTGATGAAAACGTCAAACCGATCTCCGATTCCGACTACGCCTCGGCCCTGGCCAATTTCGAAACGGAGTATTTAAAGAGGCTGCTGAGCAAGCATGGCAGCAACGTCGAGGCGGCGGCGGCGGAAGCCGGCATGAACATGGCGACCATCTACCGCAAGTTGAAAAAACATGGTATCGACAAAGGGAGTATCGACTGATTATTTTTTGCAGCATTGCAAGAAATCTATTTGCAGAGCTGCAAAAAACAACTAAAAACACCTAAGTGTCCGCTTTTAAAGATGATTTTTCTTCCACCTAAAGGGACACCGACCGCGCAACAGCCCATTTTTGCAGCTCTGCAAAAACGGGTATCACGGGAAGAAGCCTCTCTCCCCGAAAAGCGCCCAAAAACCGGGCTTTTTTCTACTTAACATAACAAGAAGTTGGTACGGCCTTTGCTGAATAGATGTTGACAGAACATTTCGAAACCTCCAGCAAAGAGGATCACGCCATGACATTACATGCAGCATGTCCCTACTACGGATGCAATGAAGATTATTGCGATGTCGGTTGCGGGTATATTACGTCGCATGATGCAAGCATGATCAGCAAATACTGCTCATCCGACTTCAAATCGTGCAACAAGTTCAACGAGCTGCTGGTCCGGCTCGACAACGATGCCGACACCATCGGCCAGGTCCGAATCCCGGTTTCACTGCCGGAAGCCCAGGGTTCCATGGCTGAACGGAAGAGCATGGCTCTCGGCCTGCTCGGCGGCGGGATGTCGATGCTCTGCTACACCCTGTTCAAGGCGGGCTTGCTCGGTGACAAGGTGCAATTGCCCCTGTTGATCATGCTCACCGCCTCCCTGCTCCAGCTCTTTACCGGCATGGCCGCCCTCAAGAGAAGAGCGGTCCGGGGAATCATGTTCATCGGCGGTGGCCTGTTCTGGACCTCGCTGCTGGCGCTTGACATTCTCCCCGCCTACGGCCTCGGCAGCTCGACAGCGCCGCTACCGATGTCGGGTTATCTCGTGCTCTGGGGCTTCTTCGGGTTGATCCCGCTCGAGGCGGGGGTACAGGTCAACCGTTCCTGCCGCGTTTTCTACGGCCTCGGAGCGCTGTTCATCTTCCTGCTGGCGGCGATCCCGTTCACCCCCGCGTTGGTACAACCGATCGCCTGGTCGGCCGGGGCCATTACCGGTCTCTCCGGCCTGATGGCCGGGCTGAAGTATTTTGTCACCATTCCCGAAAGGGGATTGCAGCTTGACAGGAAAAAGGCAAAAACGTAATCTGCCGGCAGGGACGATACGATGAAAGCGAATCTAAGCCGACAATTAACCCTGCTCGGGTTCGGAGCGATGGCATTTTACGGTGCCATGCTCGCCAGCGGTCAGGTCTCCATCGAAATCCTGCCGCAGTTTGCCGTTTCGGCAATCTTCTTCCTTTTTTCGGGGAAGATCATGCGCCAGATGGCAGCCCGGCTCCCGGCCAAGGAAGAGGAAGAGACCGACAAGCCCGAAATCGACTGGGCATTTCGTACTGCCGTACTAAACTGGGTGGCTGCGACCGCGGTCATCGCGATTATGACCCTGCTGCTGATCAAGCCGCCCGACATGACCTATCTCGACCTGCTGCAGCTCGGTCCCGAGTACAACGAGATGCCGATCATGGCCATGCCGTAGCTCGACCTTTTTACGACTCTCCACTTTTCAAAATTCCATCGCCACAGCCCGCCGATTCAGGGTGGCAAAATACCTTTTCGGCACATTTCACCGATCTGCGTTGTACCTCAAAAATACGAAAAGCAGCCTCTTCTACTTGCAACATGCTGAAAATCGGTAAAAATTTCAGATATGACTGCTTTTATGAAATGAAAGGAAAATGCGATGGAAAAGAGAATCGAAAGAAGAAGTCGGGGCTCGCAATCTGAAATCATGCCGCAATTCAGCAAACCGGTCTGGGACAAGGACGAGATGAACTGCAAGAAGTGCCACTACAACGACCAGGACATCGACACCTTTCCTTGCGCCAAGTGCCACATCAGGCACTAGAGACTCCCCAGGGTATCTTTCGCCTTGCGGTAACCGAGGTCGATCATCTCTTGTGCCCGGTCGAATTCGAGGATGCCGCAGGCATTACGCGGGATTTCGATCAGCACGTCGGGTGGGTGAGCCGCCAGTTTCTGCCGGGCAATAACCCCCTGCACCGCATCGAAGGACTGGCTCGCCACGTAGAAGTAATCCCAGTCGTCACCCTCTTCCGGTTCATTCGGGACGAAGCGGGTCATGAAGCTCTTGATCTTCTCGGAGAAGCTCGCCATGCCGTTCTCTTCCGATGAGGGGACCGGCCCGTTCTGCTCGATCTCATGGTCGTGAAAACCGGTAAGATTAACCGCGATGGTCATATCGGTCATGTCGCTGTAGGTCGGCGCGATCGGAACCGGGTTGAACAGGCCTCCGTCGATCAGGTTCACCCCCTTGTGTTTATAAGGGGTAAAAAAGAGCGGCAATGAAATTGACGCCCTGATGGCGCTGTAGAGCGGCCCCTTGCTGAACCAGACCTCACGCTCGCGGACGATGTCGGCGGCGACCGCCGTAAAGCTGATCGGCAGATCTTCGATCTCAGTTTCGCCGATCATCTCCTTGAGCTTTTTCATCAGCTTGTCACCCTTGACCAGCCCGGTACGCCCGAAAGAGAAATCGAGCAGGCCAAAGATGTCGAGCTTGTCGATATCAAGCACCCATTTTTCATACTCGTCCAGTTTGCCGGCAGCGTGGATACCGCCGATCAGCGCCCCCATCGAACAGCCGGAGATCGACTCGATCCGGTAGCCGCTCTCCTCGAGATAGCGGATGATGCCGATATGGGCCAGCCCCCTCGCCCCGCCGCTGCCGAGGACCAGCGAAATTTTTTTGTCAGTATCGCTCACAGTGCGTCTCCCTTGCAAACGTAGCCCGGCCGGCTCCATGTCCTCAGTGTCGTCCGGAATTGCGTTAATTTCAATATGATAAACTACATTTGTCGTTTTGACGAATCCTAATCAATATCGTGGAGATAGCATGAAAAATAATCGACTGGTCGTCATCGGAGGAGATGCCGCCGGAATGGCCGCGGCATCGAAAGTAAGAAGAATGCAGCCGGACCGGGAAATCGTCGTCTTCGAAAGAACCGACTACTCCTCCTACTCTGCCTGCGGCATGCCTTACCAGATCGCCGGCCTGGTCGAAAAAGCTGACAACCTGATCGTCCGCTCGCCAGAACGCTTCCGCGAAAAGCTCAGTATCGACATGCAGATGCAACACGAAGTGGTCGCGATCGATCGCGACAAGCAACGGGTCGAAGTCGTCGACCGCAACAATGGAACAAGCCGGTACGAGCCATACGATCAACTCCTGGTCGCGACCGGAGCCCGCCCGTTCTGTCCCGATATCTCAGGGGAACTGGCTGACGGAATTTTCGGTCTCTCGACACTGGCGAGCGGCATAAAAATCCAGAAATTTCTCACCGACAACCGGCCGCAAAAAGCGGTGATCGTCGGTGGAGGCTATATCGGCCTGGAGATGGCCGAGGCGCTGGTCCGCCAAAAACTCGACGTCTCCCTGGTGCAGCGCGGCGAGCAGGTCATGGAGACGCTCGATCCCGATATGGGGAAACTGGTTTCCGAGGCTCTCGAAGAGATCGGCGTCAAGCTTTATCGAAAGGAAGAGTTGCGCGGCTTCGAAACCAACGAAAAACAGGTCACGGCGGTCGTCACCGACCGGCGAACCCTGCCGGCCGATATCGTCATTCTCGGCATGGGGACCCGACCGAATTCCGGACTGGCAAAAGATGCCGGTCTCGAACTGACGATCAAGGATGCAATCAAGGTCGATGAGCAGATGAACACGAGCTGCGATAACATCTGGGCCGCCGGTGACTGCGCCGCCAGTCGCCATCGTCTGACCGAAGAGGAGGTTCACATCTCCCTCGGCACGATCGCCAACAAGCAGGGACTGGTTGCCGGAACCAATATCGGCGGTGGCTCCGCCATCTTTCCGGGCGTGATCGGCACTGCGGTCAGCAAGATCTGCTCGATCGAGGTCGCCCGGACCGGACTCCAGGAAAAGGAATTGGATCGCCTCGGCTGGAAATACGTAAGCGCTACCATTGAAGCAAAAACCCGGGCCGGATACTTTCCGGGAGCCGGGCCGATTACGGTGAAGCTGCTGGCCGAGAAACGAAGCGGGCGACTGTTCGGTGGACAGATAGTCGGCGATTGCTGTTCAGCCAAACGGATCGACACGGTGGCAACCGCCTTGACCGCCGGTATGTCAGTTGAGGATCTCATCGGTCTCGATCTCGGGTATGCTCCGCCCTTCTCGCCGGTATGGGATCCGGTGCAGACTGCGGCCCGGGCGTTGATTAAGGAGATTTGAATTTCGGCTATAGAATCAAAATCGTGGGGTCCCGACCCACACTCCCGGTTGTCGAATGATCGAATGGGGACACTTCCCTGAACTTCGGGAAGTGTCCCCGAAGCTACGACGGTCCTGATCTTGGTCTGGGATTTTAGAAAAGGGAAACCGTGAGGTCTCGCCCTCACACTCCGCCCCGACCCTGCGCTGTTCCCTCGTTCGCACAGATGAAAACCGGCAGCAAAAAAACTCGCAACTTCGGATGGGGACACTTCCCGAAGTTCAGGGAAGTGTCCCCGGGTTCGTCGGCGCTCCGCCACGGGGCGAAAAGCCAAATCAATACTGCTGAAATCACCAGCACCGTCGAACAGCGCAGCCCGTTTCAGGCTAGAGAGCCACAAAAGATGCTACTTACGAGATTTGTATTGTCGGTGATAAGCGGCAACAGCAACCGCGAATGCAGTGCCCGCCGCCAGGCGCGTGCTTTCTTTTGCTTCGTTTTCTTTGTCACGCTGACAAAGAAAATGACGCCGGTTGTCGGGCCGGGACCCGACGGTTTTGAACTTGATAAGAAAATATTACAACTATCTACAGGGAGTCAGCTACCGCACGCTCGGAAATGTCCCGAGCGATCCCGAAGACCCGCTTCCCTGAAGGAGAATCGACCAGAGAAATGGTAATTTCAACCGGGAAAACCGTCCCGTCTTTGCGTCGATGATGCGACAATAGAGTCACCGGCTTCTCCGATTCCAGCTTGCTGGCAAACAGTCTGAACTCTTCCACCGTCTCCATATCGGCATCGATGTCGGCCACATTCAAACAGACCAGCTCTTCAGCATCGTACCCCGACTCCTGGCACGCCTGCCGGTTGAACTCGACCAGCTGCCCGTCGAGGCGGGAAACATAGATGGCATCGGCTGCCTGGTCAAAAAGAAGACCGAGTCTTTTTTCACGATCACCGAGGGTCTCCTCGATATTCTTACTGACTGTCAACTCACGCAAAAGCAGCGCATAGACGATACCCGCGGTTACGATGACAAAGATCCATCCTTTGAGCATCTGTAATTGCGTCAACACCTCGGGATCCTGGACGAGATAGAAAAGAGCCTGGTCCGAGAAAGCAATCCAGAATATAGAGAAGAGGCCATAAATCGAGGCGATCTTCAAGGCAGCTTTATGAGCAGATACCGTTCTGTTCTTCACAGGTCTATTCCTATGTCTATCTTCATCCAGTTTACAACAGAAACGATATTATCCCCACCTCTCCCGGCTCGGAAAAGTTTCTATCCTCCTTTTGCGCAAAAAAAATGCCCCGCCGTTAGGCGGGGCTAGCATCAGGTATCCTTGGGCACGGATACTTTTGAAGCGCATTGAGATGGAGTTGGTACTTTATTCGATCCCGGCTTTCTGCAGGACCAGATCCTCTTCCTCGACGGCGTCGACTGCAACGACCGGCTGGGCCTTGCGCAGGGTCGAAGCCATCATCGCCCCGACCAGCAGCAGGACGCCGGCCACGGCAAAGGAGAGAGTATAATCACCGGTGCGAGCCTTCAGCACCTCGGAGATACGAACCAGGGCAAAGGCGCCGATTCCCCAGGCGCTGAACAGGATGCCGTAGTTCATGCCGAAGTGGGTCATGCCCCACAGATCCTTGGTGAAGCTCGGGAAGAGCGAGAGGTTGGTTCCGTAGTTGAAGACCATAAAGCTGACCAGCAGGACGACCACAACCGGACTTGCGTTGCTCTGCTGGAAGACGAAGATGGAGCTGAACATCAGAGCGGCCTGGAAGACCAGCATGATCATCAGGGTATTGGCACGTCCGATCTTGTCGGAGACGACGCCGGCGATCAAACGCCCGGCAGCATTACCGATCGACATGATGGCGACAACCAGGAATGCCATCTCGCCCATGCTCGCCTTGGCCATACCCTTGGCGCTGCCGATAACCATCAGGCCGGCACCGGAACCGATGAAGTAGCAGACCCAGAGAGCGTAGAATTTGCCCTGGCTGAAGAGCTGGCGCGGGCTGAGATCGTTGTTCTCAACCTTGGGTGCGGTAGCCGTCGCAGTAGACGGGGTATCGACCAGGTTGGCGACGTAACCTTCCGGCGGGTTGGAAACCAGCAGGGCGAGCAGGCTGACCACTGCCATGAAGGCGAAACCGAAGTAAAGCATCGCCTGCTGCAGGCCGTAGGTATTGAGCAGGTAGGTTGCCAGCGGGGCAATGTAGAGTGAAGCGAGGCCGAAACCGGAGACGACGATACCGGCGATCAGGCCCGTCATCTTGGTCGGGAACCACTTCAGCGCCGGCGGGGTCGCGGCCGAGTAGCCGAAACCCATGCCGGAGCCGACGAGGAAACCGAAACCGATGATCCAGGTCCAGTAGTCGTTGCTCTGCGAAGAGAGAATGAACCCACCGCCGACCATCAGGCCGCCGATAATACAGGTAATCTTCGGACCCAGCTTATCCTGCATCTTGCCGGCAATGATCATCGAAAAAGCAAATGCGAGGCAGGCTACGGCATACGGGTCGTTCGCCGAAGAGACATCCCAGGTGAAGGCACCTTCGCCACCCTTGTTGATCGAGTCGACGATTGCACCCTTGAAGATACTCCAGGCGTAAAGAACGCCGAGGGCCAAGTTGATGCCGACACCGGCGAGTGCGACGATCCAGCCGCGCAGTAAAGAATTCTGTGTACTCATGCTCTCCTCCTTGGTTTGAAGATATGATGTTTCCAATCGTTGCATCATGATCATCCGCAGCCGGTGGTTCAGCGGCCAGTTGACATTGATGTCGGCAACTCCCCTTTTCTGTTTGTCCGGATGCTTCGAAGCCATGATTGATTCTCCTGTTGGTTAATAGCGGCGATTCGTTTTTTGCCGCGCTTGGGTTAAGGTATTGGCAAGCTGCATACCAAAAAATAACGGCGTTTTGATTTTTTATTTTTCTACGCTATTTCAAGCACTTAAACAGACAAAACCCCCACTATGTAAAAAAATAACAAATGTCGCTTTTGCAGGAATGCAAGGAATTGGAGAGATTAAAAAAATGAGAAATCAGGCGCCAGGCCCCTGTTTAGCGGCACTTTGCAGCAATGCAAAACAACAAAACTGCTATTTTGCAAAATTGCAAAATAATATTTTGGTCGGAGGGGTGAAGAGGTCACAGAACAAAATAAGAGGGAGCAGATCTTCTCTGCCCCCTCTTATGAAGGATGGACATTGGTTTTCTGGAGGGTGTCAGGCGCGGGAGACGAATCGCCCTTCCCGGGTGTCGATCTTGACCTTTTCACCCGTTTCGAGATAGGCCGGTACCTGAATCCTGAGGCCGGTCTCGAGGGTCGCCTCCTTGCTCTGGGCCTGGGCGGTGGCGTTCTTGATCACCGGCTCGGTCTAGGACACCACCAGTTCGACCGTCATCGGCGGCTCGACCGAGACGACCATCCCCTCAAACACGCCCATAACGACCTCGGTGCCGTCGAGCAGGTAGCCCTTGATCGGGCCGTAGATTTCATCGCCGAGTTCGTACTGCTCGTAGTTCTCCATGTCCATGAATACCCCGTTGTCACCGTCGGCATAGAGAAACTGCCCTTTCCGTTTTTCAAAGTCGGCCGCATCGACCCGCTCCCCGCCCTTGAACGCCTTTTCCAGAACCTGAGCGGTCAGCAGGTTGCGGTACTTTGTCTTGATCAGGGTGCTGCCACCCCGGGCCGAAGGAGACTGGCTGGTCACATCGAGCACCAGGCAGGGCGCATTGTCGAGCTGGATCACCTGACCACGCTTAAGATCGTTTGATGTCATATCTTAAAATCCTTTCTTCTTGATCTGAATTTCCGGCGTAATCTAGCATGAAACCGGCCTTTGCCAAAGATTTTTCAGTGACATTCAAACCGACTTTGTGTATAAAAGTGCACTGCGCAAGTCTTCAGTCATTCATTTCACGTTTAAATGTTGGCAGGAATGGCTTTCAGCGAGACATTACCGTCAACATTCGAAGGAGTTACAAAAAATGTATTCCTGTTCCGATCTTAAAAAAGGATTGAAACTACTTATCGACGGCGAACCGCACGTCATCGCCCAGTTTGACTTTACCAAGCCGGGCAAAGGCCAGGCCCTCTACAAGTGCAAGCTACGCAACATGCTGACCGGCGCCCTTTTCGACCGGACTTACCGCTCCGGCGAGTCGTTCGAGCCGGCATCACTCTCCGAACAGGACATGCAGTACCTCTATCAGGACGAAACCGGTTACGTCTTCATGGACCAGAAGACTTATGAGCAGGTTGCCCTGAGCGCCGAGGTTCTCGGTGACGACAAGTACTTCCTGGTCGACAACATGGAGGTAAAAGTCCTGATGTTCGGCGACCAGGGGATCGGCATCACCCTGCCGAACTTCGTCAACCTCCGGATCAGCCAGACCGATCCCTGGGTCAAAGGGGACACCGCCGCCGGCAACAACAAACCGGCAACGGTCGAGACCGGATACACCCTGCAGGTCCCCGGCTTCGTCGAGGAAGGGACCCTGATCCAGATCGACACCCGCACCGGCGAGTACGTGACCCGGGTCAAAGAGTAGCATTCTGAAAATAGTTGATTAAAACGCCCGCTCGCGGGCGTTTTTTTATATTCTCATTCCACGGGAAATTCATATACAATTAGAGTTTGAGCTTCTTAACCTTAAAGCGAACACCTCGTTCGCGAAAGGCAGGGATAACGGGGTCATGACACGGTTACGCCTTACCAGCCTGACACTTCTTGCTGTCACCTGCCTCTGTCTCGGCTGCACCCCGAAGCTCCCCGATCCGACTGCTTCGATCGAACCGGAAGGCCGGTTCACATCGTCCGGAGAGGTCGCTCTCGATGAGCAGTGGTGGACGCTCTTCAACGACCCCGTCCTCAACCGGTTGGTCGAACAGGGTCACAGCGAAAACCTCACCATCAAAAGCGCCTGGGACCGGCTCGACCAGGCCGGCGCCGTCGCCCGCCAGGCCGGCTCTTCGCTGTTGCCGAGCCTCGACGCCAATGCCGCGTTCACCTCGACCCGCACCAAGACTTCCGGCATCACCAGCGACAGTGATCTGTACAGCCTCGGCTTGGCCGCTGGTTACGAGCTCGACTTGTGGGGACGTGTCCGTGGAGCGAACAAGGCGGCCGACCTTGAACTTCTGGCGACCGGTGAAGATCTCAAGAGTGCCTTACTGACGGTCACCGCCGAAGTCGCCACAACCTGGTTCCAGCTGGTCGAACAGTATGGCCAAAAACGAATCATCAATGAGCAGATCGCGATCAACGGCAAGACCCTGGAGCTGGTCGAACTGCAATTCCGCACCGGCAAGGTCGGCATCGCCGACCTGCTGCAGCAACGCCAGCTGGTCGAAAGGAACCGCGGAGAGCTGACCCGGGTCGAAGTGACGATCAGCCTGCTGGAACATGCCCTCGCCATCCTGCTCGGCAAAGAGCCGGGAGAGGCAGGAGAGCTTGAACCAGCCTCTTTTCATAAGCTACCTCCCCTGCCCGAAACCGGGCTCAAGATCGAACTGCTTGAGCGCAGACCCGACATCCAATCGGCCTGGTACGCTGTGCGGGCCGCCAACCAGAGGACCCGCTCGGCGATCGCCGACCGCTTTCCAAAAGTAACTCTCGGCGCACGGGCTTCGACCAGCTCGACCAATAGCAGCGGCCTGTTCGACGACTGGGCGACCTCGCTCTCGGCAAACCTGCTCGGGCCGATCATCGACGGCGGCAACCGCCGGGCCGAAGTCGATCGCCGCCGGGCGATCACCAGCGAGGCGCTTAACCGCTACCGCCTGACTGTACTCGAGGCGATCACCGAGGTCGAGGACGCCCTTGTTCGCGAATTGCGCCAGGCCGACTATCTGGCCAGCCTCGAAGCGCAGCTCGAGCTGTCGACCGCCGCGACCGAGCGGATCCGCGACCGCTACACCAAGGGGAGTGAAAACTACCAGCGGGTCCTCGACTCGATCCTTAGCGAGCAGAGCCTGCAGCGTTCGATCCTGACCGCCCGCCGCCAACTCTACGAGTACCGGATCGCCCTTTATCGATCACTCGCCGGCGGC